>CAZQDA010000009.1:37174-50570 GCA_964592155.1 uncultured Christensenella sp.
TGCTCCGCGCTGGCGCGGATGGATAAGCCCACGAGCATAAACAGGCCCATTACAAACAGGATGAGAAAAAGAATCAACGTTCTGGATTTTTTTCTGGAAAGATAGAGCAAAGCTCTTTTGAATGTACCCACTGGTTTGCCCCCAATCGTCAAAAGAAGAAAACTAAGGCAATGTCTAGATTGTGATTTTTATTATAGAAGAAATTTCTACAGATTGCAACGGTTTCGGGCGTAAAACGGCTGTATTCAAACAACAAAAAAATTTTTCCGGTTTAAGGCGAAACAAAAAAGAGTATCAATACCAAATAAAAGAAAAACAGTATGCAGGAAGGGTAGTTTTGCTTGTCAAGCGGGCGGAACTATGATAATGTAAAGTTAATGAACGCGCCGTACGGCTTTTGAGGCCGGACGCAAGGCGGGAAAATCGTTCATAGAGTCAGGAAAACAAGCCTGATTTCGTGATACATTTAAAATATGAATAAAAACCGGATGAGGTGATGGCATGGCAAAAGAGGCACTAGAAATCATCAGGGAAACCGAGGAAAATGCCCGCAAAGCGGTGGAAAAGGCGCACGCAGATGCACAGCGTCTTATTTCTGACGCAAAAAATGCGGCGGCAGGCAGGGAGGCTTCGCTGGAAGAAGAGGCTCTTTTAAGGCTCGAAACCGCCAGACAGGAGGCGCGTGCGCAGGCGGAGGCGGAGCAGGAGGCTTTTGCGCTGCAAACGCGGCGGATGGCAGACGAGCTGACCGGAAAACTGGAAGACCGCAGGGAGCGCGCAGTGGAAAAAGTGATCGATATCGTTGCGGGCAGATAAGCCGGAGGAGGGAAAGAGTTGGCTGTCATTAAATCAAAAGAGATAACCATATACGGCCTGAATTCGCAAAGAAAGCCAATTTTGGAGACGCTGCAAAAAAAAGGCGTGATCGAATTATCCAAATGGGATATCAAAGACGAGGGACTGCGCAGGGAAGAAACGGCGCAGCGGATATCGCAATTTGATTCTTATATCAATTCCACGCAACGCGCGATTGACATTCTGGACAAATATGCGCCGGAAAAGACGGGGCTCTTTTCGTCGCGTGAAGAATTGCCGATTAGCCTATATAGCATGAAGGAATCGGAGAGCGAGCAGGCGCTCAAAACCGCGCTTGGCGTGGTGCGTTACGCAGAGCAAATACATGAGAATGCCGAAAATATTCGTAAAATTGACGCAAAGCAAATTGCGCTGCGTCCTTATGTCGGGCTGGACGTGCCCATGCAGGTCACAGAGACGGTAAGAACGGTTATCAAAAGCGGAATCCTGACAGGGGAATGGACAAAAGAGCAAATAGAGCGCTCGCTGTGTGCGCAGCAGCCCGGGCTTGTTTATTTTGAAATCATACAGGCCGGAAAAGAACATACGACCCTGTGGATGGCCTATTTAAAGGAAGACCAGAAAGAGGTTTTGTCCCGTTTGCAGGAAATGGGACTGCAGGAACCGTCCTTTAGCTTAAGCCACCATATTCCTGAAAAAAAGCTTCAGGTGCTGCAGGAAGCGCGCGAGGAGCTCAAACGGGAGAGTAAGGCGCTGGAAAAGAAGATTGCGGCTCTTGCGCCAAAGCGTAAGGAAATCAAGCTGCTTTACGATCACCTTGTATTGCGCAAGGAAAAATATCAGGCGGTTGCACAGCTTGGCGTGAGCGAGCATACGTTTGTCCTTAAGGGCTACGTGCTAAAGACGCATGCCGAGCAGGTGAAAAAATCGCTGGAACACCATTATGAAACTTATGTGGAATTAAGCGAGCCGGATGATCCGCAGGCAGCGCCGGAGGCGTTTCGAAATAATGCGTTTGCGCGGCCGGTGGAGGGCATCACGGAGATGTACAGCATGCCGGGGGGCACGGATGTTGATCCTACGCCCATCATGTCGTTTTTCTATTATTTTTTCTTTGGAATGATGTTTTCGGACGCGGGCTATGGACTGATGGTGATGATTGCCTGCGGGCTTTTGGGGTATGGCAAATTTTTGGAGCCCCACAAGCGCAGGATGTTCCAGATGTTCTTTTTCTGCGGTATTTCGACGACATTCTGGGGGCTTATGTACGGCAGCTTTTTCGGCGATGCCATCACGGTCTTTTCGGACGGCGCGATGCGGCTGCAGCCCTTGTGGCTCGACCCGGTAAAAGAACCGCTGAACCTGCTGATTTTCAGCGTTGCGATTGGTCTTGTGCACGTGTGCATCGGCCTTGGCGTGAAATTCTACCAGCAGATAAAGCAAAAGGATATTGTGGGCGCGGTATGCGATACGCTTTCGTGGATTATTATTCTGGGCGGACTTGGCGTGCTGGCGCTGGGCGCTTCCGTTGCGGGGCCTGTGGTGATGAACATTGGCATCTGGTGCGCGGTGGGCGGACTGGCGCTGCTTGTGTGTACGCACGGGCGGCACAATAAGAATATTATCATGAAGATTTTTGGCGGGATTCTGGGCATTTATGACATCACGAGCTACATCGGCGATATTCTTTCCTACTCGCGCTTGATGGCGCTGGGGCTTACGACGGGGGTCATCGCGAGTGTGGTTAATCTTCTGGGGCCTGTGTTCGGCGAGCTGGTGTTCGGGAATTCGCCGTTCGCGCTTATTATTGTCGTACTGGTATTCATTGTGGGGCATCTGGTCAATTTTGCGATCAACATGCTGGGCGCGTATGTGCACACCAACCGTTTGCAATACGTTGAATATTTCAGTAAGTTTTATGACGGTGGCGGAAGAAAATTTGTCCCGTTTGAAATGGATACCAAATATTATAGATTTTCAGACAAAGAACAATGAGAAAGAGGTAAGTGGTTATGGAATTTGGAATGTTTTATGCATTGGTTGGAGTCGCGATTGCGGTAGGGCTTGCCGGAGCGGGCAGCGCCCTTGGCGTAGGTATTGCCAGCGAAGCGGCGTCAGGAGTTATTACGACGGATCCGAGTAAATTCGGGCGCTTGCTGGTATTGCAGCTGCTTCCCGGCACACAGGGGCTTTATGGCCTGATTGTGGGAATCATGGTGCTGTTGAATATCGGTGTTTTGGGCGGCAATGTGCCGGACGCGCCGACAGGGCTTGCTTACCTTGCGGCATGCGTACCCATGGCGGTGGGCGGCCTGATCTCCGCGGTTGCGCAGGGGCGCGTGTGCGCTTCGGGCGTGAACATCGTTGCGAAAAAGCCGGAAGAAAGCGGAAAGGCAATCGTAGCCGCGTCTTTGGTAGAGCTTTATGCACTGCTGGCGTTCATCGTATCCTTCCTCGTGGTAATCAATATTTCAGGCGCGATGGCGTGAGGGTAACAAAATGAGCGGTATGGACAGGATCGTTGAAACGATCAGCCGGGAGGCTGGCGAAAAGGCTGAGGAAATACTGAGTCAGGCAAAAGCGCAGGCAGCCGCAATAGAACAAAATGCAGCCGCAAAGCGTGAAGAGCACAGCCGCAAAGCGGAGGAGCTGGCCCAAAAGGAAGCGGAAAATGTGCTTGCGCGGTATGCTTCTGAAAACAGGCGGCAGAGAAAAGAGGCTCTTTTGAAGGCCAAGAGCGCGCTTGTGGAAGATGTGATCCGCGAGGCAAAAGACAAAATATTGTCCCTGCCCGAGAGTGACTATTTTGACCTCATGCAGCGGCTTTTTGAGCGGAATGTGCAGCCGGGAAACGGCAAGCTTTATTTTGCGAAAAAGGATTATGATCGTCTGCCTGACGGCTGGATGCAAAGAATTGCGGCGGCTGTGCAGGGTGGCGGTGTGGAGCTTGCGGGAAGCACGGATAAAATCGCGCACGGTTTTGTGATCGTCTATGGAAAGATAGAGCAGAACTGTTCTTTGGAAAGCATTTTTGAGAGTGAACGCAGCCGCATGGTGGACGCGGTGAACGCCTGTCTGGAGCAGGAGGCTTAAGGGAGGAAAACGATTGAAAGACACACGTTTTGCATATTCCGTTGCCTATATGCGCACGATGGAAAATAGAATGCTGGAAGCCGCGGATCTTGACCAGATGCTTAGTATGGCGACTGCCGAAGAGGCGGTGCGCTATCTTGCGGAGCGCGGATATGGCGACGGAAATCCGGTTGAAGGAAAACGCGCGATTGACGAAATGCTCAAAGAAGAGCTGGAAAAGGCATGGGAGGAAGTGCGGCAGGCGTGCCCCAAAGGTGCGCCCATTGATGTGCTTTTATACCAGAATGATTTCCAGAACTTAAAAACGATTTTAAAAGCGGTGTTCAGCGGAGAAAAATGGGATGCTCTGATGCTTTATCCGGTGACGGTGGAGCCGGAGCTTATTTATCACGCTGTTTCTGAAAACGATATGGAATTATTGCCGCCGCTTTTAAAGCAGAGCGCGCAGGAGGCATATGAGCTGCTCGCGCGCACAAACGATGGCAGGCGCGCAGAGTCGCTGATTGACAAAGCGGCGTTTGCGGCGATGCACAAAGCGGCGTTTGCGGCAAAAAATTCTTTCCTTTTGGGATGGATTGATCTGTGGGCGATGCTGTCCAACATGAAAATCGCGCTCCGGTCCGCAGGGGAGGGGCAGAGCAAAGAGCTGGCCCGTGAATCCCTGATCTCGGCGGGAGAAATCGATCCGGATGCGCTTGCGGGAGCGTCGGCGCAAGGCAGAGCCGCTGTGCTGGCCGTTTTTACGGAATATGGGTATGCCGGCGCGGTGCAGGCCGCGGAGCAATCCATGAGCGAGTTTGAGAAGTGGTCGGATAATATGCTGATGGATTATGTGAAAAACGCAAAAAACAGCTCGTTTGGATTCGAGCCGCTTCTCGCGTTTTTGTTTGGCAAAAAAGCAGAGATACAGGCGGCGCGCATTGTGCTGTATGGGCTTTTGAACCACATTCCGAAAAATGTTTTGAAAGAAAGGCTGCGTGAGATGTATGTATAGGATCGGCGTGATTGGAGACTATGACAGCATATGCGGTTTTTCCGCTCTGGGAATGGATATTTTTCCGGTGGATGATCCGGAAGAGGCAAGAAGGAGCCTGCGGCAGCTTGCGGCGGGCGAATATGGCGTTGTTTATGTAACCGAGCAGCTCATTGCGGCGATACCGGAGGAATATGAGCGCTACCAGAATGTGATGACGCCGGCAGTGGTGCCCATTCCCTCCTTTGTGGGAGAGGGCGGATTTGCCATGGAAACAGTCAGGAATTATGTCAAGCAGGCGGTCGGGTCTGATATTATTTTTAACGATAACAAATAGAGTGGGTAACAGATGGGAGAGCAGATATGAGTAACAGTAGCGGGGTGGTCAGAAAGGTTTCAGGACCTTTGGTCATCGCAAATGGTATGCGGGACGCGGATATGTTCGACGTGGTTCGTGTCAGCGAGGAAGGGCTCATCGGCGAGATTATAGAAATGCATGGAGACGATGCCTCCATACAGGTATACGAGGAAACGTCGGGACTCGGACCCGGCGCTCCGGTTACGTCTACGGGAAGCCCCTTAAGCGTGGAGCTGGGGCCGGGACTCATTGGAAGCATCTATGACGGAATTCAGCGCCCTCTTGATGCGATCAAAGGGATGATCGGCACCAACCTAAAGCGCGGAATCAATGTTCCGTCCCTTGACAGGGAAAAGAAATGGAAGTTTGAGCCAGTCGCAAAGGCGGGCGACCAGCTGGTCGGCGGAGACATTCTGGGCACGGTGCGCGAATCGGAAGTGGTGGTGCATAAAGTGATGCTTCCGTATGGCATGGACGGGGAGCTGCTTTCCCTTGAAGCCGGTGAATTTACGGTGACGGATGCGATCGGCAGGGTCAAAAAAGCGGACGGGTCGGAAGCGGAGATCACGATGATGCAAAAGTGGCCGGTGCGCCGCGGGCGGCCTTATGCGCGCAAGATGCAGCCGGACGAGCCGCTTGTGACAGGGCAGCGCGTCATCGATACGCTGTTCCCGATTTCCATCGGCGGCGTGGCGGCTGTGCCGGGTCCGTTTGGAAGCGGAAAAACAGTGGTGCAGCATCAGCTAGCAAAATGGGCGAATGCGGAAATCGTGGTTTACATCGGCTGTGGTGAGCGCGGAAATGAGATGACGGACGTTTTGAATGAATTTCCGCACATCAAAGACCCCAAGACCGGCAAGACCCTGATGGAGCGCACGGTGCTCATTGCAAATACGTCAGATATGCCGGTTGCGGCGCGTGAGGCGTCGGTTTATACGGGTGTGACGATTGCGGAATATTTTAGAGATATGGGCTACAGCGTGGCATTGCTTGCGGACTCCACCTCGCGGTGGGCGGAGGCGCTGCGAGAGATGTCCGGACGTTTGGAGGAAATGCCCGGTGAGGAAGGATATCCGGCATACCTTGCCAGCCGTCTGGCGAGCTTTTATGAACGCGCGGGACGCGTGGTGGCAAAGGGTACCGAGGGTCGTGAGGGAGCGCTGAGCATTATCGGCGCGGTATCGCCGCCGGGCGGTGATATTTCCGAGCCGGTTTCTCAGGCGACGCTGCGTATTGTAAAGGTGTTCTGGGGGCTTGATTCCTCCCTTGCATACCGGCGGCATTTTCCGGCGATCAACTGGCTGACCAGTTATTCATTATATCTGGATACGCTGGGAACGTGGATCAATCAAAACGTGGCTGCCGACTGGAGCAGGCTGCGTGAGCAGGCCATGAAGCTTTTGCAGGAGGAGGCGGAGCTTGACGAGATTGTGAAGCTCGTGGGCATGGACGCGCTTTCGAGCGCAGACCGCTTAAAGCTTGAGGTTGCACGCTCCATTCGTGAGGACTATCTGCATCAGGACGCGTTTCATGAGGTGGACACCTATGCGTCGCTCGATAAGCAGCACGATATGCTCAGCCTGATTATGGAGTTTTATGAATGTGGAAAAAAAGCGCTGGAAAACGGCGCAAACATCGAAGAGCTATCAGAGCTTCCTGTGCGCGAGCGCATCGGAAGAATTAAATATGTGGCTGAGGACGAGGTGAAGGCGGAATATGAGAGCATCTTAACGCAGATGCGTGAGGAAACCGCCGGACTCAAAGCGGAGGAGGAACTGTAAATGCCAAGAGAATATCGTACCATTCAGGAGGTTTCCGGCCCGCTGGTGCTTGTGCATGACGTCGCGGACGTGGCGTATGACGAGCTGGGAGAAATTGAGCTTGCAAACGGCGAAATCCGCCGCTGCCGCGTACTCGAAATTGACGGATCAAACGCGCTGGTGCAGCTTTTTGAAAACAGCGCGGGCATTAACCTTGAAAACAGCAAGGTGCGCTTTATGGGCCATGGAATCGAGCTGGGCGTGTCGGAGGATATGCTGGGGCGTGTATTTGACGGAATGGGGCATCCGATTGACGGAGGCGTGGACATCATTCCGGAAAAGCGTATGGACATCAACGGGCTGCCCATGAACCCGACGGCGCGCAGCTATCCGGAAGAGTTCATCGAGACGGGGATCAGCGCGATTGACGGACTTAACACGTTGGTGCGCGGACAAAAGCTTCCTATTTTTTCCGGAAGCGGTCTGCCTCATGCCAATCTTGCGGCGCAGATCGCGCGGCAGGCAAAGGTAAAGGGCAAAGACGAAAACTTTGCGGTTGTGTTTGCCGCACTGGGGATTACATTTGAAGAATCCAACTTCTTCATCGAGGATTTTCGGCGCACGGGCGCAATGGAGCGCACGGTGCTGTTCATCAATCTGGCGAACGACCCCGCAATCGAGCGTATTTCCACGCCCAGAATGGCGCTCACCGCCGCAGAATATCTGGCGTTTGAGCTGGAAATGCACGTACTTGTTATCATGACGGATATCACGAACTACGCGGACGCGCTGCGCGAGGTTTCCGCCGCGCGCAAAGAGGTGCCGGGCCGCCGTGGTTATCCGGGCTATCTGTATACCGACCTTGCGAGCATGTATGAACGTGCGGGCAGGCTGGAAGGACACACGGGAAGCATCACCATGATCCCGATCCTGACCATGCCGGAGGATGACAAGACGCATCCGATTCCCGACCTCACGGGTTATATCACGGAGGGGCAAATCATTCTGTCGCGTGAGCTTTACCGCAAAAATGTGCAGCCGCCCATCGACGTTCTTCCGTCGCTTTCGCGTCTGAAAGACAAGGGAATCGGCGAGGGAAAGACGCGCGAAGATCACGCGAACACCATGAACCAGCTTTTCGCGGCCTATGCCAGAGGCAAAGAGGCAAAGGAGCTGATGGTGATTCTGGGCGAATCGGCGCTGACAGAGATCGACAAGCTTTACGCAAAATTTGCGGACGCGTTTGAGACGAAGTATGTTTCGCAGGGGTTTGCGACTGACCGGAGCATCGAGGAAACGCTGAAACTCGGCTGGGAAATGCTGGGCATTCTTCCGAGGACAGAGCTTAAGCGTATTAAGACGGAATATCTGGATTTATACTATCCGGACGAAAACTGAGAGAGGTGATCAGGCGTGGCACTTTTGAGGGTGAATCCCACCCGCATGGAGCTATCAAGGCTGAAAAAAGCGCTTTCGGTGGCGCGAAAAGGGCATAAGCTCTTGAAAGATAAGCGGGACGAGCTCATGCGCCAGTTTTTGGATATCGTGCGCGAGTCAAGAACATTGCGTGAAACAGTGGAAGAGCAAATTCGCGGGGCGAACCGCAGTTTTGTGGTAGCCAATTCCGTGATGCAGAGCGAGGTTTTGACCTCCGCGCTGATGCTTCCGCGGCAAAGCGCGCAGCTTTCCATTGGGGAAAAGAACATTATGAGCGTCAACGTGCCCGTTTATGACGTGACCTATAAGACGCAGGACAAGAGCGACATCTACTCCTATGGTTATGCTTTTACGAGCGGCGACCTTGACGACGCGATCACCAGCCTTTACAATGTCCTGCCGGACATGCTGCGTCTTGCGGAGCTGGAAAAATCGATTCAGCTCATTGCGTCTGAGATAGAAAAGACGCGCCGCCGCGTCAACGCGCTCGAACACGTGATGATTCCGGATTATGAGGATACGATCAAGTATATTGCCATGAAACTTGACGAAAACGAGCGCAGCTCCACCGCGCGCCTCATGAAAATCAAGGATATGATGGTTGCCGAGGCAATGGAAAAGCGGATGGCACAGCAGTAAATTTTTAGAAAAAGATAGAGCATGAAAAATATTTGACATCGATGTCATTTTGTTATTGACATCGATGTCATTTTTTCGTATAATGAGGTCACAAGCAAAACAGTCACGAATATACCCCCCAAATTTATTATGAAAACTTTATATGGAAAAGGACATCTGCATGAAGACGAGAGTTACGATTTATCAACTGGCAGAAAAGGTTGGCGTTTCCCCCTCTACGGTCAACCGGGCGCTCAATGGAAAGATAAATGTAAAGCCTGAGGTTAAGGCGCGCATTTTGCAGGCGGCACAGGAGATGGGCTACAAATATAACACAGTCGCCGCGTCTCTTTCAAGGGAGCCCATCAAGGTTTCGGCGGTGCTATACAGCTCCGTATTTGCGTTTTCCAACGACGTGGAGGACGGGATGCGAAAGGCGATGGATCAGCTTGCCGACAGGAATCTGGAAGGCGAGATTATCCGGCTTCCAAGAGAATGCAGCGCGCAGGAATATACCGACAAAGTGAAGGAGCTTGCGCAGCAGGGCAGGGATGCGCTTATACTGCTGCCGCACAGGGACGAAGACGCGATGAGCGCTTTGCTCGGTTATCTTGAAGAAAAGGGGATTGCAGTAGGGATCGTTATTTCAGATATTTCAGGAACGAACCGCGTGATTTCCCTGCGGCGCAACGGAACCTTGTGCGGCGGTATGGCGGCGGAGTTGCTCGGCCTGCTGGTAGGAGAAAAAAAACAGGTGGCAGTACTGACCGGAAGCTCGATCGGCGTGGTACACACGGAGAGTACAAACGCGTTTATGCAGGTTGCGGCATTCAAAGGGCTTAAAGTGGTGGGCGTTTACAACCATCTTGACGAGCCGGAGACCGCCAGTGCGTTTGCGCAAAGCATACTGAAATCCTACCCTGATCTGGGCGGCGTTTATTTCAACTCGGCAAACTCGATTTCTTTTTGCAGGACGCTGCTGAAAATGGGAAAAAGCAAGGACATAAGAGTGGTCACAACCGATTTATTTCCGGAACTCAAGGAATATGTGATGAACGACACAATTGATTATACGCTGTTCTGCAATCCGTATTTGCAAGGAAAAATGGTTGTGGAGTGCATGTTTAAGCACATCGCGGAGCACAGGAATTATAATGACGGAAATATTTTGATCGATCCGCAGATTGTGACGAAATGGAATATCGATTATTTCATGCAATATAACGTCAAAGGAGACAAGGACAAAAATGGAGAGCTATCAGATTGTCACGAAAGATGATTATTTATGCGGGGAATCCCCCGTTTGGGACGCTGAAAGAAAGAAATTTTACTGGTGCGACTTGATACCTGGAAAAGTATTTACGTTGGATGACTCCGGCAATGCTGTGCTTTTGTTTGAAGGCAAAAGCGTAGGCGGCTTTGCCATGAACCGGCCGGGCGGTTTTGTCTGTTCTACCTTGCAGGGTATTTATTTGTGGGACGACAAAACCGGATTCCGGCTTATCGCAGATGAATTTGAGGGGGAAAGGCTTGCGTGCAACGACGCGATTGCCGATCCGGCGGGCAGGTTTTTGTTTGGATCAGATTACTATGATTCCTACAAGGAATATCCGCTCGGAAAGCTTTATAAAATGGAAAAAGACGGCAGTATGGAGGTTCTGGACGAGGGTATCCACCTTTCAAACGGGATTGGGTTTTCGCCGGATAACAAAACATTATATTATGCCGACACAGGCGTGAGAAAAATATTTGCGTATGACTATGACGCGCAAAAGGGCGCGGTTTCAAACAAGCGCATTTTTGTGGACGTGCCGTATGATCAGGGGATTCCGGACGGGCTTACGGTGGACGCGCAGGGATATGTCTGGTCTGCGGAGTGGTATGGAAGCTGCGTGACGCGTTACGCACCGGACGGCGGCATTGACCGTGTGTTGCAGACGCCCGCAAAACAGACGACGTCCGTGATGTTCGGCGGGGAAGACCTCATGGATATTTATGTGACAACAGCGGCAAAGCCGGCGTGGCTGCCCGTGATCCCGACGGATTATGATTATGAAAATACGGAAAATATGGGCGGACCTGTCTACAAATTCAATGTGGGGATTCAGGGAAAAGCGGAATTTGTGGCTGATATCGCGCCATTTTGAGCAGATGAATCAAACGCTGCGCATCGCGCGGATACAGTTGCAGTCATTTGATAAACTGCAATGAAAAAGAGGACGAATAACAACCGAAGGAAGTGCAAAAAACTATGGATATTTACAGACCGCTGGAAGAAAGCTTAAAAGAAAAGGTAGTTTTGGTGACAGGAGGCACGTATGGCATTGCAAAGTCGATTGTAGAGGCGTTTTGCTATGCGGGGAGCAAGGTAGTGTTCGGTGCGCGCAACCAGGAAAAGGGAGAGGAAAACGAGCGTGAGTTTTCACAAAAATATGGAGCGGAATGCAGCTTTATCCGCTGTGACGTGACCAACTATGACGACATCAAAAATATGGTGGAAAAAACAGTGCAGGCATATGGACGGCTTGATATTCTGGTGAACTGCGCGGGTTATTGGCCGCAGCAGCTGCCGATAGACGAGCCGACCCTCGCGGATTATAACAACCTGCTTCAGACCAATCTCGTGGCTTATTATGTGTTTTGCAAATATGCGCTGCCCTATATCAGAGCGGTAAAGGGGAATATCGTGAATATAGGAAGCGTGATCGGCCTGACAGGAAAAGAGGGCGCGGCAATGTACTGTTCCACAAAGGGGGCGATTGATTCCATGACAAAGGCGCTCGCGGTTGACGAGGCGCGCAATGGGGTGCGGGTGAACGAAGTGAAACCCGGACACATCAAAAATGAGGGATTTTATGAAACGCTGGAACAAAGCCCTGACCGGCAGGCGTTCCAACAGTATTCCGACGGACTGCAATGGATGGGGAGAGGCGGTACGACGGACGAAATCGCAAGGACTGTTTTGTTTATGGCAAGCGATTGGGCGAGCTTTATTACGGGGGCTTCGCTGACCGTATCAGGGGGATACGAAATCGGCGAGGGAATCAAGGCTCCGCTGTGTGACTGGAACACAATGGAAATAAAAGGGGAAGCAATATGATCATTGATCTCACAGGCAAAACCGTGATTGTGACTGGAGGGGAAGGCGCAATTGGGTCTGCCATATGCAAGAAGTTTTCGGAAGCAGGAGCCAATGTGGTTGTTGCGGGTATCAATCCGGAGCAAGGGGAGGCGCTGGCAAAGGAATTATCCGAAACGGACGGAACAAACTGCAGCTTTCTTTTCGGAGACGTGACAAAGCGTGACAGTATGCTGGAAATGGCGGAAAAAGCCATCGAAAAATATGGAAAGATCGATATTCTGGTGAACAACGCCGGAATCAATGTGGATAACGACGGGCGCAAGGTGATCAACGAGTTTCGGGAAAGTGACTGGCACGGAATTCTGAATGTGGATTTAAACGGCGTATTTTATTGCTCGCGGCCCATCATCGACCATATGCAAAAGATAGGCGGCGGAAGGATTATCAACATCAGCTCCGTGGTGGGGCAGGTGCCGGTGCGCAATACCTGCGCGTTTGCCGCGGCAAAGGCCGGTGTGATCAATCTGACCAAAGCAATGGCGATCGAGCTAGCGCCGGACGCGATTGCGGTCAATTGCGTATGTCCGGGCAGCGTGATCTTTGAGGGAACGCGCAAGCTTTATTATTCCGACCCCAAACAGGCGGAGCGGATGATGTCGCACATCCCGATGGGCAGGCCGGGCGAAACCCATGAAATTGCAGGCGCGGTGGTGTTCTTAGCCTCAGACGAGGCGAGTTACATGACCGGAAGCGTGATGACAATCGACGGAGGCTGGACGTGTGGATTTGCGCGTGATTTTTAAGGCGGAAAAGGGAATGGATATGGCAAAGGGAACGATTGTAAAGACATTTGATGTAAAAAATTTCAAAACCGGAGACGCTTATTCATCGCGGATGCTGCTTGACAATACCAATTCGCAGTCGGAGAAGATGCAGGTGAATTACGGGACGCTTGCTGCGGGCGCAAATTTGCTGCCTGCCGGCAAACACGACGATTATGACGAAATCTATATTATCACAAAAGGAAAGTGCAGGCTGGAGCTTGACGGGCAGTGGCACGACGTTGCCGCGGGAGACGTTATCTTTATTCCGCGGGGCGTAAAGCACGGGCTTGACAACACGGGCGAAACGCAGCCGGTAGAGCTTTACGCCATCCTGCCTTTCACTCCCAAACCCGGACAAAGCGGCGTCTACGACAGCCGGATCAAAGCCTGGGGAAAGTCTTATCTGCTAGAATGAAAATGTGTACTTTTTCGTTC
>CAZQDA010000010.1:0-48271 GCA_964592155.1 uncultured Christensenella sp.
ACCAGCGACTTCCACGATGTCAACGTGGTACTCTAACCAACTGAGTTACAACCCCTTTGCTTTTCTCATTATACAGGTTTTCCGTCAAAATTCAAGTGTTTCTTTCTAAAAAAGGAGGATTATGCTATAATACAGTTGAGGTGTTAGCAGCATGGAAATCAAGCCAAAACAAAGTATTGCGCATAATAAGCTTCTTTTATTATATTTGCTCGACAAAAGCGGGCTGGAGCTCTCGGAGCTCCAAATCGTACGTATTATGAGTGAGCTTTCTTTCATGGGCTATTTCGACCTGAAAGAGTGTATGTTTGAATTGGAACAAAACAAGCATATTTATTCCAGAGCAACGCCGCAAACTGTCGCCTATGGCGTCACGGAAACCGGCGCTAAAATGCTAGATGTTTTAAAGTCTGATCTTCGCCTGTCCTTCCGGAATGCAATCGACGGCTACCTCAGCAAAAACAGAACACATCTGGAGATGGAATCGCAACTCATCGGCGAATATATCAAGCTCGCCGATAGTGAATACCGCGTAATCCTGAAAGTGCTGGAGCACGACCGCACGATCTTTGAAATCAACACTATCGTCTACTCCAAGACAGAAGCGAAACAAATGATTGACAACTGGCGCAATAACGCAATTCCAGTCTACAAAGATGTTATTTTGCGTTTAGGCCAAGTATTTTAACAGCATATGACGCTAAATAAAAGGAACCGCATACCACAAGTATGCCCTTTTTTTTATCCGCCATTTTCCTTCCCTCGTCAAAGGCACATTCTGGGTTTTCTATCGCCTTTGCTTTTTTGAAATATCCTGCCAGTTCCCCTGCCGGAACGCCGCGCTTTTTTTCTGCGCAGGTGCAAATTACCCTGCTTGCAAAGCTCTCAATTTCATTTACTGAGCTAAAGATATCCTTATCATGCATGATAGCCGTAAGGACTGTAATATCAGCGTTTTTATAATACTTTTGAATCGTCCTTTTCAGTTCCTTAAGCGCCGCCGGATTATGTGCTCCGTCAACAATAATATTTTCTTCAACCTGCACGCGCGCCGGAATTTTTGTTTCCGACAAACCCATGCGGATCTCCTCTTCTTTTATACCAAGCTCCGTTGCCGCGATGAGCGCAACGCATGCGTTATCTACCTGCATTGGCGAGGCGGCACGGATACAAAGCTTATGGTAGGTCTGTGCGTCATGCACGAAATCAAACGTTTGTCCATCTGTTCCGGCTTTTCTGATATGGATATTTTTTTCATCAAGCACCACCAGCCGCGCATTTTTCGCTCTGCAAGTCTGGCGAATCACCCGCATGGCCTCTTCCTCCTGCGGATGGGAAATCACGATGGAGCCCTGCTTGATAATCCCGCATTTTTCGCGCGCAATCGCAGTCAGTGTGTGTCCCAGAAGCGCCATGTGGTCATAACTAATCGGCGTGATGATCTGCATTTGAGCCGGAACAATATTGGTCGGATCACATCGCCCTCCGAGGCCCGTCTCTATCACAGCATATTCCACATTTCTGTTCTCAAACCAGGAAAGCGCCGCATTTGTCCAAACGCAAAAGAGGTGCCTATTCTTGTCACCTCTTGCGTTTTGCATATACTTATCGTATTCAGTTTCACTGATCATTTCCCCATTAATGCGCATACGCTCACAGGGCGAAATGATATGTGGTGATGTAAACAGCCCGCAGGAATGGCCCACGGATAAAATATCCGCCAGATATTGCGCTGTAGAACCCTTTGCGTTTGTTCCCGCCAAATGCACGTATTGCATCAGTGCCGCATTCCTGTGAGGAACGAAATTCGTTCGCTAAGCTTGGCGCGCATTTCAAGATAAGTATCCAGTTTGGCGCGCTCTTCCTCCACTACCTTTGCGGGCGCTTTGTCCGTAAATCCTTTATTCGAAAGTTTCGACTCCGCACGCTCAATTTCCTTGTTATTCTTTTCGTCTTCCTTTTCAAGACGCGCAATCTCTTTTTCTATATCAATCAGCTCTGCAAGCGGCATAAAGGCCTCGCCCACCGCACAGACGGCGGAAACGCTGTTTTCAGGAATCCGTGCCTTGCCCGTTACAATCTCCACCTCACTTGCATAGGCAAGCTTTTTCAGATACTCCACGCACGCCTCAACCGCATCCTGATGCTTTGTCAAAATGGTGAGTTTTACCTTTACACTCGGCGGAACATTCATCTCCGCGCGCACATTGCGGATCGAACGGATCATATCCATCACGCCGTTCATCATTTCCGCCTGCGTATTGCCGCTGTCATATTTTACTTGCGGCCACGGCCCAAGCATGATTGTTTCCTGCGCATCCGGCAGACTTGTATATATCTCTTCCGTAATAAAAGGCATGAACGGATGCAGTAGCTTCAGCGTGTTTCTGAGCACATAGACAAGCACGCTGATCGTAGAATCCTTTACCGCGTCATCCTCGCCATACAGGCGCGGCTTTGCCATCTCGATATACCAGTCGCAGAATTCACTCCATGTAAAATCGTAAATCTTTTGCGCCGCAAGACCGAGATCATATTTTTCAATGCTGTCGGTGCATTCCCTGATTGCGCTATTGAGCTTTGCTAAAATCCACTGATCCGCAATGTCCAGCTTCGATTCATCAACCGGCTTTACATCACCCTCAATATTCATCATGACAAAACGTGACGCATTCCATATCTTGTTTGCAAAGTTACGTGCCGCCTCAACTTTTTCCCAGTAAAAACGCATATCATTTCCAGCGCTGATGCCCACCGCAAGCGAAAAACGCAACGCATCCGCGCCGTACTGGTCAATTACCTCAAGCGGGTCAATCCCATTGTTTAAGGACTTTGACATCTTTCGTCCCTGACTGTCACGCACAATGCCGTGAATATCAACCGTTTTAAACGGTATTTCGCCCATCATTTCAATGCCGAAAATGATCATGCGTGCGACCCAGAAAAAGATAATGTCATAGCCGGTCACCAGCACATCTGTCGGATAAAAATAGTCAAGCTCCGGCGTTTTCTCCGGCCATCCCAGCGTGGAGAAAGGCCACAAACCGGAGGAGAACCATGTGTCAAGCACATCCTCATCCTGTGAAAAGGTCGTCCCGCCACAATCTGGACAGGTATCCGGTTCATCCGCAGCCACAATCAGCTTTCCGCATTTTTTGCAAGTATATGCGGGAATCCGGTGTCCCCACCAAAGCTGGCGCGAAATGCACCAATCCCTGATGTTATATAACCAGTTAAAATAAATTTTGGAAAACCGCTCCGGAACAAACTTGATCTCGCCCTTTTCCACAGCTTCAATCGCAGGCTGTGCCAACTCCTTCATCTTGACGAACCACTGGCGGGAGATGATCGGCTCGATCACAGTGTGGCAACGGTAGCAATGCCCCACGTTGTGCTTGTAATCTTCGATCTTTTCAAGCGCGCCGCACGCCTTCAAATCTTCTACGATTTGCTTGCGCGCTTCGTCTCTGTCAAGACCCGCATACTTTCCGGCATTGCCCGCCATGGTGCCGTCATCATTCATCACACGCACACTCGGCAAATCGTGCCTCTCGCCTACTTCATAATCATTCGGATCGTGCGCGGGGGTGATTTTAACGGCGCCCGTCCCAAATTCCATATCCACATATTCATCAGCCACGACTGGAATCGGCTTATTCAGAAGCGGCAGAATCACATTCCTGCCAATTAAATGCTGATACCGTTCATCTGCCGGATTCACAGCCACAGCCGTATCTCCCAGCATTGTCTCCGGACGAGTCGTCGCAACGACGATTCCTTCCCCGCCATCCTGCGCGCGATAGCGCATATGCCACAGATGGGAGTCTTGCTGTTCATATTCCACTTCCGCATCCGAAAGCGCGGTCATACACTGCGGGCACCAATTTATGATACGATTCCCCTGATAAATGAGTCCCTTTTCATATAGGCGAACAAAGACCTCACGCACCGCTCTGTTGCACCCATCATCCATCGTAAAGCGCTCGCGCTCCCAGTCGAGGGAAGAGCCCAGCTTTTTCAGCTGTTCCACAATTCTTCCGCCAAACTCGGCTTTCCATTCCCATGCGCGCTCCAAAAACTTTTCGCGTCCAAGCTCTTCTTTTGAGGTGCCTTCCGCGCGTAGCGCATCAACAATCTTTACTTCCGTTGCAATGCTCGCATGATCTGTCCCCGGCATCCAGAGCGCAGAATATCCCTGCATCCGCTTTGTGCGGATCACGGCATCCTGAATCATATTATCAAGCGCATGCCCCATATGCAGCTGCCCTGTAATATTCGGCGGCGGAATCACAATTGTGAAAGGCTTTTTTGATTCGTCCACTTCCGCGTGAAAATATCCTTTTTCAAGCCACTTTTGATAAAGCGACTCCTCCGTTTGTTTTGGATCATAAGTTGTGCCTAGCTCTTTGCGCATTGCTCTTCCTCCAGAAAATAATCAAATTAACCCCGCTCATATTGCATGTACGGGTTGTCAGATGCTATATAAAGAACACGAGAAATCCTGCAATTGCAGCTCCAAGGCCAATAAACTTGCATACCATGTCCGCATGCTCATAGCGAAACTTTGCTGCAATCGGTTTTGCCGCAAAGCTCACTGCGGCACCCGCTGCAAGCAAAACCAGCCCGATAATCTGTATCGCTGTAATGTTGGCAAAAAAGCTCATGATTTCTCCGTTTCCCTGTTATCTTACTGTAATATTATAGCGTTTCTAACATACATTATCAAGATAATCCCTTAGACTGTAAAATTTTCGTATAATCTATGGTTTTTGCAGCTTGTTTCGTATTATAATAGGTATAACAATTTTAGTGAGAATATCTGAGGTAGCAAAATGGGCGAAAACAAATATAAACATTTGATCAACCGCGATTTGAGCTGGCTGAAATTTAACGAGCGTGTTTTGGAGGAGGCGGAGGACTCATCCAATCCATTGTTTGAGCGTTTAAATTTTATTTCCATTTACCACAGCAATTTATCTGAGTTTCTGATGGTTCGTGTGGGAAGCCTTCATGATCGCCTGCTTCTGAAAAAAGATGAAATCGATCCGCGTTCCGGTATGACAACGACCGAACAGCTAAAAGCAATCAACAAGCAAATTCGCACTCTCACCCCCAGAAAAAACAGGGCCTTGCTTGAAATTTTGCACAAGCTCGAAGATTATGGGATTTTCTACAAGTCAGGCAAACATTTGACCAAGTACGAGGAACGTTTTATGGAGCGCTATTTTGAGCGCAATGTTCTGCCGCTTCTCTCCCCCCACATTCTTGACAAGCACCATCCGTTTCCGTTTCTTCAAAATAATACGGTCTATATCGCCGTATTGCTCAAATCAAAGAACGGAAATACGCAGCTGGGCATCATTCCCGCAAGCGGCTATTTCGAACGCTTGCTTTTGCTGCCCAGTAAATATATTAAATTCACTTTGATCGAAGACTTGATTTATCATTTTACGTGCAGGGTCTTTCCCAAACACAAGGTAGAATCGCGCAGTATTTTTTCCATCACCCGCAATGCGGATATCGACGCGGATGAAGCTTTTTTTGATTATGATATGTCTTATCGGGATATTATGGAAATCATTGTCAAAAAACGCAAAAAGCTGGAACCTGTTCGTCTGGATATCACAAGAAGCCAGAGCGACGACATCACAAAACGTCTGGCAAAAAATCTGAACCTTACTGCCGATGAAATTTTCTTTAACGAAATGCCTACGGTGCTTTCCTTTGTTTCGGATTTGCGAGATACCCTTACGGATGATAAATTTCAGTGCCTTTTTTATCCACCCCTAAAGCCTCAGCCTACCGCAAAAATCGATGCGTTTTCCCCTATCATTCCGCAAATCCAGAAAAAAGATCTGCTGCTTTCCTATCCATATGAGGATATGCGCACATTTGTACGTCTTCTGGAAGAGGCCGCGGACAGGCCGGACGTTGTCTCGATTAAAATCACGCTTTATCGTGTGGCACGAAATTCCAAGGTGATTGATGCGCTGATCCGTGCCGCTGAAAACGGCAAAGAAGTCATCACCGTAGTCGAGCTGCGCGCGCGGTTTGACGAGGAAAATAACATCGATTGGTCCAAGCGTTTGCAGGATGCCGGCGCTTCGCTCATCTATGGCATTGAGGATTATAAAGTACACTCCAAGCTGTTGCTTATCACCATGAAATGTGATGACTCCAACGTTAATTTTATAACGCAAATCGGTACTGGAAATTATAACGAAAACACCTCAAAGCTGTATACAGATTTATCCCTCATCACGGCTGATGAGGATATCGCACTCAACGCACAGGATGTTTTTAAAAACCTCTGCATGGGAAGCCTTGTGGAAAATTCAGATATTCTGATGGTTTCCCCGCTGACCCTAAAGCCTGCTGTTCTGCGCAATATTGACCGTGAGATTGCTCTTGCAAAATCAGGCGCGCCCGCCGAACTTTCCTTTAAACTCAATTCGCTAAGCGACATTGACATCATAAAAAAATTGATCGAGGCATCTGACGCGGGCGTTAAAATCCGTTTGCTCATCCGCGGAATCTGCTGCCTGAACGTAGACCCAGACGGAAAAACGCGAAATATTGAAATTTTGAGTATTGTCGGAAGATATCTGGAGCATTCCCGCATCTATATGTTTGGCGCAGAGGAGCGCCGGAAGGTATATATTTCTTCCGCTGATTTTATGTCACGCAATACCGAGCGCCGTGTGGAGGTTGCGGTTCCCATTCTCGATCCTGACTTAAAACAGGAAGTGACCGACCTCTTTGAGCTTCAGTTTCAGGATTCTGTAAAGGCCCGCCACCAGGTTGGTAAAGGCATTTACGAAAAGCTTCCGTCTGTCTGCGGATGTGCGCGCATCGACAGCCAGATTGAGCTTTTTAAGAACGCATATTTGCAAGCCGGTACGTCTCTGCCCTGCTGGCTTTGCAGTGAATCTATCGTAAAGGAATAATAGCATATGAAATTAAGAGTATTTGGACAAACAATTGCTGTCAGACTTGAAAAGGGCGACCAAATTATGCCCTGTTTG
This sequence comes from uncultured Christensenella sp., assembly GCA_964592155.1. Lineage (GTDB taxonomy): Bacteria > Bacillota > Clostridia > Christensenellales > Christensenellaceae > Christensenella. Next base: position 7,023 of record CAZQDA010000010.1, read on the forward strand.
AAAGAAGCCTGCACAAGAATCACCTCTGTAAAGGCAGGCATGATCACCGGACTGGGCGCTTGCTCCAAAGCGTCGCTTGGGGTTTATAAACTCCCCACAAAAGAATATATTTCTCACGATTATGAAGGCAATCTGGAGCTTGCCTCTCTCACAGGCAATATTTCTGAAATGGATGGCGAGGTTTATCTGCATATACACGCCGTATTTAGTGACGAAAAGGGCAACGTTTATGCCGGTCATCTGAACGACGCGCAAATCAGCGCCACCGGTGAAATTTTTATTACTGTTTTTGATGGAAAAATCAGCCGGCAGTATAGTGAGGAAATAGGCCTTAATCTGATGCAGCTTTAAATGCAAGCAACAAAAAAGGAGAGAATCCCTCTCTCCTTTTTTTATGGCCAAATACGTATACTCAATGTGCCTATCGCCCTGTGGCCTATTCTTTCTTTTCCTGCTGGTATTCCTGAAGTTTCTGGTTCATCTCCGCCCACTTTTTTTTGTTTGCCCGCCAGAAAATAACCCAGATAATGAGATAGGATACTAAAAAGCCCGCGTAATAAAAGAAAATCCATTTGCTTGGCGGCAGCCATCCAAACCATACCATCAAAAGGGTGCATCCTGTGAGCAAGACGGCAACATGCACAATCGTCCGAATGATGTAGGTTCTGTTGTCTCTATCCGAGCCTGCCCAAATCATCTGCACCGCCGCAATGAATATTGCCATAATAAAATCATTTCTCAATTCTATGAGCGGAACGGCATCTGCCCCCATTGCAACCGCAATGCATGTCGTTATGGTCAGCGCAATCAGAAAGGCCGCAGCAAACACGCTCAGAAACATAAATAACATTTGTTTGGATTTCATCTTTTTTCCCTCCCAATTCCTAATTTTTCCTTTAGTACCGGTGCATATTGTCTGGAAATAATCTGTTTCTCTCCATTTTCAAGCTCCACCTCAATTTTTCCATTCAGAATCGGATTGAGCATACGCACTTTGGAAAGATTGATGATTGTCGATTTATTGGCTCTTAAAAAGCTGCTTGCCGAAAATTTTTCCTCAATCTCATACAGCTTAAGCGCGCAATCGTAAACTTCGTTTTTTGTATAAATGAACACTTTATCGTCAATGCTTTCAAAATAATAGATTTCATATGGCTCTAAAACAAAAGTTTGTTTTTCGATATTTCCCGTTATCTTTTTTTGCGTGGTGCTTGCAAGCGCCACAATCTTGAGAAGATCGTCCGACAGTTCCGCGCACTTGATTATGATTTCCTCCTGCGAATGGTTTGGATTGATATCCAAAGTCACTTTCATACTCTTCCTCCTTTGCGTTGTTTGTCTTTGCAGGTTCAGTATAAAGAAAGCAAAAACGCGCGTCAATGCAATTTGGGTAAGTTGCATGACGCGCGCGTTATGTTGCCAAATATGGACCTTTTATTTCAATAAAAACCGTTCCAGAGATGAAACGTCCTGGGCGATATAGCGGCAGGCATAATTGGCCGCATCTTCAATTTTGCTAAAACCAAATCCCCACAGCACTGCACAAAAATCTACGTTTACCAGCTGCGCACCTTTTGCGTCGTAATCGCTGTCCCCCACCAGAATGCTTTCCTCCGGCGCTGAATTGGTTCGCCTGAGCGCTTCTTTTACAATTTCTTCTTTGCTTTTGATATTCGTATCCTCAGAGGCTCCGCAAATCGCGTCAAAATAGTCTGTCAGCTCAAAACTCAGCATGGTTTTGCGCACGATTTTTTCCATCTTAACAGACGCCACCGCGCACTTAATTCCCTCTTTGTTTAATTTTTCCAACAGTTCCGGTATTCCTTGGTAAATCTTTGCAATCAGCATTCCTGCCTCTGCATATTTTTCGCGGTACAGCATAACTGCTTTTTCCGCATCCTCATCAGACATTTTGCATACATCCATAAAGGATAGCTTTAACGGCGGTCCGATGAATTTCCGAAAAACTTCTTTTTCCGGTATTTCTACGTTCATATCCCGAAGCGTTTTTTCCGCACACTGAAGTATTCCCGCACTCGTGTCCATCAGCGTTCCGTCAAAATCAAATAGCACTGTCTTATACTTCATATCCACTCAATCTCCAAAATCCTGATGCTTCTTGGCGGAAGTTCCGCTTCCACAAGACCATCGGCCACGGAATATACGTCTGCGCAAAGCATGCACTGCGCACGCACAAATTCCAGTTCCCTGAAATGGTCGACTATGGTTTGAGGCATTAACTCTTCCTGCGCAAAAAGATCGACCGCTATGCTTCTGCTTTCCTGTGCCCGATTAACGAGAGTAAGATACATTCCATCCTGTTTCAAATTCCCAAATGCATCCTGTCCGTCTATGCAAAAACGCAAAATTCCAATCACCTCTTCGCCCTGCGAATAAAATACGCTGTGCCCTGTTTTTAAAGCATCCGTTTTATTGCGCAATTGAGCGAGCTTTTTATAATACTCGCGCATCTCTTCATCCCCCGCAAGGAATGTTCCACGGTTAAAGGGATCGAGCAACCCATGCGCACCCGTTTCATCTCCATAATAAACGCATGGCATTCCAGGCATAACAAACTGGATCCCTGCCGCCAGCCTCTGCAATTCAGAGCCGTTGGCATCCTGCTGCTGCAACACGACAAAATGCGCCTGCTGTTCTCTCGAAAGCGAATGCGCGTCTATTTTCGTTGCAAGAACCGTTCGGATGCGGGCAATGTCATGACTGGAGAGTAAATTCATCAATGAATAATACATATCCTTCGGATAGTTCTGACTCTGCCCGACCAGAAATGTTTTCAAGGCGCCCGCCCCTGTTTTCTCAATCAAAAAATCTGTTACCACTTTTGCAAAGGGATAATTCATTACACTGTCAAGCCCCCTGCCAAGCGCGTAGGTTCTATTTTTCCCATAGCTTTGCTTTGTGGTAGCGTCTTCCCATACTTCGCCTAAAAGAGCGTTATCCGAAGAAAGATGCTTAAGCTCTGTACGCATCCGCTCAATGGTTTCGTCCGGCAGCTCATCTGCCACATCCAGTCTGAACCCATTCGCGCCGCGCTGTGTCCATGTTTTAAAAACACTGTTTTCCCCTTCAATGATAAAATCGATCCAGTCCTGCTCCGTTTCTTTTACTTCCGGAAGCGTGTCAAATCCCCACCAGCTTTTATACTCATGCGGATACTCTGTAAACTGGTACCAGTTATAGTAGGGCGAATCCTGACTCTGATAAGCGCCCAGAGAATGATATCTCCCATAACGATTAAAATAAACGCTGTCGTCGCCCGTATGGGAATACACCCCGTCCAGTAAAATTTTAATTCCCCTGTAGCCCGCCTCTCGTGTGAGCACCTCGAAATCTTCCTGCGTTCCAAGCATCGGATCCACGCTCAGGTAATCTCCTGTATTATAGCGGTGATTCGAGTCCGCTTCCACAATTGGGTTCAGATAAAGAGCGCTAATTCCCATCTCTTTGAGATAATCCAACGAATCTACAATGCCAAGAAGCGTTCCGCCATAATAATCGCAGGGCTTATAATGCTCTTTTCCCTCCAGCGCCTGATAAACAACCGGCTCATCCCATGCTTCGTGCACATAAACATCGCGTCCTAAAGCGCGGTGGTATTCCACTCCACGCTGAAACGTTCCATCATCGCTCCGCGCAAACCTGTCCGGAAAAATCTGGTACATCACAGCTTCTTTCATCCACTTAGGCGTTGTAAACGCTTCATCATAGACTGTCAACTGGAAAGGCGGCGGCGGATTCCAGTAAACCTGCCCCGCTCCGCTAGTTTGCCCTGAATGGGCGCCATAATATACATTTGTATTTTCATCCAATTGAATGCAAAACCAATACCAAACAACGCGCGGTTCTCCCTGTGTCTGAAATTCCGCACACCACACGCCGTCTTCCTCATGCATTTCAAAGTGATCTTCCACGCCGTTACTTACTACGGTCAGATAAATCCTTTTGAAAAAAATATCACGCACCGCAAGGCGCAAAGAAACCGCCGCTCCCGCGGGAACAGCTCCCAGCGGCTTGCGATATTTTTCCTTTGCCGAATCATGCATGATTTGCTTTGAAAAATCAATCTCCTGCATTTTCCCACCCTCGTTTTATCTAATTGATCTCGCCGATTTTCCTCAAATGCCAAATCTTTTCGTTGTATTCGTTGATTGTCCTGTCCGAAGAAAACCGTCCTGATTTTGCCGTGTTTATCGCAGCCATCCGCTTCCAGCGCTCTTTGTCGGCATAAGCGCTTACAATCTGCTCATACGCCTGCGCGTAAGAAGCGAAATCGTAAAGCAAATAATACTTGTCCGCTTTTTCCATATCTCCAAACAAAAGGGAATGATAAAGGTCTGAAAACTGCCTGTCGTTTGCTATATTCAAAGAACCGTCAATCAACCGGTTGAGCGCCAACCTCAGATCTGTATTCTGTTCGTAATACATGCCCGGCTTATAGGTACCAAACCGTTCCATGCGGCTGATCTCTTTTTCCGTTGCTCCAAAAATAAAGATATTGTCATCGCCCACCGCATCAAAAATCTCAACGTTTGCTCCGTCCATTGTTCCAAGCGTCACCGCGCCGTTCATCATGAACTTCATATTTCCTGTTCCGGACGCCTCCAACCCTGCGGTGGAAATCTGTTCACTGATATCCGTCGCGGGAATCAGCATCTCAGCCTCAGATACGCTGTAGTTTTCAATAAAAACGATTTTCAAAATATCCTTGGTATCCGGATCATGATTCACAAGCTCCGCCACCGCCAAAATCAGCCGTATAATATTCTTGGCGCGCACATAACCGGGCGACGCTTTTGCAGCAAACAGGAATGTGCACGGCTCAATCTGCGCCTGCGGATTTTCCTTTTTCAGATTGTAAAGGTGCAGAATGTGCAACACCTTAAGAAGCTGGCGTTTATACTCATGCAGACGCTTCGCGTGTACGTCAAATATCGTATTTTCATCGATTTCAATACATTGCGTCCTTTTCAAATGCTCGCGCAAGTGAATTTTATTCTGTTTTTTGACCTCCATGAAATCATCCAGAAACTGCTGATTATCCAGCAAATCTTCAATCCGGTCCATCTGCCTGTAATCCTTTAAAAAGCCGTCGCCGATATGATCGCACAAAAGCTGCGTCAGCGGTTGATTTGCCTTTGCAAGCCACCTTCTATGGGTAATTCCGTTGGTAATCCCCAAAAACTTATCCGGATAAACCACATAAAAATCCCTGAATGTACGCGCCTTAATAATTTCCCCATGAAGCTGGGAAACACCGTTTACCTTATTGCACACGGCAATACACAGATTCGCCATCCTGATTTCGTGATACGAAATAATTGCCATTTTACTGATCTTATCCCATTCGCCGGGATAGATTTTCCACAGATCATCACAAAATTTGTCATTGAGTACTTTGATAATCTCATAAATGCGGGGCAGCAGTGTTTTAAACATCTCTTCTTCCCAACATTCAAGCGCTTCAGACATGATCGTATGGTTTGTATAATTAAAGATACGGCTGCATATGCCAAAGGCATCCTCCCAGCTCATCCCTTCCTCATCCATCAGAATACGCATCAGCTCAGGAATTGCGAGCGTGGGGTGCGTATCGTTGATCTGCACTGTAAAATAGTTGGGCAGCGTATGCAAATCCCCATAGTTTTCCTTATGCTGGCGCACAATGTGCTGCATTGTCGCCGACGTAAAGAAATAAAATTGCTTTAAACGAAGCTGCCTGCCCTGCTCGTGATTATCTTCAGGATAAAGCACCTTGGAAATGACTTCCGCAAGCTCGCGCTCCTGCATGGCCCGCGAATAATCGCCGCGGTTAAAATAATGCATATCGAGCCCCGTTTTGGCGCGTGCGCTCCACAAACGAAGTGTGGCGGGCATTTCGCTCATATAGCCCATTACAGGATAATCGTAGGGAATTGCAATCACGCTGTAATAGTTTTTGTGATTAATTTTTAGCCCCTGATCTGTCCAGATTTCCTCAAGCTCTCCGCCATACTTTACTTCCACCTGTTCTTCCGGACGGGCGATCTCCCACACGTTTCCACCTTCCAGCCAGTTATCGTCCACCTCCACCTGTTCGCCATCCAGAATGCGCTGTTTAAAGAGGCCGAATTCATAGCGTATGCTGCATCCGGTCACCGGCAGATCAAGCGTGGAGAGAGAATCAAGAAAGCACGCCGCAAGCCGTCCCAGTCCGCCATTGCCAAGCCCCGCGTCTTTTTCCTGTTCTTCAATATTTTCAAGAACAAGCCCCATTTCGGTAAGCACCTGCTGATAGTCCTTTAGCAGATGCAGGTTGACCATATTATTGACGAGCGCGCGACCCATCAAAAATTCCGCCGACAGGTAATACAGCCGCTTTAATCCCTGATTGAGCATCTGCTTGTTGGCGTCCGTCCATTTTTCTACAATGATATCACGTATGCTAAGCGCGCACGATTGATATATCTGATCCTGAGTTGCCTCCTCCAGCGTTTTTCCAAAGTTACGCTTCAGCTTCCCAAGAATTTTCTCTTTTATTTCTTCTTTTGTCAGTTCACATCCCATGATGAAAAAACCTCCCTATTACACTTATATCCTCCATTATATCATATCGATGCTGCGATATTGCGGATTCACAATAATTTTACAGTCCTAAGCCACAATCCATGGCGACTGACCGGAGCATCGCTGCACATACTATCTGCCCTCTTCCTCCGGTTCACTTTCCAGAACAGCAAAGATTTCCTCTTCCTCAGCCTCCTCTTCCGCATCCTCTTCAAAGCTAAAAAAACTGTCCTGCTTTGCTCCTGATGCTTGCGGCCTCTCACATGGCATCGGTATTACAAAATCATCCACATGTACCGCTTCATCCGGCACTTCCGGCAATATCTGCCCGTCAAGCTCCTGCGCGATTTCCTGAATTACCTCTTCCGCTTCCTCACCGAAAGGATCCTTTTCATCATCTTCTTCCGCGGCATCCAGAAAAAAAGGATGTTCCTCCATGGGAAGCTCGTCCACCGGAGCCGCCTTCTTCGATAAAAATTTTTTCTGTTGTTCCTGCATCACTTTATTGCTTTGATTTTCCTTTCCATTTTGATCATGAGTATCATTCATTGCTAAGCAGCATGTCATAAAGCTCCATATACTGCCCCGCTGATTTTGCAAAGCTGTTGTCGATCGACATTGCATTTTGAATCAGCTTTGCAAGCGCCGTCTTATCCTGATATACCGTCAGGGCAAATCTAATCACATTAAGCATGTCATGCGCGTTGTAATTCGCGAAGGAAAAGCCGTCTCCCTCCTGCGTATAAATGTTATATGGCGTAACCGTATCAATCAGGCCGCCCGTTTCCCTGACAATCGGAAGCGTGCCATATCGCTGCGCGACCATTTGGGAAATACCGCACGGTTCAAAAAGCGAAGGCATCAGGAAAAAGTCGCTGCCCGCATAAATGCGGTGAGCAAGCGGATCGCTGTACCCCAGACAAACCGCTGCCTTTTCAGGATAACGCCCCGCAATGTATCTGAAAAAGCTTTCGTATTGCTCGTCCCCACTTCCCAGAAGCACGAACGCGACGTTCTCATATAGCAATTCCTCCAAAACGGCGCGCACAAGGTCAAGTCCTTTTTGCTCTGTCATGCGCGTCACCATTCCCACAAGCGGCGTGCTGGGACTTACTTTGAGGCCAAGCTCTTTCATCAGCTCCGTTTTATCCACATATTTACCGCTCAGGTCGCTGGGCGTATACCGGCACACCAGGTCAGGATCGGCCTGCGGATCAAACTCCACTGTATCGATTCCATTCAAAATTCCATACAGATCGTTTTTTCTTGCATTTAAAATGCCTTCCATGCCCCGTCCATAATATGGATCCAGTATTTCCCACGCATAGGTAGGGCTGACCGTCGTGATTTTATCGGCGAATACAAGCCCCGCTTTCATCATGTTCGCGCTTCCATAGGCCTCCATATATTCCGTCGTAAAATATTTGTTGTCAACGCCTAATATATCCTTTGCAAGCTCGAAAGATATTTGACCCTGATATTGCAAATTATGGATGGTCAGCACCGTCTTTGCGCGCCCCTGTGGTTTTTCCATGTACTGCGTCTTTAAAAGCAGCGGAATCATTGCCGTATGCCAATCGTTCACATGGATGATATCCGGTTCAAAATCAAGATAGGGAATCGCTTCCACCACCGCGCGGCAAAAATAGGCATATTGCTCCGCCTCCGCTTCACCGCCTTTATAAATGCTGTAACCAAAGTAATACTCATTATCGATGAAATAGTAGGTTACGCCGTCCATCTGCATCGTTTCGATCCCCAAATAGAGGTTGCGCCACCCCATCTGGACATTCATGGTGGCAACCACTTTGAGTTTATCTGAATATTTTTCTTTTATGATGCCGTGCTTTGGCATAATCACGCGAGCGTCAACGCCTTTTTCCACCAAAGAGCGCGAAAGCGCGCCAATGACGTCTGCAAGGCCTCCCGTTTTGGCAAACGGCGTCGCCTCTGCGCCGGCAATCAGAACTTTGCATTTTTTCATACGATCGCCCCCTTACGGATAATCACAGGAAATCCTTCGTCGCCGATTAACCTCCTGCCCTGACGAATGTTCACCGACTTATCGAGAATCACATATTCCAGATCCGAATTATTGTAAATCTCACTGTTTTGCATAATAATGCTATTTTTTATTTTAGTTCCTTTTCCCACATAAACGCCGCGGAACAGAATGCTGTTTTCCACTTCGCCCTCAATGATGCAGCCGTTTGCAATCAAGGAGTTTTTCACATGGGCCGATTTCATATATTTTGCGGGTACCTCGTCCTTGATCTTCGTGTACACCTGATTTCCGTTATAGAACAGATTTTCCTGAATATCGGTGTTCAAAAGATCCATATTCAGCTTGTAATAAGACGCAACCGAATGCAGTCTTCCCACATATCCTTCGTGCTCATACCCCATAATTTTGATGCGCTCCAGATTATTCATCAAAAGGTCGCTCACAAAGTTATACTTCCCGCGGGACATGCAGTCCTCTACCAGATATTCCAGCAAATCTTTGCGCATCACGTAAGTATCCATTCCGATCATAGAGGAATCGCTTGTCGTGGCATTGATTTCAAGGTCTATTACTCTTCCGGAATCGTTTACGTGAAGCCTCGTGTCGTTAAAGCGCTCCCCTTTGAAGAAATCTGCGTCCTCACGGTTATAGAGCATGGTGATATCCGCACCTGTATCGATATGATAGCTCACAAGGTCATCAAAAGTCCGGTTGTAGATTGTGTAAGAGCCTGAAAGCACAACATACTTCTGCTTGGAGCGGGTAATATACCCCATTACTCCCTTGATCGCGTCAATCAGTCCGCGGTAGGTTCCCATGTTTTCCGCGCTGGAAAAGGGCGGCAGGATAAAAAGTCCATCCTCTTTTCTGGAAAGATCCCATTCCTTGCCAGAGCCCAGATGGTCCATCAGGGAGTGATAAGACCGCTGCGCGATCACGCCCACATTCCTGATCCCCGAGTTCACCATATTGGAGAGAATAAAATCAATCGAGCGATATCTGCCGCCCACAGGAAGCGCTCCAACCGTCCGCAGATAGACAAGCTCCCTCAGGTTAATATTTTGTTCGCCTGCATAAATCAATCCAAATGTATCTCTTAACATAGCTCAGGCGCCTCCCTTCGTACTTTTTATGACGCGCTTGGCCGGAACACTGTCGCCTTCCTCAACCGACGCGCCTTCCTTGATCACCGCTTTGCTTCCGATTACGGTAATCTTATCTTTTCCGCCGATCACGGCATGTTCTTCCACGACGACCTCTTCATCCACAATGCTCTTTAATACTTTGCTTCCTTCTTTGATTACCGTTTCCTGCATGATAATGCTGTCTTTCACCACAGCGTTTTTCTCCACGGTAACGCCTGTTGAGAGAATGCTGTTTTCCACATCGCCATAGATATAGCAGCCCTCAGAGATCATGCAATTTTTGATTTTAGCGTTTTTATCCACAAAATGAGGCGGTTTATTGGGGTTGCGCGAAAAAATACGCCAGGCATCATCGTACAGGTTAAGCCCCGGGCTGTCATGTAATAATTCCATATTCGCTTCCCAAAGCGAATCGATGGTGCCGACATCTTTCCAATAACCCTTGTAGGGATAGGCATATAGCCGTTCCTGATTTTCCAGCATTTTCGGTATGATGTTCTTCCCAAAATCGTTGCTCGATTTTTCGTCTTTGGAATCCGCAAGCAAATAGTCCCTTACCTTTTGCCAGTTAAAAACATAAACGCCCATCGAAGCCATATTATTTTTTGGCTTTTTCGGTTTCTCCTCGAATTCTTCAATCCGCCCTGTTTCATCTGTATTCATGATGCCAAAACGCGACGCTTCCTCCATCGGCACTTCAATGACCGCAATGGTGGCATCCGCCTGATTTGCCTCGTGCGACTGGATCATCTGGCTATAATCCATCTTATAGATATGGTCTCCGGAAAGCACCAGAATATAATCCGGATTATACTGCTCTATGAAATAAATATTCTGATAAATGGCATTTGCAGTTCCGCTGTACCACTCTCCGCGCTCGCCTTTCACATAAGGCGGAAGCACAAACGCGCCGCCTGTAATTCCGTCAAGATCCCACGGTGCGCCCGTTCCGATATAGGCATTGAGCTCCAGTGGCTCATATTGTGTCAAAACGCCCACCGTATCAATGCCTGAGTGAATACAATTGGAAAGCGGAAAATCAATAATCCTGTATTTTCCACCATAAGTCACGGCAGGCTTTGCGCGGTGCTTCGTCAAAACGCCAAGCCGGCTTCCCTGTCCTCCTGCAAGCAACATTGCAACACATTTTCTCTTTTTAAACATTTTTCGTCATCCCCTTCTCTTTCAAGGTGAATTTATAATAAACCGCGCCAAGCGGCGGCAGCGTCATCACTGCGCTGTGTTCCATTTGGTTCACCCTTTTTTCCTGCGTCCTGATTCTCATTTCAGGAATCACTCCGCTGCCTCCATAAACAGTATCATCACTGCACAACAGCAGCTCGAGCTCTCCCGCATCCGGCATCGCAACCCAATAATTTTCCCTGACGACCGGCGTAAAATTCACAGCGCATACGATATGCTCTTCTCCGGCGTTGCGCATGAAAACAAAAATGCTTCTTTCCGCGTCGTCAACATTTAGCCATGTAAAACCTTCCCATCCGTCGTCAATTTCATAAAGCGCCGGATTTGCGGCGTAAACATGATTGAGCTCCTTGACAAACCGCTGCATTCCGGCATGGGATTCATAGTCAAGAAGAAACCAGTCAAGTTGCTTCTTATAATCCCACTCGATAAACTGTGCAAATTCATCGCCCATAAACATCAGCTTTTTCCCCGGATGCCCATACATAAAAGCGTATAGCGCCCTTAGGGAAGCAAATTTCTGCCAGTAGTCGCCGAACATTTTATCAACCATTGACTTTTTGCCGTGCACCACCTCGTCATGGGAATAGGCTAAGATGTAATTTTCATTAAATGCATAAAACATGGAAAAAGTCATTTTGCCATGCTCAAACTGACGGAAATAGTGATCCATTGTCATATACGCAAGCGTATCGTGCATGAATCCCATGTTCCATTTGAGGGTAAACCCCAAACCACCGTCATATGGCGGCTTGGTGATCATCGGATAGGCTGTGCTTTCCTCCGCAATTGTCATGGTGCCCGCATAACTCGTCAGCACCACGCTGTTCACGCGGCGAAGCATTTCAACCGCGTGGTGATCAATATTTCCACCGTCCTCATTGGGCACAAAATAGCCGTCGCGCGCATAATCCAAATAAAGGATAGAGGTAACGGCATCCACCCGCAGGCCGTCAATATGATATTGGTCCATAAAAAACATTGCATTGGAAACAAGAAAGCTGATTACCTCCGGGCGCCCATAATTAAAAATCAGCGTTCCCCACTGAGGATGCTCCCTCTGGATTACATTTTCATGCTCATATAAATGCGTTCCGTCAAATTTGGCAAGCCCGTGCTCGTCCTTGGGAAAATGCCCGGGCACCCAGTCCAGAATCACTCCAATACCACGCGCATGCATCTTATCGACAAAATACATGAAATCCTGCGGAGTGCCATAACGCGAGGTCACGGAATAAAAGCCCGTCACCTGATAGCCCCACGAGCCGTCAAACGGATGCTCCGCAACCGGCATGAGTTCGACATGCGTATAGCCCATATCGCTCACATATTCGCTAAGTTCGTCCGCTATCTCGCGAAAGCTTGGAAAACGGTATCCTTCCTTTGTACGCCACGAGCCAATGTGCAGCTCATAAATAGAAACCGGATTTTTCAGCACATTTTTTTTCATTCTGCGCTGAATATATTTATCATCATGCCACTCATAGCCGCCGATATCCCATACCTTGGAGGCCGTTTGAGGCCTTACCTCGCTATGAAAAGCAAACGGATCGGCCTTTAAGACCGTACTTCCGTCATAGCCATGAACCATATATTTATAGTTATCGCCATCCTCGAGTCCCGCGACAAAGGCCACCCATACGCCGTTTTTCAAAAGTTCCATTGGCGTGGCGGCGGCATCCCAATCGTTGAAGTCGCCAACGAGGCTGATCGATCTGGCATTTGGAGCCCAGACGCAAAAGCGGTGCATTTCAAGCTCACTGATATAGTGACACCCAAATAAGTCATACGCTTTTTGCGCCTGGCCAATGTTGAACAAATAAATATCATTTTCCGGCAAATATTTCAAGAATTTTTCTTTCACTTGATCATCGCCTCTTTTCAATATCCTGATTTAGATGTTCTTATACCGTATAGATAAACTGTTCATCCTTTCCTGCCGCCTGATTTAGCTCGGCAGCCTTCTCTTCATATCCCTCTCTGCCCATCAAAGCAAAGGTCGCAATTTTTCCGGCTTCGACGCCCGGCTGGTCAAACGCATCGATATCAAGGAACTCGCCTGCGGCTGCAGTCGCCATTTCCAGGAAGAAGAACAGCGCGCCGATTTCCTTTGCGCTCATTTCCGGCAATGTGATCCGCATATTCATTTTCCCTGCCTGCGTCACCGCGTATTCCGTCGCGCGCATTTCAGACGCAATGAGCTTATTGACCGTCTGCCCCTGCAAATAAGCGGCATCCAGCATGTCAATCGGCGCCTGCGGTATTGCAAGCTGCGTGTGAAACTTCTCAACGTCAATAAATGTAATGATTTTATCAAACGGGCCTTCCGCGTAAAGCTGTATCTGGGAATGCTGATCCGTAACGCCCAGCGCCCGCACCGGCGTCTGACCTTTGTTCACGATGCTTCCATCATTGCCATACCGTTTTCCGAGGGATTCCGCCCAAAGCTGCGCATACCATTCCGCCATATTGAGCAAGCCGTCCGCATAGGGCATCATAACCGATATGTTAACGCCCTTGTTCATTGCCGTGCAATAAAGAAGCGCATACATATAGGCCGGATTTTCCCACAAATCTTCTTTGATGCACGCAGCGTCCATTTCCTTTGCTCCCGCGAAAAGCTCCGCGATGTCAATGTTCAGAACCGCCGCGGACAAAAGCCCGACCGGACACAGAACGGAAAAACGTCCGCCCACTCCATCCGGAACCGTGAATGTTTTGAATCCGTATTGATTGGAAATCTTTTTTAAAATTCCCGACTCTTTATCCGTCGTGAGGATAATATTATCCTTGAAGTTATCCCCCAAATCTTTTTTCAACTTGTCGAGCACGATCATAAACTGAGACATCGTTTCAACTGTGTTTCCGCTCTTCGTGATAACATGGAGACAGGTCTTTTTTACGTCAATCACGTCAAACAGCGCATTGATTCCATCCGGATCAACGTTGTCGACAACGTAAAAACGCGCTCCGCCGCGTTTTTCGCGAGAGAGTTCATTGTATTTCAGATGTTTTACGCCTGTAAAGAGCGCCTTTGATCCGAGCGCGCTTCCGCCGATTCCAAGTACAACGAAGTTCTCAAAATTTTCATTGATCCTCTTCGCTTCTCCGTTGATTTCGCTGACAATCGCATCCTGGTTGTACGGCAGATTTCTCCATGCCATCGCTTCCTTCTTGGCACACATATTCTGGTGTACCAACGGCACCTTTGCGGCCATTTTGTTTACTTCCGCACTGGTAATGCCATGCTCTCCAATGCTCTCCTGCATCATGTGGTTAAAATCAATCTTCATACTTTTACCCTCCATTTTCCTAGTTGTACTAAAGTTATTCTCAATCCTTTGCAGGATTATCTTCATTTGCTTCCCTGTTTTCGTCTGCCTCCTGTGCATTTCTGTGCGCCATGGCCCTCATTTTTTCTTCCATCAATTGCCGCTCGCGGTAATTCTTTTCCAGCTTTTTCTTAAGTGCCAGAAACAGCACCGCACCCACAGGAATCAAAAAGTTTAACTGATATCCTCCGTTCGCGTAAAGAAGAGCGTTTGACATCGTTCCAATATAGATGCTAAACGATATCCCCGCATTCACCGCCTGACCGTTGCCTGCCACCGTCAGGCAGATGCAAAGCAGACCAATCAGGATAATCCATAGCCATTTCAGTTTGATTTTCGCCTTTACGCATGCCACAATCGCCCACGCAATCACCGCATAAAAAACAACTGTCAAGGCGATCATGATTCCCTGCATCGTCTCTGACTGGTCGTTTTTGACCGGCAGTGTCGCGGCATAATCGCTCGCATTTACGGTATTAAACCTATAAAACAGCCAGTCTCCATCTATATTGACCTGTACGACGTTGACGTGGTATTCATCCAGCGTGGTTGTCACTGTCACAACCGCGCTGCGTGCCTCCACCTGTTCGCCGTTTTGCCCCGTCAGGCTTCCTGTCGTTATCTCTGATATGGAGGCATTCTGTATGGTCCCTTTGAAATATTCCCGCATCTTACTGATGACATCCGCCGATAATCCGTCCCTCACCTGCTGCGTCACCAGAGACGATATCCCCTCCTGATCACCAGAAGATAGATATTCCAGCATTTGTAACGCATCCTGCGTTATTTGTTCGCCCGCCTGCGCTTCGCTGGTCTGAGCGAGGCCCGTTGTCGGCACAATGATAAATATCAGTGCCATCACTAGGATCAAGAAGCCCTTTTGAAATCTTTTCGCCATCAATGCCCTTCCTCAGCCCGTCCGTAGGTCTCCGTCAATTTTTTCAGCCAGTCGATATGCTGTTTTGAGAATTGCTCCTCTTTCATGCGCCATTTCCAGTTTCCCAGAGCAATCGACGGATGATTCATGCGCGCCTCCGCCCCCAGATTCAAAATGTCCTGCATAGGAATAATGGAAATATCCGCAACGCTCATCATCGCAAGACGAATGAGCCGCTCTACTACGTCCTCTTCCGTGCACTTACCCACATAAGAAAAAAGAAATTCCCTTGTTTCCTCATCTGCGCAGCGAAACCAGTTTCTCGTGGTATCATTATCATGAGTTCCGGTATACACCACACTATTGCGCGGATAGTTATGCGGCAGATAGGTGCTGTCCTGCTCGTCAAACGCAAACTGCAATACCTTAAGCCCCGGAAAACCGCAATAATCAAGAAATCCCCTGACATTATCGTCAATCTGTCCCAAATCTTCCGCAATGATCGGCGGCATGGGAAGCGCTGTCTTGATCGCGTCAAACAATTCTCCCGCCGGGCCTTTCACCCACTGGCCATCTTTAGGCGTTCCACCCTTCGGAATTTTAAAATATGCCTCAAACCCCCTGAAATGATCAATTCGCAAAACGTCATACAGCGTGAGGCTGCGCGCCATGCGCGTAACCCACCATTCATACCCGTGGGCACGAATATAATCCCAATTATAAAGCGGATTTCCCCAAAGCTGGCCTGTTTCACAAAAATAGTCAGGCGGCGTTCCCGCCACGCTTCCATCTTTTACAAACAATTCCGGATGAGACCACGCCTCCGCAGAATCTCCGGACAGGTAAATCGGGATATCGCCTATCATTTGGATTCCGTTTTCATTCGCATATCTTTTCAGCGCAAACCATTGCCGCTCATAGAGAAACTGCATAAATTGGATGCTTTCTATCTCCTGTTCATGCTTTTGCGTAAGCTCCATAATCACAGCCGGATCGCGCTGCACAACGCACTCATCCCACTGCTGGAAAGGCAGGTAATGAAAGCTGCGCTTTAACACTATAAACAATGCGTAATCGAAAAGCCATGCCGAATTTTCAATTTTAAAAGCGGAAAATTCCTGTGCATATTTTAGCGCGCCCTTTTGAAACGCTTTTTTTAGAATGTCAAATTTCAGCCGGAAAAGCGTCTCATAGTCAACCTGTGCCGCGTCTGCGCCAAAGTTATATTTTTCATAATCGCTTTTTTCGAGGAGACCGTCTTCATATAATAAATCAAAATCTATAAAATATGGGTTATAGGCGAATGCGCTCGTCCCCTGATAAGGACTATCCGCATATCCGGTTGGCGTGCAGGGCAAAACCTGCCAATAAGACTGCTTTGCCGCTTTTAAAGCATCGACAAAATCATAGGAAGCCTTTCCAAGTGTGCCGATTCCATATGGAGATGGCAGGGACGATATGTGTAATAGTATCCCATTTCCTCGTTTCATAAGCTTTTCTCCATAGTTAGTAGTTACATCATTATTATATATTTTTTACTTTCAAAAGTATAGCGTTTCATGAAAATTACCTGCTATATGATCTAATTGTTTATTGACACCGGTTACTATTTTCAAACATATTTTGCTTTGCCAAAGAGTCAAAAAAAGAACCCGCACATTCGGCGGGCCCGTTTTTTCTATTCGTTTTTACCACAGCATTTTTTATATTTTTTCCCGCTTCCGCAAGGGCACGGATCATTCCTGCCCACCGTTTTTTCACTTACCGCTTGCTTGGAGACTCTCCACTCACGCGTAATCTCATCGCGCTTTTCCGCCGGCAGCACTTTCTCCCATTGAGGCAGTGTGTAAAGCCACTTTGCTTTTGCTTCGTTCATATTGAAGAACAATTTTTCAAAATCAATATCGAGTCTGATTTGCGTATCTTCCTCCACCGCATCGATATCGATTTCTTCCTTCAGGCTTGTATTGATGCCGTCAATGAATCCGCAAAACACAACCGGATCCATTTCAAGTTTTTCCGCAACTTCTTTTTCCGTTCCTTCATAGATCACGCTGGTGTCATCCAGTATCTTTTCATAAACCTCCGTCTCAGCCGCAAAATAATCGTCCCAAAACGCCTGTTGCTGCTGAGGAGTCTGCGCCATTTGCGCCAGTTGCTTCCATTGTTCATATAAAGCCATTACACCATCTCCTTCATTTCTTCATCCAGCCTGCTTGCAACCGCCTTAATAAAGCCGTGCGTGTCCACGATTTCTTTTTCTCCTTTTTCCCACAGAAGAGCCAAATCCTTTGTCATAACGCCTTCCTCAATCGTGCGGATTGAAGACTTGTCAAGCGCATCCGCAAACGCAACAAGCGCATCGTTTTTATCCATTTCTCCACGTTTTCTGAGCGCGCCCGACCATGCGAAAATCGTTGCCATAGAGTTGGTTGAGGTTTCCTCACCGTCAAGATGCTTGTAGTAATGCCTTGTAACCGTTCCATGCGCAGCCTCATATTCAAAATTTCCATCCGGCGAAACGAGTACAGATGTCATCATCGCAAGACTTCCAAAGGCAGTCGCCACCATGTCGCTCATCACATCGCCGTCATAATTTTTGCATGCCCAGATATAACCGCCCTCAGAACGGATCACGCGTGCAACCGCATCGTCAATCAGCGTATAGAAATATTCAATTCCAAGCTCATCAAATTTTGTTTTATATTCCTCGTCAAAAATTTCCTGAAAAATATCCTTGAATGTATGGTCGTATATTTTGGAAATCGTGTCCTTGGTTGCAAACCATAAATCCTGCTTTGTATCAATTGCATAGTTAAAGCAGCTGCGCGCAAAACTACTGATCGATTTATCGGTATTGTACATTCCCTGTGCAATTCCGCCGCCCTCATAATCAAAAACCGGAAGTCTGGTTTCTTTTCCATCGGTTGTAAAAATCATCTCAAACTTCGTATTTGCAGGAACGCGGTATTCCGTGTTGCGGTAAACATCCCCATAAGCGTGACGCGCAATCGTGATGGGCTTTTTCCATGTTTTCACAGAGGGGGAAATTCCATCCACAACAATCGGCGCGCGAAAAACGGTTCCGTCAAGAATTGCACGGATCGTACCATTCGGGCTTTTATACATTTCTTTGAGGCTGTATTCCTCCACACGCTGCGCATTCGGCGTTATCGTAGCGCATTTTACGCCTACGCCATACTTTTTGATCGCATTTGCCGCGTCATAGGTCACCTGATCATTTGTCTCGTCCCTGTAATTAAGGCCAAGGTCGTAATATTCCGTATTTAGATCGATATAGGGCAAAATCAAGTCCTGCTTGATCATATCCCATATAATTCTTGTCATTTCATCTCCGTCCATCTCCACCAGTGGGACGGGCATTTTAATTTTCTGCATCGCGTTTCCTCCTCTTCCCAATTCCAATTTCTATTTTCTGCGTTTACGCACAAATACGTTATTGACCAGCCATCGCCTCAAGGCCCGGCCCTCGTTCCGTCCACATCACATACGCGTCCTCGCCATTGTTGGAGTAATAACGCTTGCGTATTCCATGGATCGAAAACCCGCACTTCTTATAAAGCTTCATCGCGCCTTTATTGGAGACGCGCACCTCAAGAGACATCGCGTCAGCGCCCTGCTCTTTTGATACGCGGATCAGTTCCTGCATCAGCGCATACGCATATCCGTTTTCCCTGTATTGCGGCAGGATACAGACATTTGTGATGTGCGCTTCGTCAAAAATAATCCACATTCCGCCATAACCGATTATCCTGCCATCTCTTTCCACGACAAGATATACGGTGTTGTCATTTTCGATAATATCGTCGTACAGCATCGCGTATGACCATGGCAGGTCAAAACTGCTGTTTTCACAATAATGAATGTCTTCCAGATCTTCCCTTTGCGCGCGACGGATGACAATCTCTTTTATCTGTCTCAATTCTTTTCCTTTCTCAACCGCTCCGCCTGACTCTCACGCAAATAGTGAGGGCTTAGCTGATCATATGAGAGCAGTTTTCCATTCATACTATCCTGATAGGCAATCTCGCACACCGATGAAGCGCGCTGCAGGATAAACTGCGGCGGCAAAAACACGCTGTCAGGATGATATTCCATAATGATGTCCTGATATTTTTGCGCGGCATCGCCCGCAAAAACCACCCTATCGGATGGCAAAAGCTCAGTCAAAAGCCTTTTCAACGGAACCGCACATTCGGGAACGATGATTTCATCCCCCTTTTTTGCCATGGTATAAACTTCTTCTCTGCGCGCATCCATGACCGCGCATACCGCGCTGCCAAAACGCCCTGCATTCTTGATTAATGCTTCCAGCGTATTGACAGCCGCAACCGGCTTTTTCGCCGCGTGAGCCATTGCCGCCGCCGCCGCAACCCCTATTCTGATTCCCGTAAATGAACCGGGGCCTACCGCAACCGCAAATACGTCGATATCGTTTATTTCACATTCCGCCGCCAAAAGCGCATTGTCTACCTGCGTCATCAGCGTTTTGGAATGTTTTTTCCCTGTGTTGATATATACCTCGCTGCGCAATACGCCGTCTTCGCTTACTGCCGTGCAGAGCGTGTTCCCCGTGGTATCTATCCCCAAAATTTTCACCGTCTCACCTCTCGGATCACAATTTTACGCCGGCTGTCTCCTCTTCGTTCAATGGTAACGTCCAGCCTTTCAGGCGGCAGCGCATCCGGTATCAGGTTTGCCCATTCACATACGCAAACGCCGTCCCCCTCCGCATACTCCTCAAACCCGATTTCATAAAGTTCCTCTTCGTCGGCAATGCGGTAAACATCAAAATGGTAAAGCGGCAAATGACCGCTTTCATATGCTCTCAATATCGTAAAGGTCGGACTCACAATATCCTCAGATACCTGCAATCCCTCAGCAATGCCTTTTACAAAGGCGGTTTTACCCGCGCCCAAATCTCCATAGACAGCAAGAAAGCTGCCCTTGCCTAGTTGGAAAGCCAGCTTTTTTGCGAACTCTTTTGTCTCTTGTTCACTTTCACTCATAAACTCCTGCATAGAACGATCCGGCTTCCTCGTATGACCTTTCACATCATATAATCAATATATATAATATATGATAACCGCCTGTTATGCAATAAGTGAAGAAATTTCTTTACTGATTTATAACATTTTACTTTTCCGTCGCGCAAGTCTTTCCATCTGTCATCGGAAGGCGAAATAGCTTTCCTACAGATTTATAGAGCGCAAAGGTGACCGCCGCATTAATCCCCGCCTTGATCAGGTTAAACGGCAAAATTGCCGGAACGATCAGCGTTAATACCTGCTCTCTTGGGACCCCCATAAAAATTGGCGTAACGATGATATTCCACAACACCATCATGGCCGTCCAGCCTACTACTCCTGCAACAAGGGCAAGCACGGCATTTTTCATTGTCTTATTCCGTTTGTAAATGTTCCCCGCAATCAGCACAAACGATCCTGTCGCCACAATGTGCATCAAGATTCCAATGGGGCCTGATGCAGCGCTTACCGTGATTCCCTGCAACACAGCCACGATGACCGTCAAAACAAATCCCACACCCGGCCCGAATGCAAACGCCGTAATGAAAATCGGAATGTCTGCCGGATCATACTCCAAAAATGGCAGGAACATCGGTATTCTGATAAAATATACCAATACAATCGAGAGTGCGGCCATCACCGCAATGGAAGTGATGTTACGCGTGGTAAATCTTGGCTTTTCCGTCAGTGAACTCATAATAATACCTCCACAATAAAAAATTCCCGTGAATTAGAAATCCCCGGAAATCATATGTGACCATATTATTCTTCTCTCATCCAGACTATAACTGTCGGCTACGGAATCAAACCGTATCGGCTCCCATAGGGAGTTCGCAGGCTATACTGCCGGTAGGGATTTGCACCCTGCCCCGAAGATCTATCCACTTGTTCTGTTTATTATATTCCTTTCTTCCCTCTGTTGTCAAGATATCTCATTGACAGCAACCGCATTTTTGTATAATATTTAATTTGTAATTTATCCCAAAATAATTTAACAGGAGCTTTTGTTTATGACTTTCGCAGACATCTTGAGCAATGTCAACGATTTTGTTTGGGGTCCGGTTATGCTTACCCTTTTGGTCGGCACCGGCGTCTTCCTTATGATCCGCCTGAAATTCCGGCCGTTGCGCAACCTCGGCTATGCGCTTGGTCAGGTTTTTTCCAGACACAGCAGGGGCAAGGGCGGTAATTCCGACGCAGGCGACATCTCTCCTTTCCAGTCCCTTATGACCGCGCTTGCCGCGACCATTGGCACAGGAAATATCGTCGGGGTTGCGACCGCAATGACGCTTGGCGGCCCCGGAGCGCTGTTTTGGATGTGGATTTCCGCGCTCTTTGGCCTTGCTACCAAATATGGAGAATCCGTTCTTGCGGTTCATTACCGCGCAAAAAATCAAAATGGGGAAATGTCCGGAGGACCGATGTTCTCTATTAAAAACGGCTTCAAAGTAAAATGGCTGGGCACAATTTTGGCAGGCGCGTTTGCCATTTTTGCCGTAATCGCCTCCTTTGGCATCGGAAACCTGACGCAGATTAATTCGATTGCGGACGCTGTCGCAAGCACATTCCAGATTCCCACATGGATTACAGGTCTTGTAATCGCCGTGCTTGTTGGAGTTGTGCTTCTTGGCGGCATCCAGTCTATCGGAAAAGTTTCTTCCAAAATCGTTCCTGTCATGGCTGTTTTCTATGGGGTCGGTTGCCTTATCATTATCATTGTCAACATCAATCAAATGCCATCTGGGCTCTCTCAGATTATGAGCAGCGCTTTTTCTCCCAATTCGATTCTGGGCGGCGTTGCCGGATTCACCTTTGCCACAGCGTTACGGTTTGGCGTAGCACGCGGTGTATTTTCCAACGAGGCAGGCCTCGGCAGTGCACCGATTGCCGCAGCGGCTGCGAAAACAGATCATCCCTGCCGTCAGGGATATATCAACATGACCGGCACCTTTTTCGATACGATTATTGTATGCACCTTAACCGGCCTTGCCATTGCATGTTCCGGCGCGCTGGGAACGCTCGATGCAAACGGGGAGCTTGTTACAGGCGCTTCCCTTACCATCGCTGCTTTTTCCAGTACGCTTGGCCCAGTGGGCGGTTATATTGTTACGGTCGGCCTGATTCTCTTTGCTTTCTCCACCATATTGGGCTGGAGCTATTATGGTGAAAAGAGCCTGGAATATTTGGTGCGATCTCCCAAGGCCCGCTATGTTTACCGCGCCATATTCGCCGCTGTGGTCTTCATTGGCGCTATCACCACACTGAAAATCGTCTGGGACTTTTCAGATACCGCCAACGGGCTGATGGCAATTCCCAATCTCATCTGCCTGCTTGTCTTAAGCAATGTAATTGTGAAGCAAACGGACGACTTTGACGCAAAGTTCCTCAAGCGGGAAAAAATGCTGCGCAAACAAAAAAACAGTTGAGCCGGTTTTTTAAGCTCCTTTGACGCAATCAGCGTTCAACGGAGCTTTTTTATAAACACAGATTTGTCGAAGATTGAAAATTCCACCTCTCTATTGTATAATAAACGCATCTGAAAAGTTTCTAATCTATCCGCACACCCAGTTGGAGGTTTCCGTTTTGAAGAAAATTGTTTTTTCCGCTATATTGATTATATCTTTCGTTTTTTCAAGCGTTGCTTTCGCATCCCCCTATACCGACGACGCAAATAAATTCGTCGTTGATATTCCGGAAGAAACGAATTTATATTATTATACTCCGGAAGGCTCCAACATGAGCGAAGAACTGCTGAACACGGTAAACCCGGACAATCAGGATGTCCGTTTCAGCCTTTGCGCTTATACGGATAGCAAAGAGCTCGCATACTCGATTAAAATGACTGCTGCGGCGCTTTCCACTTTGTTTTCCGACACACAAGGCACTGTTTCCCCTGCCGATCCCGCAGCCTCCGTTTTGCCTGCCGCCACCGGATTGGAGACCGTGGAAATTGGTTCATTGACAGAAGAACAAATTGCAACGATTATCAACGCAACAAAAACTGAATATGGCGCGGACTATTCTTTTGGAGACGCTTCTTTTGGAAATTTGGGAAACAAAAAGGCTCTTGTTTTGCAGGGCAACCTTTCGGGCGGAATCGTCAATACGACTAAAATTTATTTTGTGGTTAACAATGGCATCTTATATACGGTTACTGCAATCTATAAGAATGACGACCAAAATACTCACTTCAATTCGGCTGCCGCAATCTTAAACACGTTGCAATTTGGAACAGACAGTGTTCCTGCCGCCGTTACAGTTCAGCCTGCCACGCCTTCGCCATCCCCTTCCGCAACTGTTCCCGCGGCTTCACAAACAATGGAAACCGTACAGCCGGAAGCAACCGGGTTCTTCAACCAACTAGGGGCAAATCTTCAAAATATGTATTTAAATGATCCAAATTTTCTTTATTACATAATTTGCATTATGGTGCTCATTGCTTTGCTGATCATTTTAATTATTCTTTTGAAGAGCGGTATACGCAAAAAAAGGAATGCCCTTTCTTCTGAGGCCGAGCCTGAGAAGACTGCCATTGCCGAGGATCCTACTGCCACTGTTGATCAGAACGCGCAGCAAAACCACCGTTCGCGAAGCGTCGAACGCGCCCCTTTCGGCGACATCAGCCGCTATACTCAAAAGCAGGAGGATGCTTTAAGGCAACCGGCCGAGTCTGCACAAGATCCTGCACAGCCCACCGTTCATCAAGAATCCCCTACTCCCGCATCGCCGCAAACACGTATTGCGCATGTGGGCTCACGAGTGGAACGCAATCGTCAGAAAAAAAATCAAAAACGAAACTAAGTTTCACTGTAAACTTCTTGACTTCGTACTGTCAATATAATATAATATTTTGTGTTGTCGCGGTAGTGCTGGAATCGGCAGACAGGCACGTTTGAGGGGCGTGTGTCCATGACGTATGGGTTCAAGTCCCATCTACCGCACCAAAATGAAAAGGCTCTGCAATTGTGATTGCAGGGCTTTTTCATTTTCACAAAACAATCAAGTAGTGGAGTCTGCGCACAGGCGGCAGTTGTATTCGACTTAAGGCCGCGCGTAGAAATCGCACGATGGATATTGCAAGAGATTTACCGCCCGCATGGGTGATATGTCTTTGAACAGAGGAATGTTGAAACTCATTATGAAACACAAGTATTGACACAGCGTTTGAGTCCTACTACAATAAAATAACCCCCCTACTAGTTTAGGTGGCAAATCGCCTGCCCACAGAGTATTCTCGTATTCTCTGCGTGGTATAATGCGTTCCAACCATTCTTTACGGGTGTTACGCTTAGCGCAAAAACCAGGGGCGGGCAATCCGAAACTGTTTGGGAGGGATAATAAGATGTTTGCGATAGAAAAAAAGATCACCCATGTGATCGCGGGGTTATTGAGTATTATATTTGCAGTAGGTTTTTTTTGCGTTGCGCCTCGTATGGCGTATGCGCAAGAGCAAAATTATACTGTGATCGAGGGAGAGGGTGCTGTTTTAGATTTTGACAATCCCCCTGCGTTGCCGGAAGGAATGACGCCTCCTGCGATTGGAACAGGGGTGGAACTGCTGGGAGAAACAGATGGCTTCATAGAAGTTGATCTGGCTAAGATTCTGGCGGAAACCTGCTGGGAGTGGGCAAAAGAAAAAGGGATCAATTTTGCTTCCAATAAACTGTTGTCAGAGCTTTTTGGCAACAAGGAAAGAGAACAGATGAACGAGGTTCTGGCAAAGCAGGATCAAATCATGGATCTGCTTACCCAAATGATCAACACCATTAAAATGCTCAACTATCAAGATAAAATCGATGAAAAAAACAAAAAAATGAATTCGTTGTGGGAACGCAGCGTCAGCAAACAGGAAGCGATCGCATCGCCCTCTATTTCAGAGCAGCAGCGCAAAGATATGCTCAAGGAATATTTTAACGACACCGGCGATAATTATGTCATGCAGGTCATCGATTTGTATGTCAACTCCATTGAAGGCAAGGGGATGCTAAACGGAAATGTGTTCGATACCTACGATGCCTATGCCCTATATAACTTCTATTGGGAAAACGAAGGCTATGATTTTCGTGCCAGCTTAAGGGTACTTGATATCGCGACCTTTTACCAGATGTGGGCGATGGCTTATGCAGTATGCGAGGCGCATATTCAGGATAACACGCCACAGGCGCCGGAGGCGCGGGCGGCTCAGGCCCGGCTGCTTGATTGTATTTCCAAAAGGGGAACCGGCAGAGGAGATTTGAAAGGATTTCCCACTCTGCTTGCAGAACATCCTGTCACCCGTCTGGAAAAATATTTTTATACCTTTCAGGTGCCCGGCATGCAGCAAAAGCTCTTTATTCCGGATCAGAGCAAGATCGGTCCCAAAGGATATAACCATGACAAAGATGCAGTGACAAATGCTTTTTCCGGATGGAGGGCATTTAGCGCTGTCGATCGGCTGTTCAGAACCTTCACATACAACGGACGGCGTCACAATCTTGTCGACTATTTCAGTGTTCTTGAACCAATCAAACGGTATTATCAAAACACCGGCAAAGGGGATGACCTGCTCAAGATCCTGCTTGACTTGACCAAAGATCCCTGGTTTGAAAAAAACGCCGCGATGGGCGGCTTCTTACAAGATCGCGGATTTTGCTCTAAATCTATGCGCTGGTCAAGTAATGATTATCAATACACTGGATATTGTACAGATAATACGTTTGGGCCGCAAGCCACTGTATATTTTTGGCTGGACGCACACAATGATGATGCAGCTATCCGTAAGTGCATTGGTGTCTCTGGCAACAACTATATAGCAATATTCAATACGGATGGAGTCCCCGTTTCAGAATATGAAGGCGAGGATCAGAGTATTCCTGCGCAAAGCGAGGTGTCGGATGCTGGAGTCGTCACTGCTGTTGATGACGGCCGCTTTACGCTTACGATGAATCTGGCAGGTGCTCCAGTGGATGTAACAGAAGACGTACTACTTACGCCGGAAACGCAATGGGAAGATGGTTTCTTAGAAAACAACGATCTGGCAGACCTCTTGAATTGTGCCGTGGAGATAGACGGAACATATAGCTTTGCGGATGGTACGCTAAGCGCAAAGACAATTCGTATCAAAGATGACAGCGGCGTACATGAATTTAAAGGCACAATCGTTTCCAATGTGGCAAACGCCGTCATGATCCAAAGCGCCGGCGGCAGCGTAAGGGGATATTTCCTGCCTGATATGCAAGAAGACATTCCCCTGGGCAGCAGGGTCTCTGTTCACTATCACTGGGAAAATGGCTCAAAGATTGTAGATAGCTACGAGCTGCTCGATGAAGCGGCAGAGGAAGACGCATGAGTTTCGTGGTGATGAAGCGCAAGCTGGTCCAACGTATTGAGGAGGAAAAGACGATGGCAGGTATCAACTGGAAAAAAGCAGTGACCCGTACAACTGCGGTTTTGATGGGCATAGTAATGAGCGCCGGATTTGTTTGTTGCACCGCCGGAACTGCAAAAGCGGCAGAATCAGACTATACGGTAATCGAGGGCGACGGCGTTGTTTTCGACTTTGATAATCCCCCTGCCCTGCCGGACGATGTGGTTGTGCCGCAGGTGGGTGTGGATGAAGAACTACTTGGAAACAAGGACGGATTTATCGTAGAAACATTCGCGGCCAGCTTGGTGGAAAAAGGAATCTCATGGGCAACGGAAAAGGGGCTTGACTTTGCTTCCGATAAGCTTCTAGCCGAAATTTTCGGGACGGAAAACAATCGCCAGATGGATGAAATACTTGAAAAACAAGAGAAAATTTTGAACATGTTAAATCAGATGCTGATCATGATCAAAACCATAAATTATAAAGACAAAATCGATGCAAAAGTACAATCGATGAATTCGTTGTGGGAAAAATGCATCAATAAACAAGCGGCTGTGGCAGATCAAAATTTGACGGCTCAGCAGCGCAAGGACAGGTTAAAACCCTACTTCAATGGCAGCGGAGATAATTATGTCATGCAGGTCATTGACCTATATACCAATTATATGGAAGGCAAGGGAATGTTAAACGGAAATATCGTTTCCACCTATGATCTTTACGCCCTGCATAATTATGTTTGGGAGCATCAAGGCTATGATTTCCGCAACAGCATGAGGGCGCTTGATACCACCCAGTTTATGCAATTATGGACACTTGCCTATGCAGTTTGTGAGGCGCATATACAGGATAATACTCCATACGCCAACGATGCGAAGGCTGCGCAAAAGCGTTTAATGGATTGTGTTTCGCAGCCGGGGACAACACGCAAAGATCTGATCGGACTTCCAAAGTTGATGGAAAAGTATCCGGTAAAGCGTCTTGCGCAGTATTATTATACCTTTCAGGTGCCCGGAAAAACAGTAGAGCTTTACATTCCACCGCAGGATATTGCTAGGATTCAATATTCACAAGACGAAATGACCAACAAATTCAACGGGAAGCCCGCATACGAAGCTTTGGAATCCGCTTATTTCAACTGTATTGACCCCACGACCAAAGAGCGGCACTATATTGCGGACTACTATAAGACGCTTGAGCCAATCGAGCAATACTATAAAAATATAAACGGTGCGGGAATTAGGGAAATATTGACCAACATCACAGGCGACAATATTTTTATGAAATCCGGCAAGCTGGAGGCAGGCCGATTTGGTTTTCTCCAGCGTCGTCCGTTCGACTCTGATCCACAGGGCTGGTCAAACGATTATAAGTACAATGCCTATATGGAAAACGGCCCTTATCCAGAATTTCCGGCAATCGGCTTCTGGTTGGATGCGCATAACGATAACGCAAAAATTCGAAAATGCATCTCTTTTGGTATGGATGATTTTAACAAAAGGTACTTTGCCGTTTTTGAAGCGAAAGGCAATAAAAGCGGTGCGCAGGATGACGACTCCACAGATAGGGCTGAGGCAAGCGAGGTTTCGGACAGGGGCGTGGTCATAGACATTGGCGACGATCGATTTACGCTCGCTGTGGATCTGCCCGGCGTGGCTGCCCCTGTAACAGAAGAGGTCTTGATCACCGAAAATACAGAATGGCTGAGCGGCGCACCCGAAAACGGCGACTTAAATTCACTTCTTAATTTCAAATTGGAAGTAGATGGCATCTACACCTTTGCCGACGGCACGCTGACCGCGTCAGCCATCCGCATCAAAGACGACAGTGGCGTGCACGAAGTCCAAGGTGCGGTTTCCTCCAATGTGGCAAACGTCGTAATGCTCCAAGAGCAAAGCGGAAGTATCAGTGGCTATTTTTTGCCTAATCCACAAAGCGACATTCCGCTGGGAAGCAAAATCCTGATCCGCTATCATTGGGAGAATGGGTCAAAGACTGTAGACAGCTATGAGCTTCTTGATGATGACCCCAATAACGTGAATCCTGACGATGTGCAGGAAAATGATGCGCCAGCCGCTTAAAAGTCCGGATTCAACAAATTGATTTATGCTTAACATAAAGGAGAAATTTATATGAAACATCGATATATGCTGTTGCTTTGCCTAATACTCATCTGTGGTATCCTGTTCTCGGGATGCCAGCAGGAAACTTTGTCTGTCTCCCCCGCTCCATCTGCTACGGCTACGGCCTCTGCTTCCGCCGAGCTGGCCGCCCCCGCTCAGGAGACAGAGAGTACCGTGGCCTCTTCGGGAGAGCTTTTCCCTCTTCCCGAAGTAATAGACGAAATTGTCAATGTAGCAGACCATGTTAATGATTTCGAATACAAAGACATCAAGGCTGATGATTTAAATGGAGCATGGCTTGAAGTGATGCAGCGCGCAAAAATCACAGGATATCCGGCCGGTATGCTGGAATATGCAGAATATTCGATCTATCAAGGCTATGAAGGGATGGCTGCACAATATAATCTCGATTTTGATACAATGCTGAAAGAAAAAATGAATGTCGCGCGCGATGAAATGAAGCAGCAGATCGAAGAGGAAGCAAGGGCATATCTTGATGCGGGGATAGCGGCGCGTTATATTTTGGAAAAGGAAAACATAGTGACGCTTGAAAATTTGGAAAAGATCAATTCGTATTATCAAACCGACGAGGCGGATGCATATGTGCCCACCGTTTATGACATCTCAACAACAGACGCGCTGCTGCTCGCCGACTTATGGTTGCAGGAAAATGCAGTCGTATAATTGACAGTCTAGGCGGAAAGGCAAAAAAGATTCCATTTAACAACTATGGACTCACCTATTGCTTCCCTATTCAGAGAAGATTTCCGAATCCAAGCAGCGGAAAGTTGGTTCTCTCGAAATGTGTAGCAACTGTACGCTTGTGCCGTAAAGCCTTATTTCATAGGTGTTTTCTTGTTTTTTCTTATGAATACTCGCACCAAAAACGAGGTCTCCATGCGTGAGTGCGGAGACCTCATTTTTATGAAATATTATTGAATTGAGGGGACTTGATATGTTATTTGGCTTTATAGAATGTGATAATAGTTTCCCTTGTGCTTCTTGCTGCTTTTTTTCAACAATGCCACATCCGTTGAAAAATCATCAACCGTATGATATTTCTTACCCCTGCTGGTCACACCCGCTATGGAAATACTGGCAATCGGAAAATTTTCAGTGACCCCGCTTCTGTTTTTGGATATGATATACCCTCTTTGCACATCTTCTTCACGGTAAAGCGATGCCACATGTTTGGAAAAAAAATCAATGACATCCTTGCAGTATTTTTCACCCTCTTCATAGTCCGCTACCACAATAAAATCATCCCCGCCAATATGTCCTATAAATTCATTTCTGACCGCATGGCTCTTTAGCGATTCCGCAACAAGCATTAGCATCATATCTCCATTTTCAAAACCATACGCATCATTATAGGCCTTAAAGTTATCCAGATCATAATATGTAATACAGTAGGGCTGATCGCTGAAAATCCGTGCGATGATTTCTTTCTCGATTAACAAATTCCCCGGAAGACCCGTCAATGGATTCGAATGCATTGCAACGTCAATCTCAATTTTTGTGCAGGTATCCAAAAGATCCTTCACCGTTACTATACCAAAATATTTTCCGGCTTTTTCTACAACAATCGGATTATATAATTGCTCGGACGGTCTTTCCATCGCAAGCCTTGATACTTGCTCTACCGTCATATCGCAGTTTACGCATAAGAAATCTGTCCTTGCCAGCTGATGAATCATTTTTTTTGCATGCAAACTGTATCCGTAACGCCCGCCTAAAAATGAATTGATGTCCGCTCTTGTCATAAAGCCTGTCGCAACGTCGTTTTTTAAAATCGCAAACTCCATAATTACAGGATTTTCAATCATCGTTTCATAAATATCACGCACCTTTTCATCTGATAAATAGGTGCATCCTTGCTTGCATAAATGTTCCACCCTAGGATAAACGCTGCTTCTTACTTTTTCCCTATACTGCTTGGAATGACAGATCGAAATAAGGGCTGCCTTCTCCTCCGAAATTTCTTCAAAATTTTCTTTGGGTATGCCCAGAAAATATCCCTGACCATAATCTACCCCCAACTTGATCAGCTGCCTCAATTCCTCCTCGCTCTCAATCCCCTCTGCAATGAGCTTTATTCCCGCTCCCTTACAGAAATCCGTCAACGCCTTACACAACAATAGCTTTGTCTCATCCTTATCAATATTGCGAATCAGGTGCATATCAAGTTTGATAAATGATGGCTTAACATCTACAATGACATTCAATCCAGAAAATCCAGACCCCACGTCATCTATGGCAATGCCATAATTTTGACTCTTATAGTGGCTGATTGATTCAAAAAATAAATTGCTGTGCAGGGTGGAGACGCGCTCGGTAATTTCAAAGGTAACATTATCCGGTTGAATTCCATATTCGCTAAGCTTTTCTCTCGTAAACCCCTCCTTAAAATTTTCATCGTGAATAATATTCGGATTCACGTTGATGAATAAGTGTCTCTCATTTTTTGCTTTGGCTGAACATTGCAATGCTTTCATTCTGCATAATGATTCAAGCTCCCACGATTTATTGAGGGTATCCGCGGTAAAAAATAATTCTTCAATCCCCATTTGCAGGTTATCATCCGTTATGCGACTAAGCGCCTCATAGCCAAATACCGATCCATTCTCAAGCGATACAATTGGCTGGTATACTGGCTTAATTAGTCCGTCCTCAATAATCCGTTCCACTTTTTCTAAATTTTCATTTTTCATCATGTAATCCCCTTGGTGTAATTTTTCAAAATATCATATGCTTAGTATATGATACTTGGACTTTGAAAAATCCATCCAACGAACATGTAAAACAACTGTAAAAAATATGGGCATACAAAGAAAAATCGTATGCTTATGTCATAAGACTTATTATATAGCTGTTAATCGAGTTTGTTCTTACGAATACTCATATCCCCATGAAACGTAAAAAACCACCAGACCAAAAGGTCGTAGTGGCTTTCTTGCATTTCAGCGGTTCTTTTTCCCGCATTAGGAAATCAAAAGAGACTTGAATCGAAACGAGCGCTACCTTGACGGGCGGATGCGGTGAGCATGGATATCTTCGGTGGAGAAGTCACACCTGCCCAATCAACGCTATTTTTCCAAAAATGTATTTTTTTCTCCACACACGGCACAGACCTCTGGAATTTCCGTTACCAGGGATCCGCAGTTTTTGCACACATAAATGCCAACTTTCTTGACCGTGAGGATTTTGCCGCCGCGCATTTCCTCCAGCATCTCTCGAAAGAGCATCTCGTGATTTTTTTCTATTGCCGCGATGTTATCAAACATAATAGCCAGCAACTCAAATCCTTCCTCACGTGCGGTACGCGCAAAAGAGGGATATATGGAATTCCACTCTGCATGTTCGCTGTCCGCAGAATCGGCCAGATTCTCCTCTGCCGACGGAATGCCATTGTTTAACATTTTATACCATACTCGCGCATGTTCGCGCTCATTATCCGCCATTTCGTCAAATAACTCGGCAATTTTCTCATACCCTTCATTACGTGCCTGCGTGGCAAAATAAGTATATTTGTTACGTGCCTGCGATTCCAGCATAAACGCCATCTTCACATTTTCTTCCGATAAACTTCCCTTAATATCCATAAACAACCCTCTCTTCCGTAGCCTCTAAGCTTGGGAACGTTTCAAAATTTCCATAATTGCGTTTCCGTCAAAGTCATCCGCATATTCTATCAACTGAGCCGAAATCGCCGGGCAGTCTCCACTAAGCGATTCCGCCAGCTTGATCACCGCATCAAAGTCTCCACGCAATACAGCATTTTTGATCTGTTCCCCCTCCGCTTCAGGTATGCTCTCGTTATGCGTGTTTGCCTGAGCTTCTGGCTGAACGGCCAATTCCTCAAACCGATAGCGCACCTGTGTCAACTTTTCCAGTTCTCGCAATAGCTGCTCTACAATAAATGGCTTGGTCATAAAAACATCCGCTCCCGACAAAAGCGCTTCTGATCGGCTCTGATCCATTGCGTCCGCCGTTAACACGATCACCGGAGTATGCATATTTTTCTCTGTTTCACGAATACGCCGGACAAGCGCCAAGCGTTCTGTGTTAAGAAATGAATCGCAAATCAACACATCCGGCGGATGCGTATCCCATAACCGATACGCTTGTTCGTCCTCTTCCGCTTCTACGATCACAAAGCCCAGCCGCGCCAGATGCTGCCGTAATATGGCGCGGCTGTTTGCATCCCGATCCGCAACCAGCACCGTACACGGCTGTAAAATAGCAGCAACCCTTGCATAGTTTTTTTCCACATCCTGCGCTACCGCTTCTGACTGATCTCTTTTCAAAAGAAGCTCCAATCGGAAGGTGCTGCCCATGCCGGGCTGTGAACGCAAAATCACCAGATCCCCTTTCATCATACGCGCAAAATTGCGGCTGATTGCCATTCCAAGCCCTGTGCCAACACCGGAATTGCTGCCCGCCTTGGTCTGCTCAAACGCCTCAAACACACGGTTCCATTCTTCTTTTGCAATTCCCACACCGGTATCTTGAATATCAACGGTCAGCAGTATATGATCGTCTGGCCTTTCTTCTGTTTTTGCTTCTACCATAATTGCGCCTTGGGAGGTAAATTTGATGGCATTGCTAATTACGTTGAATATTATTTGCCGTACCTTACCTACATCGCCGACCACCTTAGCGCATAGCACCGATTCCTCCTGCACATGGAAGGTCAGTCCTTTTGCTTCCATCTGCGCCGCAAACATGCCGCGCGCATCGGCAAATAGCATCCGCAGATCAAATGGCTGCTCGTTAATTGTAATCTTGCCCGCCTCTATCTTAGACATTTCCAGAATATCGTTAATCAAATTGAGCAGATGATTGCCGCTACGACGAATCATATCGATGTACTCCCGTTCGCTTTGATCCAGATTTTTGCTATATTCCAGCAGCTGCGCATATCCCAATATGGCATTCATAGGCGTACGTATTTCGTGGCTCATGCTGGCAATAAATTTACTTTTTGCCATATTCGCACTATCGGCGGCTTTTTTAAGCTCCACTACTTCTGTTTCATCAATACGAATTTCAAGAACACTTGTGAGATTTCCCTTCTCGTCCATCAGCGGATTGCGGTAAGACTTCCAATAGCTTGTCTGTTCTCCGCGTTTGCATACGTAATCCCGTATGGTCAGCTCCTTTTTGTTTGTGAGCTGCGGGCAGTTTTCGCACGGGGTCTCCTCGTCATACAAATGATAACACCGCACATCTTTTCCTGGACGAAAACCGCTTGCATAGGCCGCCTGATTAAAAAATTTGATTTTGTGGTCCGTGCCAATGATGCGGATTGGCACGGGGATGGACTGAAAATAATTGAGTATCACATCAAATGCATTGTTGGCAGTTCCCACCAGTTCCGCATATTTGCCTTTTGCATTTTGTGCGTCGATCACGGAATGCAAATTGCCCTGCGCAAAAGCGCGGGTTGCCTCTCCCATTCGAGTGATGATGGATTCAATGTTGTCCACCGTTTGCTGAAACGCACGTTTCATTTCCATCTGATCATCATAAATCGCACAGAGATATGAGGCAGACGGACGCTCGCCAATCTCTATAGTCGCCCGCTTAAAATCGCCCTTTGCCAAACGTTCCAGGGCTTCTTTCTTTACAAGGGATAAATGCTCGAAATAAGCAAATATCTGCTCTTGCTCTTGTATCTTTTGTATCAGCGCCGTTTGATCCTGATATACCTGCAAAAATAACTGTTTTTTGTCTTCGCTGCGGGAATACTCAAAATTGGTGGTCACAAAGCTGATATGTTTTTCCATCGCATAGAGTTTTGCCTCGCTGCTCCCATATTTTTTGCAGTTTTCTATTTCACTGATAATGCTGTTTTTGCCATGCGGATTTAAACGTTCCAAATCCTCAACCCTGCAACCGCTGCGCACATCCTCTTCCCGTACGCCGATAATCTGCCGTATGGCCTTGTTAAGGTAGATCAGCTTGTGATCTTCATCTACGATGGCAATACCCGCCGGAAGCGTATCGAGCATGCGTGATATACTGTCCAGCATTTGATTGAAGGTCAATTTAATCGCGCTTAAGTTGCGCTCGCTGCCATCGTCAAAGCGCATCAGCAGCCTGCCGCTTTCTATCTCCTGCGCAAGCTCCCTGATTTCCGCCAAAAGCGACATATTATCCTGCGCAAAAGCAATCAGGCTGTCGGCTGCCTGCGTAATCTCGTTATTGCCCTTTAATCGTTCATAGCTTTTGCCCGCACGCAAGTTGGACACCAGTATGCTCAGATCTTGCAGCGGCTGTGTGAGTTTGCAGGCAATCCACCATACGCCCGCAAGCACTGCTAACATAATGAAAAAATACGCAATCATTTCAGTGGAGGTAAAACTTGCAATAAATGCGGCTGTCACCGTTTCGTTTGGCACAAAGGAAGTAAAATACCATCCGCTCGTACCAAGCTCTGCCAAATAGCGTTCCCCATCCTGCTCATGAGAAGGGCCCGTCCCCGTCTGTATGCCGTCCGGGTAGGTTGCCTGAAAATCTATGGGCAGACGGTTGTGCTGTAATGTTTCGTCTTTCAGGTAAAACTCATTATATCCGACTACAGAGAAATCCTCACTCAGCTCGGGAATCACAAGCGCGCAATCTGTAACCATATTGTTTTTGCCCGCCTTATCACGCGCCTCTCTGAGCAGCAGCGACGGATCGATTTCCGTGCCGGCAAGCCCGCATATGCGTCCGTCCTTTAGCGTTGGCGTTACAATTACAAACGATGATATACCATCTTTCCCTGTGTACTCTACCATCATGGTGGTACGCAGTTCATTGCGCAGCAAATTTACCTGCTTTTGTTCTTCCTCTGTGAGTATAACAGCCTTCGCAGGACCGCCTGTTTGGATCATGTAGCCGTTGTCCACACTATACGTCCACAATCGGCTGCTTTGTGTACCCATTGACGCGCGCGTGCGCTCCATACTTTCGAGTACCAACCCAAAATTGTGATCGCTGTTAAACTCCTCAGCAGTTTTGCACACGTCAAGCATATCTGCCAGATTGGCATTGAGCGCCAGGCTGTCCACCGCGTTTTTATAGATGGTGATTTTTGCGTTTATCTCGTCCGCCAGAAGTTTATTTTCGATTACATCCAAGTCAGTTATGGTGTTGGAAAAAAAACCGTGCATCTCAAATGCATACAAGAAAAACATAATAAGCAACACAATCAAAAAAATCACGACAATATTCGTAATGAACTTTTTTCTGAGTGACTTCACGATCATACCTCCATGTCGGAAAGCTGCTCGAATATTTGATCAAAATCATCCGCACAATCCGCAAATGCGGCAACCAGAACCGGTGCAAAGTGTGTTCCTTCACTTTTGAAAATAATCTCTTCTGCCTGCTCTTTTGTCATTGACGTTTTATAGGGGCGCTTGCTACGCAATGCGTCGTACACATCAGCAAGCGCCATAATCTGCGCGCACAAAGGAATATCGGCTTCTGCCAGCCCATCCGGATATCCGGTGCCGTCATACCGTTCATGATGATGCAATATGACCTCGTACGCCATGCCCGCATAAGGAATATCCGGCGATTTTTCTTTGACCGCCAAAAATGTATTTGCGCCAATCTGCGTATGCCGCTTCATTACCTCGAATTCTTCCGGGGTTAATCTGCCGGGCTTTAACAATATACTGTCTTCAATGCCTACCTTGCCAATATCATGCAGGGGTGCAACATTCTTTAGCGTGGAAATATACAGCGCATCGATCTCTGGAAAATTGGGTAGTTTGCCAAGCTCCATTGCCAGCCGTTCACAAAAAAATCCTACGCGCTCAAGATGCGCGCCGGTATCGGTGTCGCGACACTCTGAAAGTTTAGCAAGCGCCATAATGGTCGCATTTTGCGCGGCAACCATCCGCCGGTTGACAAGAGCAATCTCGTCTATTTGCTCTGATACGCGCTGGGAAAGTTTTTGGTTGAGCGCCCCCACTTCCTTTTGCAGACGGCTAATCTTCAGGTGGGTATAAATACGTTCCTTCACCTCTTCAAACTCAAAAGGCTTGGTAATATAGTCCACGCCGCCGTTTTGGAATGCCTTTACCTTGTCTCCCACCTCGTTTAGCGCACTAATGAAGATGACCGGAATCTCCCCGCATCCTTGCGTCGCTTTGATTCGTCTGCATGCTTCATATCCGTCCATATCCGGCATGGTAATATCCATCAATATAATATCCGGCAGCGCATATACAAGACTGGCCAATGCGTCCTGTCCGCTTTTGAATACGGAAACAGAAAATCCAATCTTTTGCAACATCTCTTTTAATAGCCTGAGATTTGCAGGAATATCGTCTACCACCATAACGTGATTAAATGAAGCACTCATACGCCGCTATCCTCCCGCGCAACTATACAATTCTTTATTTGTATAGTATTCATTATAATAAAACAATCTTCAAAAC
The DNA here is from genome assembly GCA_964592155.1 of uncultured Christensenella sp. Lineage (GTDB taxonomy): Bacteria > Bacillota > Clostridia > Christensenellales > Christensenellaceae > Christensenella. The sequence continues at coordinate 44,101 of CAZQDA010000010.1, forward strand.
ACAATCCTTATGCTTCGTAACGCGCGTCCATACAGCGCATATTCCGTATGCGGTTTTATCACATAGCTTAAAGCGCGTTCCTTTATCCGGTGATATCATGCACACAATTTCTTTCACAAATGCAGGGCATCAACTATTTTTTACTACCTGCACCGTAATGGCATATAAATTCCTTCAGCCCTGCCTTCAACATTTTTCATCTTTCAGAAGCAAAACTGTAACCATCCAGTAAGTATCTTTCCTCCCATTTGACAGCCAGCCTGTAAAGATAAGAAAACAGCGCCTCTTCGCTGCGCGTTCCTTGCACATAGCGCTCGAGCAATGCCGCAAAAGGCGCCGCCTTTTCTTTGCGTTTAAAATACCCCCACATATGTTGCGCCGCGTTTCGTACGCTTGATGCCGTGGGCGGTGTTTCAAGCGCTTCATCCACGATGCGAAAAAAATCGGCAACGTTTATGCTTTTTTCTCCAAACCGCTTTCCAAGTTCCAGATAATGCGCCTGTGAGTGTCTCATAATCAAATATTTATACCTCGCCCACTCCTGTTCCAGTCTCCTTTGGGTTGATCCGTTGGCAATCATATCACACTTGACCGCAGATAGATTTTTATCTTTTACTTCTAGCATCACGTCCAACTGGTCGAACTGTTTGTAATCAGAAATCCATTGGTCCACACGGATCGTTTTTGCATGAACCCCGCATTTCGCGCCCTCCCGCTGCTGGGAATAATGTATCTTTTGCGGCCCGTCTGTTTTCTTCCAGGTTTTTGCGCACAGGGTTAAATAGCTTGATATATCTTCCCCGCCCTGATGCTCATGGTTACATTGGTGGTGGAGCAAATCAAACACAGCCGGCAGGGAAAGCTTATCACAGACATGCAATACGTCCTCTATATCAAAAATCTTGTCGTCATTTTCCACGACCAGCCGCTGCCGGATTTCATTTGGAATCGATTCCACACGCTTTATAAAACGCTCCAGCGCACTTTTTTTATCCCCGTACGCCCCGCCGATGTGCAGTACAATTTTGTGGCTTTCCGGCAGTCCCAGTGCATCCAGAAAACGGTTGTGGTATGCAAGATCAGAAAGCGCGTTTTCTACAACTTCCTCGTTTTTGGAATTGAGCACGGTATACTGCCCCGGGTGCATGGATACGCGCATGCAGCTCTCCCTGATAAAATGGCCTATTTTGCGCAGGGGCTTTTCTTCCGCCTCCCACCATGGATCGTTCCGCACAGGATGCGATCCAAACGGAATGATGTCGGAGCTGATCCGGAAAAGCCGTATCCCATTTTCAAAATTATATTTCAGCATGGCATACAGCGTTTCTAAATTTTCATGGGTGATTTCCAAAAGTTTTTCTTTTGTTGCAGACGCCATACGGCATGTTTTAACCGTATACCCTTTCAGTCCGGCAATCTGGCAGGCATAGCCGACACGAATCACGTTCTTTTCTCCTTGTGACATTCTCTTTGCTCCAGAGGAAAAGAAAGCTGCCAAACGGCAGCTTTCTTTATTTCTTCAATACTTTTATTACTTCTGAAATATACAACGTGTGGTAGTCTTTTTCCGGATACCACTTTTCATCGATTCCCATTTCTATAAAGCAGGCTGGATCATATTTTTGCGCATATAGCTTTCTGCACAGCAAAACCGTATTTGCCTCTTCCAGATACGGCGTCTGCTCTTCGTGCGCCACTGTAAGCCCTGCGATTTTGATCTTGTCTTCATCCCTGCCTGAAACTGTCCCAAAATAATTTAACTGCTTTCTAAAGCTTTCGTCAAAAAACGCAAGAGAAAACGTGTCAGACCCGTCCACCAGCTCTTTGGTATATCTTGTGGGGCGCAACACAACAAAGGTCACATGTTTGCCCCACATCACGCCCATGCCGCCCCAGGACGCTGTCATCGCGTTCGCTTTGCCGTCCTTTTCCGCTGTCACAAGCATCCATTCTTTTCCGATCATACGAAAAGGGCTCTCGTTCAATTTTTCCGGTGCAATTTCTTTCCATTCTGCCATTCTCTATTTCCTCCTTTATCCAATCTTCCGGCGCGTCGGCTTATCCCCGTCTCGGTTCGGCACTTCTTTCATGACTTCTTTTCTGATGGGTTCCATCCTATCGCGCTCATCATCGATCGGTTCCTCGATCTGTTCTTTGATGCGCCTCGGCGGGAAAAGCGGTTTTTTCTCTTTTGACTTTCTCTGCTGCACACGAGACAACCGTTCCTCCTGCTCCTCCGGAACATCATCTACATATTTTTCCAGAAAATCCGGAATCTTCTCCTTTTTTGATTCCCTGCCCACTACTTTTGTCTCATCTGTGACCGACTCTGCAAAAGATACCTCCGGAATTTCCACTGTTTCACGCACAGGTGCATTTTCCGGCTCTTTTTCCGGCACATCTTCTTCCTGCGGCTCTTCTTCCACTTCTTCTGTCAAAAATTCCATATGTCCTGTCTTTTCTTCCCCAAAAGGTGCCGCGGCTATCACTTCACGTATTTCTTCCTGCGGCTTTTTTGCGGTATCCGCGACAATGTAGTCAACCGAGGCATTCTCAATTGCATATCCAATGCAATTCACGGTATCCATTGGCGTCATTGAATATTCGCCTTCCAGCTCTGCGGCATGTTCTGCCGCCATCCCTGCAATATAAACCCCGCACAAAGCCGCTTCATACGCATCTTTTCCCTGCGCCGCAAATCCTGCAATCAACCCTGTAAGAACATCCCCGCTGCCGCCTTTTGCCATTCCCGGCGTTCCGACGCAAACGAGCGTGGCATTTCCAAATTTATCCGCGATCACCGTCGTGCTTCCTTTCAGCACCAGCGTCACTTCATATTCCACCGCAAAGTCCACAGCCGCTTTTAGAGGATTGTCCAAAATTTCCCGCAAGTCCATCCCTGAAAGCCTGGAAAATTCTTTCGGATGAGGGGTCAAAATAAGTTCGCCCTGCTTATGATCCAAAAACTCAGAATGACCCTCGAGCGCATTGATCGCATCCGCGTCGATTATCTTGGTCATGCTGCCTTTTGTTATTGCCGCGCCGACAAGAGCCGTCACACTGTCGCCTTTTCCCAGCCCCGGCCCAATGGCAAGCGCTGTGCGTCCCGCCATCAGCTGTTCGATATCACGAATTGCTTCCTGCGCAATTTTTCCGTTTTTCCCCGCAACCGGTGCGCAAGTCGCTTCCGGCACGTTGAACTGCACAACGTCTACAACCTCCCTGCACGATGCAAGTGTCACAAGACCCGCCCCCGCTCTGGATGCTGCGCGCGCAGACAGCACCGCCGCTCCCGCCATTCCATAGCTTCCGGCGATTAGCAAGAGCTTTCCATAGCTCCCCTTGTTGGTGTTGAGCGCACGCTCCCCAAAACAGATATCTTCATCATCACTTTCATACGCGCATATGGTTGACTGCAACGGAATATCACAGCCATCGTCCACGCCGATTTTTACAATTTGCAGTTCGCCTGTGTGCTCCCGCCCGGGAAATAGATAGTGCCCGATTTTAGGGTATTGAAATGTGACTGTGATATCCGCGCGCACAGCGATGCCCATGGCTCTTCCCGTTTCCGCATGAATGCCCGAAGGAACGTCCACGCTTACCACCAGCGCGTCCTGTTCGTTCAAATATTCAATCGCGGCCTGATAAACGCCTGATACCTCGCGCTTTAGCCCTGTGCCAAAAATTGCGTCTACATAGACTTCCGCCGGAGAAAGCTTTTCAAACTCGGCACCGGAATGGATCACCTGATAGTGCTCTTCCGTCTGCTGAAAAAAAGCAAAATTGATTGCCGCATCGTCACTCAGTTTTGCAATATCTCCAAGCACGATCACCTGCACGTCATAACCATTTGCCAGCAAAATCCGCGCAACCGCAAATCCGTCCCCGCCATTGTTGCCCGTGCCGCAAAACACCTGAACCGTACACGGCTCCGTTTCTTCCCTGATCGCCTCAAAAACACCATGTGCGGCATTTTCCATCAGAATTACGCCCGGAATTCTCATTTCACCGATCATGTATTGGTCTACCGCGCTCATTTGCGCCGGTGTTAACACTGTTCTCACTGTTTAGTCCTCCCTTTCCAATATGGCAAATGCGCTCGCCGTATCTTCCGTATGTGTAATGCTGATATGCACTTTTCCCTGCCCTGCAATCGCTCCGTGCAGCT
>CAZQDA010000011.1:0-46805 GCA_964592155.1 uncultured Christensenella sp.
ATCTTTTCTCTGTATGTTTTCATTCTTTTTCTCCTTTGCTTTTTTTATTAAAGTATGATTGTTTCCAGACCGCAATATTCCGCAAAATAGACGAGGGTCTCCGGCGTCTCTCCATAGACGATCAGGTTATGGTGTGTGCCGCCGTTTTTGCTGTACTCTTCCAGAAAACGCGCGAGTCCGCCCTCCGGACGAAACCAGCCGTTCACGGATTCGCCCAGCTTGTTTTCTCCATCAATGCGGGTCATCTCCCCTTTTTTCAGCAGGAGTAGAAATCTCCCGTTTTCCAGCGGAGCAAGGTTCACAAGTACCGCCTCTCCGCCTTTCATGGTGCTGTAAGCAACCGTCGGATTTTGCGCGTCCGTAAATTCAAATTCCTTTTCCGTCAGAAACGGCTTGCCGGAAGCAACATTATAATTGAATTCTCCCATGTGGCTCATGAAAACGCTGCCATTCTTCCAATCCGGGCAAAACATTTCTGAAAAAGTCACGTTGGGGTTTGCGCCAAGAAGCGCACCCACCAGTCCCGCTGTGATCACATCGCCCTCTCCGGCATACCCGATGCCCGCTGCCATCGCCTTGCTGCATTCCACAAACGGCATCACCGGAAGCCCCGGCCGCGACCCCGCAGTCGCGAGAAAATTGATGGTGAACGCCGATAGTTCCTCGTCACGCACCCAACCGCGCACACCCAGCCCTGTCCGCGCAGATCGGTCATAAACCTCACGCGTAAGCTCCGCATCCATTTCAAAATCATTGCTGTCCTGCTCAAATTCTTTGTCGATCTGTTCCTGACAGACTTTCTCGATACGCTGCGCGCCCTGCTCCCAGTCATAGCGCACAACTTCGATTCCCAAATGATCGCGCATTTCGCGATCCTGCACCTGAAAATCACCCATTCCTTCAAACGGTTCTCCAATGATGCCTACCCTTGCCGTGCGAAACCGCTTTGCCGCCTTTGCCATGTCCGCCGCTTTTTTCACGCGGGCAATGACATCCGAATGCTCGATATGCCCCGCGAAAACCGAGTATATCTTATTATTTCTTTTTAAAAGATTGCACATATCCTGTACGCCGTGTATGCCGTGATTAAGCATAATCTGCGCCTCGTCCGTAGACTGGTCAAAGCAATAGTTTGGCGTCGTATCCAGTATCAAAATCGGACAATCCACGTTTTTCAGCGCGTCCTCCGATTCAAGCGATGGCGAATAGGCAAGGTGCAGTGTGACAATCGCGTCAACCTCCGCATCCACAAACGCCTGTATCGCGCCTTGAAATTCTTTTTTTGTCCTGCACACGCTGCTCGTGTGCACAGTAAGCTGTGCGTCGCTGAGCGCACCGACCACTTTTTGATGAAAGGCGTCGATCTGCGGACGCAACTGCGGCACCGTAAGATCGTATAATTCCACATAAAGCGGCAGCAGCCCTATTCTGGTATCCCTCATAACATTTCCTCATTGCGGGCATACGGCAAAACTTTCCGCATGCCCGCGCCATCTCATGCAAATTTTGTGTTACGCTGTTGTCTGGTACTCGTATTTCTTTTCAAACTGCTCGACATTGTCCTTTGTAATGATGATCGAGCCTGAATCCACAATCGGCGGAATGGGGTTGATACCCGCGCCGAGGTAATCCTCCACCACCTTGAAGCTTCCGTTTACATAATCGTGCAGCCATTTGGTTGCGATATAACCCTCCACATAGGAGTTCTGCGCAAAGGAAGCCGCAATCTCACCATTTTTGATCAGCTCAAGCGTTGCCGCGTCCCTGTCCCTGCATACGATAGTCACCTTGCCGCTGAGTCCTGCTTCGCGTACGGCTGTCGCCGCGCCCACGCCGGATACCGCATCCACGCCTACGATGCCAACCGCATCCGGATTCGCCTGTAACGCCGTGCCGATTGCTGTCGGCGCGATTGTCGAATCCGCCTTGTCGTCCACCTCTACTACCTTGATGTCCGGATATTCAGCCAACGCTGCCAGACAACCGTTCTGGTTATCTTCCGCAGACTTCTGACCAAGAGAAAGTGAGTTTGCAACGATTACCGTTCCTTTTCCGCCGACACGCTCTGCAAGCTCCTTGCCCATGTTGTATCCGTTGTTGTACGGCTCGCAGCCGATAAACGAAAGCCTGTCTGACGTTACATCTGAATTGACGATAATCACCGGCACGCCGGCAGCAATGGCAGCGTCCACAGAGGGGCCTGTTTCTTCAAACTGCCCGTGCAGCACAATGCCCGTAACGCCTTTTGCAACCGCCTGGTCAATCGCCTCTGCCGTTTTATCCGGCTGCGCTTCCTGCGGACCCGCAAAATACCATTTTGCGCCCATCTCCGCGCAAGCGTCGTTCACGCCGGCCTTAAGCGCGTCAAAGAACTCGAGCTGGTTGAGGCTCATGATGACAGCATATTCTTCGCCCTCTCCGCCCGTTCCGGCGGCAGCGGAAACCGATGCCGCTTCACCGCCTGCAGCGCTTGGCGCGGCGGTTCCGCTGTTTGCACAGCCGGTCATCAGCAGCATTGCCATAATCAGGCCGATCGCGATGATACTCATTGTTTTTTTCATAATAGTTTCCTCCCTTTTTTATCTCATATATTTTTTATCTCATAGAAAAACGGTTTGTTTTCCTAGGAAAGTCCTGATACCAGCTTCATGATCGTTTCCTCGCTGGCTTCCCTGTTATCCAGTATGCCTGTGATCTTCCCTTCAAACATACAGACGATCTTGTCGCATGAAGCAATCAATTCCGACATTTCTGAGGATACAAGGATAATCGCCTTGCCATCCATCGCCATCCTGCGAAGCAGCGCATGGATTTCTGCCTTTGCACCCACATCCACGCCACGTGTTGGCTCATCGATCATGATGATGTCCGGATTTGTGGTCATCCACATCGCAAGCAACACCTTTTGCTGGTTTCCGCCTGACAAATCCATCACGTTCTGATTTGCGTCGCTGATTTTGATGGACATTGCATCCACATATTTTTCCGTGTTTTCCTTAATTTTCTGGTACTGCACCATTCCGTTTTTGCTGAACTTTTCCGTGCTAGCCGCCACAATATTGCTGTTTACGCTCAGCCCCAAAAACAGTCCCAGTATCTTACGTTCCTTGGTGATATACGCCATCTTGTATTTTTTGGCCTCCATGGGGTTTTTGATCGTTCTCTTTTTGCCCTCGATCTCAATTTCCCCGCTCTCCGCCCGATAGCATCCAAACAACGTTTCCAGCAGTTCCGTTCTGCCTGAGCCTTCCAGTCCGGCGATGCCGAGTATCTCTCCGCGCCGCAGTTCAAGATCAATCTCCCGCACCATTTTTCCGCGGTTTAGGTTATTGGTGCGCAGCACCACTTCGCCAATTTCGCTGGTTCCTACCTTATAATCATATTCCACGTCGCGTCCGACCATGTAACGCACCAACTCTTCCTTGCTCGTCTGGGGCGTTTTCTCAAAGGTGGTCACATGCTCGCCATCTTTAAGGACAGTGACCTCGTCCGCGAGATACAAAATCTCGTCCAGCTTGTGGGAAATATAGATCACCGTCACCCCGCGCGATTTGATGTCCGCAATGATTTCAAAGAGCTTTTTTGTCTCCGTGTCCGTGAGGGCGGAGGTTGGTTCATCGAGAATCACGATATTCGCGTCTTTGGAGATGATCCCCGCGATCTCGCACATCTGCTGCGCTCCCAGACTCAGGTTGCTCATGGTATCCTTTTCGCTGATGTGGGTAAGCCCGATATTGTCGAGTATCTCCCGCGCTTTTTTGTACATCTCATCGTATTTGATCATGCCGTGCTTTTGCGGCAGCCCGTGCGACAGCACATTGCTGGCAACGTCAAGGTGCATGAAGTTGCTCAGCTCCTGATATACAATGCCAATGCCAAGCTCCGTCGCCACGATCGGATTTATGATATCCGCCTTTTTGCCATCCACAAATATCTCGCCCGAATCTGCGCGCTGCGCGCCGGAAAGGATCTTCATCAGTGTGGATTTGCCCGCGCCGTTCTCACCGATAATCGCGTGTACCGTTCCTTTTTTGATCGCAAAGCTCACGCCTTTGAGGGCCTGCACACCCGCAAATCCCTTTTTTACATTTGTCAGTTCGATTGCATTTGCCATAGTATCACCGCCCGCGTTACGCACGCGCCTTTGCGCGCCGCCTCTTGTTAATCTGGTCGATCCCCACTGACAGCACCAGAATCGCGCCAATGATTACCTCCGAATAGTTCGGATTGATGCCTGTCAGCACCAGCGCGTTGCTTATGATCTGCATCAGCAATACGCCCATGCCGATTCCGATCATCGACCCTTCGCCGCCGTCCATGGAAAGCCCGCCCACAAGCAGCGCCACCACGATGCGGAATTCAAGCCCCGAGCCAATCGTCTGGCTTGCCGTTCCAAGGCGTGAAATCAGCACCATTCCCGCAAAGGCTGCCAATATGCCTGTGATCATATAAGAAACATATGTGAATTTTGTAATGTTGATGCCTGCCAGCCGCGCAGAATCTTTGTTGCTGCCGATAAAATAAGCGTTGTGGAAGAAATTGACCTTCTTTAGCACAAATATGCCCACCACGAACACCGCAAGCATATAGATGATGCTGACCGGTACGCTCAGCCCGAACAGGTTGAGCTCCGTGCGCCCCAGCGCGAAAAAGTCTGTCGGAAAATTTGCAATGGCATTTGCCGCAATTACCTTTTGCAGCCCTTTATATGCCATCCATGTGCCGAGCGTCGCCACAAGCGGCGTAACGTGCAAATGACAGATCATCACCGCGTTAATAATGCCCAGCACCGCGCCGATCAAAAGCGCCGCCACGATTCCTGCAACCGCGTTTCCCGTGGCGTTGATAATCATACCGCCGAGCACGCTCGCAAGCCCCATCGTGGAGCCTACGGAAAAGTCGATATTGCCCGCAATCAGCGATATGCCCATCGGCACAGCGATCATCAAATCAGACGACATCCCCAGAAGCAGTACCCTGACATTGGCCGGATTGGCAAAATCCCTCGTTACGGCGGAAAGCAATATGATAATCACCAGCAACAGAATCGCCAATGTGAATTCCCTTGCCTCCATACATTTTTTAAAGCCGTTTTTCTTGATCTGTAATGTGTTTTCTGCACCTTGCCTACTCATGATTCCTTTTTTGTATGGCACATCTGTCTTACGCGCCATATTCCCCTTTCTTATAATTTAGGCAGCCTGTTATCCGCACCGCCCGCAGAAACTATTTAATGCACTCGAGTGCATTTTTTATCTAAAAAAATACTTTCTGTACTCTTTTTTCAATTATAAAGGTAGTCCGTTAAAGCATTCGCTTGTAAGAATTGACAAATCCGTATGAATGATTTTCTTCACCGGCTGTTCATGATTGTAGAGATATTGAAACATTGTTTCCAGCGCCGAATACGAAAACAGCTTCGGCTTTTGATCTATGATCACATCGATGTATTCCTGCCGCATCAGCTCCACCGCTTCTGCTGAAAGGTCAAACCCGACCAGCTTCACGTCCTTTTTTTTGGTTTCGCGTATCATTTCGCCGATCAGGTAGGTATTGGCATCTGTACAAAAAATGCCCGCAAACCCGTCGTTTTCTTTCAAAAATTTATAGACGGTATCCACATAAAGATCGGAATCATCTGATATCGTAAGCTCAGATATATTGATCTGCGGGCAATGCTCCTGCAGATAGTCGGTAAAGCCGTGCTTGCGGTAGATTGTCTGCATATGCTCGATTGTCTGCATCACCACGCACACATTTCCCTTTTTTCCGATATAATTTGCGAGCAGTTGCCCTCCGATGCGCCCCGCCCTGTAGGCATCCGGCCCCACATAACAAATGCGGTCGCTCGCCGGTGCATCAGCGCCAAAGGTGATCACCGGTTTGCCGCTGATGGCAAGCTCATGGATGATGTCGTTGAGCTTTGTGGTATTGGTTGGCTGCAGGATGACGCCGTCTATGTCCGGTCTGCCGCACAGCGACTCCAAGACCTCATGCTGGTATTTCCAACCCTTCATGGGGATTTCAGAAAGCTCCACCGACAGGCCGAAATCCTCGAACTCCTCCAAAAACTCCAAAAAACCCTCTTTAATTTCCGGAAAATATGTTTTGGTTACCTTGGAATAAACAACCGCGATTTTCACGCTCTTTTGCTGCGCCAGCGCGCTTGCCAGACGGTTTTTCTTGTAATTCAACTCACTGGCCGCCGCGACAACCGCCTCGCGCGTTTTTTCGCGGACGCTTGTGTCTCCGCTCATTACCTTTTTTACCGTTCTCAGCGCATAGCCGGAACGAAGTGCAACATCTTTTAACGTTGCGGCAGGCTTGCTAAGTTCATTCATATCTGGCCCATCCATCACTTCATTTATTTAATTTGCACTCGTGGGTAACTTTGTATCTAACTTACCACCTTGCGCGTCATCTGTCAATACTTTTTTTCAAAGTATTTGTTCATTCCAACTCAAAAAATTCATGGCAGGCTGTGCGCAAATATCTTTTTTTGAGGAACGCAAAAACGGTACAGCCCTTTTGGGCCATACCGCTTTTCTCTCTTCTTGCCACCCCCTTCACAAGGGGCACCATTTTTTTAAAGGCTTGTTCAATCCTTTTTCAGCTTTACAACAAATTCGCTGCCTTCATTCAGCTCGCTTGTAAGCGTCAGCTCGCCCTCATAAAGCGCCGCAATATGTTTGGAAATCGCAAGTCCGAGTCCCGTCCCGCTCACCGTAGCCCCGCCGGAATTTTTCGCCCTGTAAAACCGCTCGAAGATGCGCGCAGTTTCGTCCTCCGGAATGCCAATGCCCGTATCCTTGACCGCGATGTATACATATCCGTCCTTTTCCGAAAGCTTCACGCCCACAAATCCGCTCTGCCTGTTATATTTGATGGCGTTATCACATAGATTGAGCATCAGCTCCTTAATCCGGTTTTTATTCGCTTTGAGGGACGCATCGCCCTGCACTTCCACCTTCAGCTCTTTTTTTGCGATCTTGTTTTCCAGCAAATGCAGCACATCCTGCGTCACTTTGCGCACATCCACCTCTTCAATGTTTTCATCGATGCTGATCTGCTCCAGTTCAGAGAGCATCAGCGTATCGTTTATGAGTCCCATCAAACGGTCCGCTTCATCCGAAATCCGTTTTGCATAAGATGCAACGCTCTGTTTATCCGTCGCCATGCCGTTTGCGATGAGCTGCGCAAATCCATTGATCGAGGTCAGCGGCGTTTTCAATTCATGCGATACATTGGCCGCAAAATCACGCCTTACACGCTCGGAAAGCTCGATATCCGTCACGTCGCTGATCAGAACCAGCATTCCATATCCATTGTTTCTGTTTACAAAGGACGGCTCTGTCACAATGCTCGTATAAAAACGGTATGTTTTTTTGCCCAAATCGTCCCGCACCTCAAAGCGCGTATTCTTTTGCTTTTTGAGCGCCTTTTCCAGCTTTGAAACAATATCCTGCCTGCGCACATAATGGAGAATATTCTCATTACCATGCTCTTGCTGCGCGCCGAACAGCTCCCTTGCCGCCTTATTGACCAGCAGAACGTTTGCGTTTTCGTCCATAATCATCAGACCTTCATTGATGCTGTCAATAATCAGGGCCGTCTTCTTATTTTCGATTTTCACCTGCTCAATGTACCGGTTCAAGTCCTCTGAAATCCGTTCAAACGCCTGCGTGATGTCCTCAAGCTCCGGATAAGGGCTTTCAATCCTAAGCTCCCGGTTTGTCCCGTCAATATAGCCCTGGATCGAGTCGTGAAGCTGGTTAAACGGCTTTAGCGTCCCCTGCACAATCTTATTCGAAATGATAATTGCCACAATCACAAGCAGGATAAACACAAACACAATGGTGGGCAACGTCTTATTGATGATCACCGTCGCATTATTGAGCGGCATGGAATTCCTGATAATAATCCCCTCCGGCATCTGCTTGGCCACATAGATCGTATCCGCCCCCGTGGTCGCGGAATAACGCACTTCTATTCCGAATCCGCCCTCCAGAGCTTTTTTTACCTCCGGACGGTTCAAATGATTATCCGCCTGTGCGGCGTTTCCCTGCGTATCCGCAAGCACGGCGCCATCCTCGGCAATGATCGTAATACGGTTATTTTGACCATATGCCTGCTGATATTCCTCGGCAAATTGCTGATAATCTGTCCCGCTGCGCTGCGCAAGCTCCATTCCGTTGATATTACCCTGCAAAACCGCGATTACATCGTTTGTATAAGTGCTTCTAAAACTGGCCACAGAAACCAGCACCGTCACCACAAGCGCAATCACCATCATGCAGGTGGTCAGTAACACAATTCTCTTTTTCACAACCTACACCTCAAACCGATAGCCCACGCCGCGCACGGTCTTCACATACTCGCTGCAGCGCCCTATCTTTTGTCTTAATGTTTTAATATGCATATCCACCGTGCGCGTTTCAATATCCGTATCAATTCCCCAGATTTCATTGAGCAGCATCTCGCGCGTCAAAACCATTCCCACGTTGTTCATAAAATAGCGGAGAATTTCAAATTCTTTATAGGTCAGCTCCGTCTTCTCTTCATCGATGTACAGCAGGTGCGCCGAAGCATCCAGCTTGATTCCGCCCAGCTCCACAATCTCCTGCACCGGCTTTATGGAGGCCGTTTTTTGAGCCCGCCGCAATGCGGCGTTCACCCGCGCAATCAGCTCAAGTACGCCAAACGGTTTTGTAATGTAGTCGTCCGCACCTAAATTAAGTCCGGATACTTTATCGACCTCGGTTGTGCGCGCCGTCAGAAAAATGACCGGCGCGTCAAACCCTTCCCGCTGATGCAGGCGGGTAAATATCTCAAATCCGTCAATGCCCGGAAGCATAATGTCAAGGAGCACAACCTGCGGCGCGCTCTCTTTATCTATCGCCCCCAAAAAGCCTTCTCCCGATTCATAGGCCTGCACGTCAAACCCCGCCGATTTAAGCGTACACACAATCAATTCCCTGACGGACGCATCGTCCTCTACCACTGCAATATATGCCATGATTCCACCTCACACGGATATTATATCATAAAATACGTTTATCCTTATGCACTCCTGTCTCTGAAAACACAGCCCACTCCGCAATGTTCTCCGCGTGATCTCCGATGCGCTCCAGATATTTCGCAATCATAAGGAAATCCACGATCTGGTCAATCTTTTCCTTATCGGCAATCGCCATTTCCAGCAGTTCGTTTTTTACAACGTCATAAAGCCTGTCCACCTCGTTATCCATCTCTATGACCTTTTCGGCGATGCTCATATCCCTGCGCACATAAGATTCCACCGCCATGTGAACCATCTGTGCGGTCGTCTTGCCCATTTTTTGGATGTGCCCGGGCTTTTCGATCACAATTTCTTTGCACACGGAAAGCGTAATTTCAGAAATATCCGCCGCCTGATCGCAGATACGTTCAATGTCCGTAATCATCTTAAGCGCCGTGGATATCAGCCTCAAATCTTTGGCAACCGGCTGCTGCTTCATAATCAGTTTCATGGAGCGGCTTTCAATCTGCCGCGACATCGCGTCCACCACGTCGTCATCTTCTATAATCTGCCGCGCGCCCTCCGCATCACAATTGTCAATCACGCTCAAAACCTTGTTGATCGTCTCCTCTGCCTTCGCGCCCATGCGGATCAGGTCAAGATTCAAATCCTCAAGCTCAACGTCAAATTTGTTTCTCATAATTTGTATCCCCTTTTTTTATCAATCTATGCTCATCCAAAACGACCTGTGATGTAATCTTCTGTGCGTTTATCGGTCGGCATACTGAACAGGTCTTCCGTTTTATTGTATTCCACCATCTCTCCAAGCAGGAAAAACGCCGTTCTATCTGAAATCCTGACCGCCTGTTGCATGTTGTGCGTCACAATTACCACCGTAAATTTCTTTTTCAGCTCGCTCATCAAGTCCTCGATTTTCGTCGTGGAAATCGGATCGAGCGCCGAGGTCGGCTCGTCCATCAAGATGACCTCCGGCGAAACAGCAATCGCGCGCGCAATACACAAACGCTGCTGCTGGCCTCCCGAAAGCCCCAGAGCGCTTTTTTTTAGGCGGTCTCGCACTTCTTCGAAAAGCGCAGCCCCTTTGAGGCTGCTCTCCACAATCTCATCCAAATCCGTTTTATTCTTGATGCCGTGTATGCGCGGGCCATACGCAATGTTGTCATAAATGCTCATTGGAAAAGGATTCGGCTTTTGAAACACCATGCCCACCTTTTTGCGCAGGATGGTCACATCCACTTTCGGGTCATAAATGTTTTCGCCGTCCAGCAGCACTTCTCCTGTAATTTTTACGCCCTCCACCAAATCATTCATGCGGTTAAGCGTTTTGAGATACGTGGACTTTCCGCATCCGGAAGGCCCGATCAATGCGGTAATCTTTCCCGCCTCAATATCGATATTAATATCCTTAAGCGCATGGTTTTGGCCATAATACAGGTCAAGGCGCTTTGTTTGTATTTTTGTACTCACCTTCTGTTTTCCTCCCTGCTATCGGTTCTTTGTGCTGAAGCGTTTGCTCAGATAGTTTGTAAGCAGATTGATCACGAGGACGATCACAACCAGCACCGCGGCGATGCCAAACGCCGGCTCGTTCTGCCCTTTTGCCGCATAGGTGTAAAGCTGCACCGTAAGCGTTGCGCCCGACTCCATTGCGTGTCCGAAGAAATTCGTGGGCATGTTGCTGCCGATTCCCGATGTAAACAGCAGCGCAGCCGATTCCCCCACGATTCTGCCAATCGCCAGAATGATGGCTGTAATAATTCCGGGAATCGCCCCCGGAAGTATGATAGTCCGGATCATATGCCATTTTGTGGTGCCGATTCCGAGCGCCCCCTCGCGGTATTCATTGGGTACTGTTTTGAGCGCCTCCTGTGTGGTACGCACAATGATCGGCAGAATCATGAGCACAAGCGTGAGCGAGCCCGCCAGAATCGAATAACCAAGCTGCAACGTCACGCCGAAAAATACCGCGCCGAACAGTCCATACAGCACAGACGGAATTCCTGCAAGCGTTTCCGTTGTAAATTCGATGATTTTCACCACTTTTCCGCGCTTTGCGTATTCATTGAGGAAAATCGCCGCGCCCACGCCGATTGGCGTAGCAATCAGAAGCGTAATGCCAATCATGTACAGGGTATTGATAATGCTCGGAAGAATGCCTACCGTTTTATTGAGCGCGCTTGGCGCAGTCGATAAAAATTCCCAGTTTACGGACGGAAGCCCGCGCACCATGATATAAACAAGCAGATAAAAAAGAATAAAAACCGTGAAGATCGCGCACGCATAAATCGCGACCTTTTGCGCTCCGTCCTTGGGGCGGCGCTTTTTTTTCATCAGGCTGATGTCGTTGGAAAGCTTTTGCACGCTACTTTTCATTGCCCGCCGCCTCCTTTTTTACGATTGTGTTCAAAATCACGTTAATCACCATAATGAAAATAAACAGCACAAGGCCTATGCTGAAAAGCGCTTCCCTGTGCAGACCCGACGCATAGCTCATTTCAGACACAATTCCCGTTGTCAAAAAACGAACGCTGTTAAACAGTCCCGGCATGTTCACCACGTTTCCTGAAACAAGGATGATCGCCATTGCTTCGCCGAGCGCGCGTCCGATTCCCAGCACAACGCCTGTAATAATTCCTGATTTTGCCGCCGGAATCTGCACCCTGAAAATTGTTTGCATCTTGGTCGCCCCCGTGGCGAGCGACGCCTCCATATATTCTCTGGGCACTGCTCTTAAAGACGTGATGCTGATGTTCACCACAGTCGGCAGAATCATGATGGTCAGAACCACCACGCCCGAAAGCAGGTTCGCGCCGCCGGTAAAAATATGGCTTGGATCATTTGCGTAGAGAAGCATTTCCAGCTTCGATACCTGCGGAACCAGCAAAATCATGCCCAAAAGCCCATACACCACAGACGGAATCCCCGCCAGCAGTTCAATCGCGGGTTTCACAACGCCCGCCAGTTTTTTATGCGCAACCTCTGCTACAAACACCGAGGCCAAAATCGCAATCGGCACACCAATGGCAATCGTAATGCCTGTTCCCACAAGGGAAGTCAGTATCATTGGCAAAATCCCAAACTTGGGATCCGCCGCCGTGGGCGCCCACTCGGTTCCAAACAGGAAATCTTTCAGTCCTATCTGGAACATTGCGGGCGCGCCTGAAATAATCATATAAATTGTAATGACCAGCACTGCGACGACCGCAAATGCGCCGCAGGCAATGAAAACGCCTTTCATTGTTTTCTCAAGAGCGGTCTTCGTCTTTCTTCCGCCCATAATTGTCGCGCTGACATTCATCTGCCCGTTCACTCCTTTTTCCGAATCTCCCGCCGAAGTATCCCTTGGTCGGTAACTGCCGAAAGAGACGCGGTG
The DNA here is from genome assembly GCA_964592155.1 of uncultured Christensenella sp. Taxonomy (GTDB): domain Bacteria; phylum Bacillota; class Clostridia; order Christensenellales; family Christensenellaceae; genus Christensenella. The sequence continues at coordinate 12,393 of CAZQDA010000011.1, forward strand.
CTTCCGCGTCTCTTTCTTTCTATTAACTTTATAGGAGGAAAGTTATGAAATCGCGATCAGTTTGTTGTCCGCCACGATTTTCTGGCCTTCGCTGCTCATCACATAATCGATGAACGCCTGCACCTCCGGACGCAGCTCGCCTTCCTTTGTAACCATGAGGAACGGTCTTGAAAGCGGATACTGGTCTGCTTTAATCGCCTCTTCCGTCGCCGGTGCTCCGTCTACATTCAATGCCACCACCGTGTCGTCCAGCGCTTCCAGGGATACATATCCGATTGCCGCCGGTGTCGCGGAAACCGCGGTTTTCACTGCGCCCGTCTCATTGAGCTCCTGCGCATATTTGCACTTGTCGGCAACATCCAACAGCTCTTCAAACGCTCCGCGCGTTCCCGAGGATGCTTCACGGCCAATTACCACGATCGGCTGATCATCGCCGCCAAGATCTTTCCAGTTGTTGATCTCGCCTGTGTAAACCTTCGCTAAGTCTTCTTTGGAAATTTCCGTCACTTTGTTTGCCGGATTCACAACCACTGCGATTCCGTCAATCGCCATTTTGTTTTCCACAAGTCCCGTCTCTTCTGCTTTCAGCGCTCTGGAAACGTTTCCAATATCCGATTTTCCGCTCTGCGCATCCTGCACGCCCACCGAAGAGCCGCCAAGCTGCACATCAACCGTCACATCAGGGTTCTTCGCCATAAAGCCTTCCTTTAAAGCGTTTGCAATCTGCTCCATCGAGGTAGAGCCGGACATGGATACTTTTCCGGAAACCGCCGCGCCGCTTTCAGCAGGGGCAGCCGCAGATTCAGAAGCGGATGCGGAGGGAGCCGTGCTAGCCTCGGCAGAAGCGGATGCTGCCGCCTGTGAAGGCGCCTGCGCCGCAGGGTTTGCTCCACAGCCAACCGCCGCAAACACCATGCAGAGTACGAGTGCTGTTACCATTACAATTTTTTTCATTTTTGTTCTCCTTGTTTTCAATATTTAAAATTTTCATTGTAAGCTTTAACGCTGTTTGCATTATAACGGCTCTGTGTAAAATCAGCGCACGGTTTTTGTAAAATCCATGTAAAATCGAAAAAAGCTTTTAAAATCATAAGAAAAAGGCTTTCACAAAGCCTTTGCCTCATGTCCGCCTTTTTGGTCAGTCCCTCATTCGCACCCACCGGCTTAAGACTGGGTACAAGTCGCGTACCGCCTTTGGGTGGTTCGCGACTTTTTTATTCTCGCGTTTTCGCATTTGTTCTTATGAATACTCACACCAACTTGCAATCTTCGTTTGACGAAATCACCAATCCTCAATTTTCAGATCGCGTCTGCGCCGTGTTCGCCGGTGCGTATACGCACCACATCGCTTAAATCATAGACAAATATTTTCCCGTCGCCCTGCACCCCCGTTCCGGCGGCTTTCACAATCGCATCGATTGTTTTTTCCGCCAACTCGTCGGTAGATACAACGACCTCAAACTTGATTTTGGGCAGCAGATTGATGTCAATCTCGTTTCCGCGGACGACCTCCGTCCATCCTTTTTGCGCGCCGCATCCCATGACCTCATAGACGGTGATTCCCTGTATGCTGATGGCGTTAAGCGCATCCTTCACATCCTCATATTTTTCCGGACGTACAATTGCTTCAATTTTTTTCATTTGATAATACCAGCCTTTCTATGATGATTAATCCATACCGTTAAAGGAGGGATAAGCGGACTCGCCGTGCTCGGAAGCATCCAGACCGATCCTCTCATTTCGTTCGCTCACACGCAGCGCGGTAACTATCCGCACGATGCCAACACACAGCAGCGTTCCGCCGACGGCAACGCCGATTGTGATCAGGATGCTGATAATCTGAGCGGAAAATAGCTCTGTCTCTCCAAACACAAGCCCATCCCAACGCGCCGCCGGATTTATTTCCCTGAGCGTAAACAGTCCTGTGGCGATGCCGCCCCAGATGCCGCCGATCCCATGACATCCGAACGCATCGAGCGCGTCGTCATAACCAAATCGTTTTTTTACAGCGGCAATCATAAAATAGCAGATGGGGCTTACTGCCGTACCGATGATCATGGCCGCCCACACAGGAACAAATCCCGCGCCGGGCGTGATCGCCACCAGACCCGCCACCATGCCCGTCGCCGCGCCAACCGCAGTCGGTTTCCCTGTGCGCGCCACATCCAGAAGCATCCAGGACAGCAGGGCGCAGGCTGCGGAAACAATCGTGGTCATTGTGGCATGCGCGGCAAGTTCGTTTGCTCTAAGCGCGCTGCCCGCGTTAAAACCAAACCAGCCAAACCACAGCAGCGCCGCGCCAAGCAGCACAAACGGAATGTTGTGCGGACGCGAATCAATCGCGGGATAGCCGCGCCGCTTTCCGAGAAACAGCACCAGAAGCAAGGCGCTGACCCCTGAACTGATGTGAACCACATTCCCGCCCGCAAAGTCCACCGAGCCCAGCTCGCTGAGAAATCCTCCCTTTCCCCAAACCATATGGGCAAGAGGATAATAAACGATAAAAGACCAAAGAACAAGAAACAGGAGCAACGCCTTGAACTTCATTCTCTCCGCCACCGCACCTGTGATCAATGCGGGCGTGATGATTGCAAACATCATCTGGAATGCCACAAACGCATACTGCGGTATGCCGGGTGCATAGGGGCTTTCGCCGCTCAGGCCATTAAGGCCCGCAGCGTCAATGTTTCCGATAATCCCGCCGATGTTGCCGCTGAACGAAAGAGAATAGCCGATGGCGACCCATAATACGGCTGCGATGCCTGTGACAACGAAGGACGACATCATCGTATTCAGTACATTTTTCCTCCGTGCAAGACCGCCGTAAAAAAAGGCCAATCCGGGCGTCATCAGAAATACAAGAGCAGTACAGATCAATAAAAAACCCGTGTTTCCAGCATCAAACATAAAAACCACCTCGCTTAATTATGAAATATTTAAAGTTATAAATTTCATTATACTATAAATATATAAATAATCAAGGGATTTTTAAACGCATAAATGAAATTTTTATATTAAATATTTCATTTATGCGTTTTGTGGATGCACAAAAAAGGGGAAGTATATCTTAAAGGTATACTTCCCCTTACTTCCTGTTTTCGAGTCAAAGCCAAAGCATGCTGCTTTCAAACGTCGTCCTGCTGCCGGAAACGCTCAGCTCTCTTCTATGGTAACCTTTTCCATCACGATGTCCGCAACCGGCTTGTCTGAAAAATCTGTCTTCATAGACGCGATTTCATCCACAATTTCCATGCCTTCCACAACTTTTCCAAATGCGGCATATTGCCCGTCCAAATGCGGGGCGTCCGCATGCATGATGAAGAATTGCGAACCTGCGGAATCCGGCTCCATGCTACGTGCCATGGAAATCACGCCGCGCTTATGCTTTAGGGGATTCTCCACGCCATTTGAAGAAAACTCGCCCTCAATGCAATAGCCCGGCCCTCCTGTTCCTGTGCCGTTCGGGCATCCTCCCTGCACCATAAAACCCTTGATGACCCTATGGAAAATCAACCCGTCATAAAATCCTTCGCTCACCAGCTTTTTGAAATTCTCTACCGTTTTGGGCGCTGCTTTTTCGTCCAGCTTTATTTTGATTGTGCCGCCACCTTTGATCTTAATTACAACCATTATTTTGCCTCCCGGTATTATTAAAAGCAGATACATATTACACTACTTTTGTATGCATTATACCTTTTTTCATTTTTTTTGTAAACAAAAACGGCATTTTTACCAGATGACCCGCTCTAGCATACCGTTCAAAAATGCAATCGCCACTCCAAAATTCGTGATGGGAACGCCCGCCTTTTTGGCGTATTCCATTTTGGAAAGCATATTTTTGCGGTTCACCATACATCCGCCGCAATGCACGATCAATTTGTAATCCTCCAGATTTTCAGGGAACCCATGCCCCGCGCTGTTTTCAAACACAAGCTCGCCCTTTACATATCCGTTAAGCCAGCTTGGAAGTTTCTCCCGCGCAATATCACCTTTTTTTGCGTGATGTGTACACGATTCCGCAATCAGCACCTTGTCACCCGGCTTAAGGTTTGCAATCGCCCGCGCGCCCCGCACAAATTCTTCCATGTCTCCCTTGTATTTCGCCATCATCATGGAAAACGACGTCAGCGGAACCTCCTCCCCCAAGTGCTCGTTGACATACCCAAACACCTGCGAATCCGTGATGACAAGACTGGGCGGATGCTTGAGCTCACCCAGCATGGGCACAAGGTCTTCCGTTTTGACGGAAACTACTCTGCACCCATGATCCAAAAGATCGCGCGTCACCTGCACCTGCGGCAGGATAAGCCTGCCTTTGGGCGCCTGAATATCCTGCGGCATCACAAGCAGCACCACATCGCCCTGCTGCACAAGCCCTCCCACAATGGACGGATTTTGATAATCTTCCGCATGCTCCGCAATCAGTTTTTTGAGCGCATCGATTCCCTGTCCTGTTTTTGCGTTGATGACGACCGCATGATTGCCCGCGGTCGCTTTCGCACAAGTGGGCTCTTTTTCCCCAAACACGTTGTACGCCACCAAAACAGGAGTATTCTTTTTCTCAAAGCGCTTCATGTAGTCCTGTTCTACGCCCAACTCCTGATCCCCGCATCGGATCACGAAAACCGCGATATCCGTCTTATCGAGTACCTCGTCCGTTTTTTTGATGCGTGCCGCGGCGAGCTCTGTTTTGTCGTCAAGCCCCGCCGTATCGATAAACACCACCGGCCCCACCGGCAAAAGCTCCATCGCCTTATAGACAGGATCGGTCGTAGTGCCCGCCACCTCTGACACCAGCGCGGCATTTTGCCCTGTGATCGCGTTGATCACGCTGGATTTGCCCGCATTTGTCTTACCGAAAAACGCGATATGCAGCCGGCTTGCGCGCGGCGTTTCATCTAAATTCGAAACCATTCATTTTCTCCTTTAAAAACGGAAATCTCTTTCGCCCGCCTCAATTTTGGCGACATATTCCCGCGCTTTGTCGCGCACCTTGTCGTTTGGTATTTCCCTCAGTTGACGCTCGATCAATTCGTTTGCCATCTGTTTAAATTCGTCGTCGCCATAATCCTCAGCATATTCCTTGAGCGTGATGAGCGCGTTCGGCTGGCAGATGTTTCCGATCTGCCCCGCCTTTGCAAGGCGCATAAAACGGTCTCCCGTGCGTCCCTCACGGTAACATGCCGTGCAAAAGCTTGGAATATAACCGTCGCGAATCAGCTCTTTTGTCATTTCGATGGGGGTTCTGTGGTCCTCCACCTCAAACTGCGGCTGCTGCGTCTTGATGGTATAGCCGCCCACGCCCGTAGCACTGCCCGCGCTCACCTGCGAGATGCCCAGCTCGATTACGCTGTCGCGGTATTTCCCACCCTCGCGCGTAGAAAGGATCAGCCCTGTATACGGCACTGTCATGCGCATCACCGCGACAATTTTTTTGTAGTCGTCATCCGACACCGCATGCTCATAGTCCGTCTTTTTGATATCTCCCGCGTCGCGGATGCGCAGCATGGATATGGTATGCGGCCCCACGCCGAACGTGGCCTCCAAATGCTCCGCGTGCATAATCTGCCCCACAAAGTCATAGTGCCAGTCATAAAGCCCGTAAAGCACGCCCAGCCCCACATCGTCAATTCCCGCCTCCATTGCGCGGTCATGCGCGGTGGTGTGGTATTCGTAGTTGCTTTTTGGGCCTGCGGGATGCTGCTTTTCATAGGTTGGCCTGTGGTAGGTCTCCTGAAACAGAATATACGTTCCGATGCCTGCCTCTTTCAGCCGTTTATAATCCTCCACTGTGGTTGCCGCAATATTCACGTTCACGCGGCGGATCGCGCCGTTATCGAAGTGAATGGAATAAATCGTCTTGATGCTTTCCAGTACGTAATCGAGCGGGCAGTTTTTCGGATCTTCGCCCGTCTCCAGCGCGAGACGTTTATGCCCCATTTTTTCCAGCGCCTTTACCTCCTGCACGATTTCTTCCTGCGTCAATTTTTTGCGTTCCATGCAGGAGGAATGATGATATCCGCAATAGCGGCATTCGTTTACGCAGTAATCCGATAAATAAAGCGGCGCAAACATCACAATCCGATTGCCGTAAATGTGCTTTTTAATTTTTTTCGCCGTCTCAAACATCTCTGCGATCAGGTTTTTGTCCTCCACAAAGCTGAGCACTGAGGCTTCTTCATGGTTAAGCCCTCCAAAGCCCTCCGCCTTGTGAATAATGCGCCTCACCTCTTTTTCGTCCTTTGCAAGCTCCTTTGCCTGCGCAAGCGTTCTCTCGATCTCTTCGTGTGCGATAAACTCCGCCGCCGTTTTTCCCCTTGTGTCGTATGCCATTTTGATACACCCCTATTCTGCGGTCAACTGTAATTCCGCAAGCTTTTCTTTCAGTTCGTCAAACTGCTCTGCAAACGGTACGTCCTTTGCATCCCTGCCGGGATAGATGTCGTACAGTTTCCTGTATTCATACGGCGTGGCTTTTTGCATGATTACGTCAGCCCCGCACAACAACGCATTTTTCATTCCACCCTTTACATTGAGCGCCGTGGTGGACGGCAGGTGGCACTTTGGCAAAAGCAACCGCGCGAGCGCGAGCACCTTGAGCGTCTTATGCGCGTCTCCGTCGGCCGCGCCGCCAAGAGGCGTATCCGGATGCGCGATAAACGGACCGATGCCCGCCATTTCCACGCCCTCCCTCTTGAGCGTCAATAAATCTTCTGCCAATATTTCATCTGTCTGTCCGGGCAGCCCCACCATGAATCCTCCGCCCAATTCAAACCCCAGCGCCTTAATCCGCCTTTGTGCTTCCAGCCTTTCAGCAAGCGAAACGCCGTGCAGCGACTGGTAAAGCGCCGCATTTGCCGTCTCGTGCTTGAGCAAAAAACGATCCGCTCCTGCCTCGTGCATCATGCGGTATTCCTCCAAAGAGCGTTCTCCGATGGAAAGCGTCACCGCACAATTTGCCTGTGCCTTGATGCGCCGCACCACATCCGCAAGCATCTCTGCCGAATAGGAAAGGTCTTCCCCGCTTTGCAGAATCACCGTCCGGTATACCTTCGCGGCCTCAAGCGCCGCCCTGACAAGCTCATCAGGCTGCATCCGGTAACGTTTTGCGTTTTTCATACCCGCGTTGATTCCGCAATATGCGCACATCTGGCGGCAATAATTGGAAAATTCGATGATCCCGCGCACAAACACAATCGTTCCGTATTCGCGCGTCTTGACCTCATTTGCGGTGCGGAATAATTCTTCCTCAACCGAATCATCCCCCAGAATATCCGCAAGAACGTCTGTTTCCGGTTTTTCCGTGTCAATTTCATATTGTTTCAGCGTATAGCGCGCCATTGTTTCCCCCTAATAAAAAATGCCGTCCTTCTTTTGAAAAAGGACAGCACAACAAAAATCTTGTTTGTTTAGGCCGTCCTCCCACTCAGATCGCTCCTTGTAGTCAGATGTCTTTGCTCTTATTATAGTACATTGTGTTATAAAGGTAAACCCAATAGCGGTTGCCTAAGCAATTATTTGATAGCCATTTGTCAAAAGGCCCTTTACAAACTGTTGGTATCAATTGCATAGGCAAATGATTTTAAGTTAAATCGCTGTAATCCGAAAGTCCTGCAATTGCGCAGCCCTTAAGCACCGCCCTGTCCACGCTGATCACGTCTGCCGTGATGCCGATAGACGCAAGATACGGCAAAAGGGTGCTGAGCGTCTCCCGCTTGAGCTCCGCCATTTTTTCATAGGTAGTTCCTTCCACCGTCATGCACACATGCGTATTATCCTTGCATGCCTTCACGGCCATTGCCGCCATTTGCAGCGCAAGCAGCCTGCCCGCCCGCAGCACAATATTCAACAATATCTCCCGCGCCGCCTGTTTTTCTCTTCCCGTTTCAAAATAGTCTGCAAGCACGCCCTTGCCATCTGTCAAAAATTCATTCACGTCAATGGTGGACAGCGTCTTTGCAAGCGCAATTTCCTTGGAGAAAACACCTTCCCGTGCCGCGGCGCGCAGCGTAAAGTCGCACAGTCCGCCAAGATATCCGCCGCTCGACATTTTTTCATAAACGCCGATACCCGGCATAATGGAATTCCGGTCGAATGCCAAATCAATATCAGAGCGCGGTATTCCGCTGTAGCTTCCCGCCTCCGTGTTGATCACCATCACGCCCTCATCCGGAAAATCCTTTATCTTTGCTATATTCCGGATGCTTTCAATATAACAACTGTTGTTCCCTGTGCCCAGGATGGTGCCCGTATAGGTTCCATACTCCTCGTTTATTTTTTCCGCCTTTCCCGCAAGGCAGGTGGCAACGGAATCATTGATTACGATAATCCGGCAATTTTCAGCGCCCCTCCTTGCAAGCGCGGCACCAAGCTCTTTTACAATCCTTTTGCCCTGCGCATGTTTTACCTTGACCTCTTTTGTGATCTCCACAATTTCGCATTCGATGTTAGGGTAATCCGGATAGGTGTTTCCCCTGTACGCAAACGAAAACACAATATTTTTAGTCACCGAAGTCAGCGGATAAATCAGCCCCGCCATCGTATCAAAAAATTCCTCCGCTTCAATTTCCTTCTCCACGCCGGGCATGAGATATCTGCTTACCTCTCCCGTGTCAAAGCTCCCGTCCGCCAAAAATTTCGCAAGCGTCACACGCAGATTGGTGCCGCCTGCATCCACGCAGATTACGGGCGTTTCCCGCCGGACTGCCCCTTTGAGCGTAATATAAGTCGGAATCATGAGCAGTGAGCTTTTTGCTCCGCACAGCCCGCGCTTCATTTCGTCGAGATACGCCTCCATCTCCTGTCCGATCTCGATGGAGGTATATTCCATTTTGTGCGCTTTGATAAATTCTTTTGCAGTAAGCATCGTATGTTCCCTTCATTTTTTTGCAAATTACCTTTCTTTCATTATATAAAAAAAAACCTTTTTTGCAATCAAATTTGACTATCTCTTTGCGCTGCCGTAAAATGAAATTGTATTTTTATTTGAAAGAAAAGGAGAAAAAATTATGTTTGAAGATATTCTCAGCGTCACCGGCTGCGCCTGTGGCAGAGATCACACTCTCGTTACGCGGGATTACATCGTCGAGCGCGACGCGATTCCAAAGCTCCCCGGCCTTCTTGAAGAATCATTCCCCGGTTTAAAACCGCTTGCGGTATTTGACACAAACACCTATGACGCGGCTTACCCAAAAATCGGCAAAGCGATGCCTCAGCTTGATACGCTGATTCTGTCAGGAGAAAAAATCGTTCCGAACGAGTTGCAGCTTGACGCTGTCACAAACGCGCTAAAAACAGGCGGCTTTGACCTGTTGCTTGCGGTCGGATCGGGCGTTATCACAGATATTGTACGTTATGTTGCCCTTAAGCAGAATATCCCGTTTATCTCGGTTCCCACTGCGGCCAGCGTGGACGGTTTTGTGTCGGATAATGCCGCACTGACCTTAAACGGCGCAAAAGTCACCCTGCCCGCCAAAGCGCCGAATGCAGTGGTGGCGGATCTTGAAATCATCGCAGCCGCTCCCCTGAAAATGACCGCCTCCGGCGTGGGCGATATGCTCAGCAAATACATCAGCGTGGCGGACTGGACAATCGGCCATCTGATTTCCGGCGAATATTTTTGTCCGTTCGTGGCTGATCTCACCTTAAAAGCCGTCAATATCATTGTGGATAACATCGAAGCCATCAGCAAAGGGGATATTGACAGCATAGGCACACTCATGGAGGGGCTTCTCCTTTCGGGCATTACGATCCAAATGGTGCAGATTACCCGCCCGGCTTCCAGCTTTGAACACCATTTTTCGCATTATCTGGAGGTAACCCCCATTGAAGGGATCGACCACGACGCGCTGCATGGCGAAAAAGTGGGAATCGGTACGGTGCAGGCCGCAAAATATTATTCCACCTTTGCAAAAAGGCTGGGCCGCATTTTTGAAGAAAACCTCCCCAACAAATTCAGCATCGAGCGCGTAAAGGAATATTACTCGCAATATCCGCAGAATGTGGTGGATATGGTGGAAAAAGAAAATACGCCCACCATCACCTCTAATTTAAAGCCGGAGCTGCTCCGCCAGAACTTCGATCAGGTGCTCAATGTCGCCGCGCAGGTTCCCTCTTCCGAAAAAATCGTGGATACGCTTCGCGTGGTCAAAGGCTATACGGATTATCATCAGATCGGTATGACGGATGAGCAGTTCAAAGAAACTATGAAAATCTGCTGCTATATCCGCAACCGCTTCACACTGCTGCGCCTGATGTGCGACTATGAATTGTTTGATTTCGATACGGAGCTCGAGGTCTAACCTTTCATTTTACAAAAAAATGATGCTGAAACGGCCCAGATTCGTCTGTGCCGTTTTTTTCTTTTTTATGATACAATGTAACCTGACAGAAAGACCGAATCATAACAGGAGGTATTCATGGAAAAATACAGCATTGTTTTCAGCGATGTGGATGGAACGTTATTAAATTCAGAGCATCGCGTTACCCCTCTTACGCGCGGCGCGATACAAGCGCTTCATGAACGCGGGATTCCATTTGTAATCGTCTCTGCGAGAAGCCCTTCCGGAATCTATCCCATTTTAAAAGAAAATCAGTTTAACTGCCCGATCATTTCTTACAGCGGCGGCTTGATTCTGGATGAAAACCGGCAGGTGCTGCTCCATCAGGGAATCGACCGCACGCAAGCAAAGGAAATCATCGATTATATGGAGCAAAAACAGTTCGACCTGAGCTGGTGCGTCTTTTCCATCGACGAATGGATCGTAAAAGATAAACGCGATCCGCGAATCATGCGCGAGGAGGAAATCGTAAAGGCGCAGGCGACGCAGGGTACAATAGAATCCCTCGCGGAAAATGCCAAAATAAACAAAATCCTGTGCATTTGCAACCCACAGGAGATTGAAGCCATTGAAAAGGAATTAAAAAACGCTTTTCCTCAATATTCTATTGTCAAATCCTCCGGCATTCTGCTTGAGATCATGGAAAACGGCGTGACAAAGGCGGCGGCTGTGAAAACGCTTTGCTCCCTGTGGCAGCTTGATCTGCGTGCCGCAATCGCATTTGGGGATCATTACAACGATTTCGAAATGCTCGAAACGGTCGGCTGTGGCTTTCTCATGGAAAACGCGCCCGCGGAACTGAAAAAGCGGATCACCCGCACCACCCTCGACAACGATCACGACGGCATCTACCATGCCCTGCGTGAATATAACATCATTCCATAAGACTTCGTGCATGGGGCAACATAAAAGGCCGCAAAGAGCGAGTCAAAAAAGCAACAGCGCGGGCAATCCTGCACTGTTGCTTTTTTTATTGCGATACTACTCCTTTGCCTCCTGATAAACAAAGCAATCCGTCACATGATCGTTTACCATGCCCGTCGCCTGCATGAATGCATAGATAATCGTGGAGCCGACAAATTTAAATCCCAGCTTTTTCAAATCCTTGCTGATTTGATCCGAGATCGGCGTTGTTGCAGGCACCTGCTCCATCTTCTCCCAATGGTTCTTAATCGGCGTATGATCCACATACGCCCATATAAATTGATCAAAACTTCCGTACTTTTTCTGCACTTCCAGAAAGGCCTTGGCATTGGTTACAGCGGCGTTTACTTTGAGGCGGTTTCTGATGATTCCTTCGTTTGCCAGCAGCTCTTGAATTTTTGCTTCGCCGTAAAGAGCCACCTTGACCGGATCAAAGCCATCAAACGCTTCCCTGAACGCCTCTCTTTTTTTGAGTATCGTAATCCAGTTAAGCCCTGCCTGCATCCCCTCTAAAATCAGCATTTCAAACAGCTTGTTATCGTCATGCGCGGGACGGCCCCACTCATTGTCGTGATAATCAATGTATATGGGGATATCCCCTGCCCAGGAACATCTTACTTTTTCACTCATAAACCATTTCCACCAATCTGTTTTTTTCCATAATACCATACTGAATATGACTTCTCATGTCAAGTTTATCAGATTTTTTATCCTCTGTTTCGGATTTCTTCTTCTTTCCATTTTAATTCTTCCTCGCTCAGCACTTCTCTGCTTTCCATTTCCCGCAGCCTGAGAATCAACGCCTGATTGGGATCAATCTTCCGTTTGCCGCAGATAATATTCCTGTCCGCCGCATAGCGCATTGCCACAACTGCAATCACGGCAGCCACCGCCGCCAGCATAATGCAAAGATAGAGCATATCCCAGTTGATCCGTTCCTGTTTGCCCTGCGGCGCAATCGGCCGCACATCGTCGGCATCCGGAATTTGCGGCGTTGCAGACGCCTCCGGCACAGATTCTGTTTCCGTTGCAGCTTCGGTAATCTCGGTCTGTTTCAGAACTGCAGTATCGATAATCGCGTCCGCTTCCGGCAGATAGTCTTTGTACTTTTTGCCATCGTCATTATTTTGAACCACATAAACCATGCAGTATTCCTGCCCGCCGTTTGCTACAGTACGATAACGGATATACATAGAATTATAAATCATGCGGATAAACCGTATGCCTGCCACATCATATTCCTCCACATACTGCATATCAACATAGCCCGGGCGTGGAGAATCGCGCACTGCATCCACCATGTCCGCAACCTCGCTGTCCGTCATCCGGTCAAAATCAATTCCGAAACCGTCCCCGCCCTCTTCATGCCAGATTTCGCCCGCACCCGGTTCACACGACAGAGAAACGGTTACGGATAAGTCCGATTTTACGGCAAAAGGTTTCCCGCCGTTGTCCTGTTCTCCTATAAATTTTTGCAACGCCTCGCGCTGCTCCGCTGCCACGTCCTGCGGCAACGCGCCATTTGCCCCAATCAGATAATAATCCTCTGGCAGCTCCACCGAAAATCCGCTTTCCTGCAAGGCTAGGACTTTTCCATCCTGAATTTCCACTTTTTCTTCCTGCTGCATAGGCTCGCCCGCAATCCGGTCTGTTGTCCTTCCGGTTTCTGCGGCAAGCTCAGCGGCAGACCATCCGTCCGCGCCGATGCTCATGGTGTCGCCGATCCGATCCGCTTCCACAAGTCCTTCCTCATAATCCCCGTCGGCTCCATCCTGCGGGATTGTCCAGCTATACTGCATTTCATATAAATCCGAATCCAGCACATAGCGGTAATTGATGCAATAACGGTCCGCATCCCGAAACACATAGCGCATCAGCCGTCTGCCATCTGCTGTCCAAAAGGAATCGGCAGACAATATGCGGATATCATATTCCTGCGCTTTCCATTCCTTGAGCATTTGCTCAAATTCACCATCCGTCATGCTGTCATAGTCCGGCTGATCCTCAAGGGCGTCCTGCTCATAAGAAATGGTTACGAATGCGTTCCCGTCCGTGCGCACTCCCATGCCTTCTTCTCCATAAGGCATGCTGCGAGCGGATTCCGCCTCATGTACCACCATGAAATTTTCGGGCAGCGCAACGGCAAATTCCCCAAATATGGCGCTCCGCATTCCCAGCGTCTGAACCTCTTTTTGCGCTTTTACAGGCACGGGCGCAAAGATACAAACCATGCAGACTGCCGCGATCAAAAAAACAATCCATTTTTTCATTGCCTTCTCCCCCTAAAGCTGCCTTAAAAGAGCACGTTTTTGGTGCAGGTATTCTTCAAGGCCAATCCTGTTTCTGCGGTGCATCTCCGTCAATTCTTCAATTTCGTCCAGAATGCGCTCTTCCTCCGCGTTTACCTGCCTTTTGGCAGCATACGCGTCAAGAGCGACCCTGTTCACTTTATTGTAAAAAGAAAACCGCACCGCCACATTTTTCGATGTGAGCAAATAAGCGACAAACGCGGATTCCACTGCGACAAACAGGCATCCCTGCATAACCGTATTTGTCAGAAATGCACTCAAAATGTTGATTGCCGCCATCACAAGATACAGCCATACGAATAATTTGTTGCGTTGAGAAAACAGTATAATTTCCGCAATCCCGATGCATAAGACGAGTACACTCAAAATAACCGTGCCTGCAAGAATCATATTCAGCCTGTCGGCGTACAAGGCCAGCACCGGAATCAGTTTCAACATCATAAGCACTCCCGCTATCACGCCCAGACAGATACGCGCCAGAAAAAAAACAAGCCAGCCCGTCACCCCCCTGAGTTCAGAAAACCTGTAATCCTCTTCATAATGGTAATTCATAATCTTCCCTCCCTTATGGCATTTGAATATGGTAGGCCGGATCGTCCGCGCATTCCAACTTTTTCTGACTGCCCACAGCCTCCAGCCCCACAGAGCCATCTGCCGTGGGGCTGATTCTTGCAACGAGATACGCGCCATCGCCCTTCATGATCCGATATCTGTTTTCTTCGTCCTCAAATACTGTTTTCTCGTTTGTTCGTGAATCCCGATAGGTGCTGTCCGTTATGACCTCCATCAAAAAGTCATTTTCATTCCCCGCCAAAACCTGCATTTCTTTAATCTGCACATTTTTATTCATTGACGGATCCCCGTTTTCCACCCATTTCTTTTGAACCTGCAATCCGATTTCGTAGGGATCTTCCGAATCCAGTTCGACCACCTGATAATCCAGCTCCGGTTGATACCCCTTCAGATCCGGATAGCGTTTCAGCACATCCTGCATATAAGTAACTACAATCCTGCCCCGGCCTTGCTCATCAGGATATTCCGGCTGTCCGAACTCATCCGTAATCCCGCTTTGCGGCATGCTCACAGACTGGAAATTCATGGGCGCGGTTTGCTCCTTTGAAACCCTGCACACTGTAATGGAAGCGCCGCTTTCAATCTGCCCCTGCACAACCCTGCACTCTTCATTGAGCACAATCGTCCAGCGGGGTGCGCCATCCCTGTTAAGCGTCAGCCCCAGCGTCCCGAACTGGGTACAATCGCTCTTTGCGTAATATTCTTCGGCATTTTTTGCGCTCAGCGTAATTCCTTCCGCATCCGCATGCAACGTCCAGTCAATCGCGTTCTGCGGTATCCACGTTCCGTTTAACACATTTGTCACCTGATAATAGGAGCCCTGCCCCCTGTCTCCATAGGTCGCCACATACTGATGCGTTTTTGCGTCGTCCGGCGATTCGTAAGTCACCGCGCACGCATCGCTCGAAAGCCACTGCGTTTTCACGGGCTCCTTCACAGTATATGGAAACTGCTCGTGCCGCCGCACAAACCACAAAAAGCCATTGCGGTAAACCGTCGTTTTTCCAGTCTGCATATCCTGTTTTAAAATCAGTAAATTACTGTAGTCCGGCGATAAATCCACGACTGTTTTGGTCGTATAGGCTGCTGTCACCATTTGGTATCCTCCTAAAAGCAGCAAAGCTCCCCCCGCAACGAGGATCACAACCGCGGCTTTCTTCTTTTTTCCAAAAAAACACAGCAAACATCCCATCATCAGCCCCAGAATCAGCATATTGACAAGCCCAAACCAGGAGTCATATAAATATTCCAGCCGCAAACGGCTGCCAATTGTACAGTAAACGATTTGCATCAAAACCAAAAGGACCGCGAAGACCGCGAGCAGGGATCCCGCGAATTCCGTACCCGAAACAACTCCCTTGACCTTTGCGAATTTTGCGCCATAACATTTTGCCCGCAAAAACTCCATGAGCGCGCAGCCGTTTTCATCAAATTCCACAAAACAGTCCGCATATCCGCATTCGATCACCAGATATTTTTCGGTCCGGCAAATTTTCGTAACTTTGTCATAGGTCCACGTTTGTACGGAATCGCCCGTGCAAACAAGAAATTTGTCCCCATAAAACCGGCAGATAATGCAGTCTCCTCCATTTTGGTAAACCAGCTTTCGGTAAGTTTTCCCTGCCTTTGCTCTGCATGCACAAAGTCGCCACGCAAAGATCAACGCCGCGCAAACGGCCGCCGCGGCAGCAATTATCAGCGGAACATTTCCGCTGTAGGGACGCATCTCACGGTAAACGAGGCATGCGCCCGCAAAGATCAACAAAAAAGCGGCGCTTATGCCCAATAAAAGGTTGCGCTTTTTATTGCGCGTTGCACAAACGATCTTACAATATTCGCGGACAGTTTTCAGCGTAATCTCCGCTTCCGCTGAAAACAGTTCCCTTACCGGTGCTTCGCCCGTTTCTTCCGCCTCATCAAAATCACCTGTAAGAAGGTCGTCTATGCTTACCGCAAGCTCCTTGCTCAACGCAGGTAAAATGCTAATGTCCGGCACACCCTGCCCTGTCTCCCATTTGGAGACCGCCTTATTCGTAACTCCGAGGACATCCGCAAGCTGCCGCTGCGTCAAGCCTTTCCTTTTCCGGTATGCGGCAATCATCCGCCCGATTTTTTGATTATCCAATCCCTTACCCCCGCCAAAATTGCTGACTTAAGCGTACAAAATCGAGAAAAAAGATGCAACCCACCTCTCGTCGAACAGGTCTACGAAACGTGGATAATTGCGCGGTAATGCTATTATTATAGCATATTCGTTATTTTTTGTGTCTTGAAAAACAATGTCCTATCCAATCTCCCGCGATCGAATTACCCCTTTACTAATTTACCACGATGAATTATAATAATACGGTAAACAAAAATTTATGCTAAGAGGTATTTCAAACATGAAAAAAACTTTACTCCTTGTTCTTGTCATCGCTATGGCGCTTTCCGTTTTTGCAGGATGCGCGCAACAGGCCGCAGCACCCTCCGAATCCGCATCCGCTTCGGCTGAAGCCAGCGCACAGGCCAGTGAACAGGCATCAGCATCTGTTGACGCTTCCGACGCATCGATTGCTGACGAATCCTTTGCAAAAATCATGGAAAAAGGCGAATTTGTTATGGGCATGGACGACAGCTTTCCGCCCATGGGCTTTAAAGGTGATGATGGTCAGCTAACAGGCTTTGACGTAGAGCTTGCGCAGGCTGTTGCCGAAAAGCTGGGCATCAAAGTAAAACTGCAGCCGATCGACTGGAACGCAAAAGAAATGGAGCTCAACGCAGGTAACGTGGACCTTTTGTGGAACGGCTATACTATCACGGACGAGCGCAAGGAAAAAGTCCTGATGAGCAAACCTTACATGGAAAATGAGCAGGTCATCGTGGTGACAAAGGATTCTCCCCTCAACACGCTTGCCGATCTTTCCGGCAAAAAGGTTGCCGTGCAGGATGGTTCTTCCGCACAGGAAGCGATCACGGCAAATGAAGAGCTTAAAAATTCCATCGCGGAACAAATTGATTTTAAGGACAATGTAACCGCAATGATGGATGTTTCTTCCGGTCAGGTGGACGCGCTTGCTGTCGACCTCGTTGTGGCCAATTACTATCTCGCAAAACAGCCCGACCAGTTCCGTATCCTCGATGAGACGCTTGCGCCGGAAGAATACGGCATCGGCTTTAGAAAAGGCGAGGAAGACTTTATGAACAATGTTATGGACGCGCTTGAAAAGTTAAAGGCAGAAGGTACGGCAGCCGAAATCAGCACCAAATGGTTTGGCAAGGACGTTACGACATTCTAACCTGTTGATTCTAGAAAATACGGGCAGCGTGTTTCTATGCTGCCCGATTTTTTCATTTTATGATACTTGGGAGTAATTGGTATGGAGTTTCTTAATTTGGTTTTAGAGCTTGCAAACGGCCTGGGGGTAACCCTTTCCTTGTTTGCGCTTACGCTCGTGATTTCGATTCCGCTCGGCTTTTTGGGCTCGCAGATCAGCCTCAGCAAAAACAAAATCGGGAGAGGGATTTATAACGTTTATCTTGTCGTCATGCGTGGAACGCCCCTCATTTTGCAGGTTTTGTTTCTGTATTTTGGGCTGAATCTTTTATTTACCAGCATCGGCGTATCCTTCCGCATCGGCCGCTTCGAGTCTGCGCTTCTCTCTTTTGTGCTCAATTACACGGCATATTACAGCGAAATCTTCCGCGGCGGAATCCAGTCCATCAACCGCGGGCAATATGAAGCTGCTTCTGTGCTTGGGCTTTCGAGGGGCCTGACCATGAGAAAGATCGTCATACCACAGGTGTTCAAAATCGTAATGCCTGCCCTTGGCAACGAAGTGATCAACCTGGTAAAGGATACTGCGCTTGTGAGCATCATCGCCCTCGGAGACCTTCTCAAAATGGCGCAATCCGCAGCCATGCGCGAAGCGTCCGTCGTCCCGTTTATCGTGGCGATGCTATTTTATCTCGCCATCAACGCAATCGTATCGCTTGTTTTGAGGCGGATTGAGAAGCGCATGAATTACTACAGGATTTAGGGTGAACGATATGAGTGTACTTGAAGTAACGAAATTAAATAAAAGTTTTGGCGGATCGCATATTCTAAAGGATGTCGACCTTTCCCTTGAGAAAGGCCAGATCATGGCGATCATCGGCCCTTCCGGCAGCGGAAAGAGCACGCTTTTGCGTTGCATCAATTGTCTGGAGCGGGTGGAAAAAGGCACGATCGTTTTAAATGACATCACCATCGCGCAGGAAAAAAACGGCGTGACAGAATATTTAAAGGAGGAGGAGCTTTCTAAGGCGCGGCTCCATCTTGGGATGGTTTTCCAGAATTTCAACCTATTTCCCCATCTGACCGTTCTTGAAAACCTCACGCTTGCACCGGTCAATGTGGATAAAATCCCCAAAGAGAAAGCGGAAGCAACCGCCATGGCATTGCTCAAAAAAGTTGGCCTTGCAGACCGCGGCGGCGCGTATCCGTTCGAGCTTTCCGGCGGGCAAAGCCAGCGTGTGGCAATTGCGCGGGCGCTTGCTATGGATCCTGACGTCCTGTGCTTTGACGAACCGACCTCTGCCCTCGATCCTGAGCTCACAGGAGAGGTTCTCGCCGTGATCAAAGAGCTTGCGGCGGAGCATATGACGATGATCATCGTTACTCACGAAATGGGGTTTGCCAAGGAAGTCGCCACAGAGGTTGTTTTCATGGACGAAGGACGTATTCTGGAGCAGGGCGCGCCACAGGAGCTTTTGGTGAATCCAAAGGAAAACAGAATCAAGCAGTTCTTAAACAAGCTGTTGAGCGTCTAGCGATACACGGTAATAAAAAGAGAGCTTCCTCACATTTTGGCGCTCTCTTTTTTTGTTGCCGCGAGAAGCCGTATCATGTAACACATAAAAATCGTATATCTTCTTGTTTCCTGCACACGCAAATCATTGATTTTTTTTTGCAAAGTGTTACTATTATATCAGACGGAATTCTTTTGGAGGCAACTATGGACACAAAACTGGAACAACTATATACCCTGCGGGCGCTGGATGTGGACACCAAAGGCAAATGGCGGCCATCCGCCATCCTGACACGGCTGCAGGAAATCGCCGAGGATCACGCAATCATTGCGCACGCGGGCAGAAAAGAGCTCGTGGAGCAGCGCGGCATGGCGTGGATGCTCACCCGCCTTCATCTCCAGATGAAACAATATCCGGACCTCACGGATACCATCAAAGTTGTCACATGGCCCGGAAAACCCACCAAGCTTTTTTTTGTCCGCCACTCCATGTTTTTCAGCCAGACAGGCGAGGAGCTTGGACGCGCAACATCGTTGTGGGTACTTTTTAATATCAAAGAACGTTTTTTGTGCCGCACGGGCGATATCGGCGAAAATTATCCCTACGATCTTTCACACGGCGTCGCCCTGCCCGATCCCGGCAAAATCAAGCTGCCGGAAGACATGGAGCTTGTGGCTACGCGAACAGTATCCTACAGCGAGGTAGATATGAACGGGCACCTCAACAACTCCAAATATGCCGACTGGGTGTGCGAACTCTTTGGAATCGAGCACCTGAAAAAGGCTTTTATGGACGAATTTCGCATCAACTATATTGCAGAGGCCTACATGGGGCAAACGGTTGACCTTTATCGGAAGGAACAGGATGGAATCTATTACGTATGCGGAAAAACAGACGATAAAACGGTGTTTGACGCTTCTATTTCATGGAAATAAGCGGGCTTTCGGCTCGCACGGTCAAAACCCGCGCGCGGGTAGCTTTTGAAAACACAGGAGGAATGGTTTATGGCAAAAAGGATTGGCATATTAACAAGCGGCGGCGACTGCCCCGGCCTTAACGCGGCGATTCGCGGTGTGGCGCGCGCGGCATATGAGCGCATGGAAAACGTAGAGATCATTGGAATTGCGGGAGGTTTTTCAGGTCTCATCAAGGGAGAATTCCGCCCGATGGAAAAACAGGAGTTTTCCGGCATACTGACGCTGGGCGGCACAATTCTCGGTTCCGTGCGAACACCTTTCAAAAACATGCGCAAAATCGAAGAAGATAACGTCGATAAAGTCGCCAGCATGGTGAAAAATTATGAAAAGATGAAGCTCGACTGTTTGTGTACGCTGGGGGGAAACGGTACGCATAAAACGGCAAACCTCCTCTCGGAGGAAGGCCTCAACATTATTGGGTTGCCCAAGACAATCGATAACGATATTTGGGGAACTGATGTTACGTTTGGCTTTCATACCGCTGTGGATATCGCCACAGATGTGCTTGACCGCGTACATACCACCGCTGCCAGTCACGGGCGCGTCATGGTGGTGGAGCTGATGGGCAATAAGGCAGGATGGCTTACAATCTATGCCGGAATTGCCGGCGGTGCCGACGTTGTACTCATACCCGAAATGCCCTATGACCGCGAAGTCGTCATCGATGCAGTCAAAAAGCGAGCGGAACGCGGAAAAGCTTTTTCCATCGTCGCCATTGCGGAGGGTGCGATCCGCAACGATGAAGTGGACATGAAGCGCAAGGAAATCCGCGCAAAACGTGCAGAAGAGGGATATCCCTCCATCTCCGCGCGTCTTGCTCACGCAATCGAGACGACAACCGGCATCGAAAGCCGTGTCGTCGTACCCGGACACGTCCAGCGCGGCGGCAGTCCCAGCGCTTATGACCGCGTGCTGGCCACCAAGTTTGGCATTCAGGCCGCACAACTCATTTACCAGAACAAATTTGGATATACGGTTGCCAAGGTCGACGGAAAACTGACCCAGAATAAATTAAAAGACATCGCCGGAAAGACAAAGCTGGTCACAAAAGACGACGATATCGTCCGCGCGGCAAAAAACATAGGCATTTGTCTGGGGGAATAAAAAATGATTAAATAAGCTTGTCCGCATAGAATGTGCGACAAGCTTATTTTTATAGCTAAGATATCGGTGCAACATAAAAACGGCATCTTTCGATACCGTTTTTATGTTAGGCTTTTGAGGGTTTCTACAATGTATTGAAATAAGCTTTATAAACTTTTCATAGCTCCGCCGCTTCCTGCACAAACTGCTCTTTGTAGGTCTTCATGCAGTTCTGCACAATTGACGTTGCTTCGTCGCGCCCGTCGATATGATGGACGGTTGTGACTTTATGTTCCAGAGATTTATACACTTCAAAAAAGTGCGTCATCTCGTCTGAAACGTGCGCGGGCAGAGCCGCCACGTCGCGATAGCAATTATACATCGGATCGCCAAACGGGATCGCGATGATTTTTTCATCCTGCTGCTCATCATCCACCATCTTGATCACACCAATCGGATAGCACCGCACAAGCGTCAGGGGCGCGATAGCCTCCGAACAAAGCACCAGCACATCAAGCGGATCATTGTCATCCGCATAGGTGCGCGGAATGAATCCGTAGTTTGCCGGATAGACCGTAGAGGTGTAAAGCACTCGATCCAGCTTCAAAAGGCCTGTATCCTTATCAAGCTCGTATTTCATCTTGCTGCCCTTTTGAATCTCTATGACGCAGATGAAATCGTCTTTGGTAATCCTGTCTTCTGCAATATCATGCCAAATATTCATTCTTTTTGCTCCTTCCCCGCCTACTCACAAGCCGGCAATGTGGAACCGCCATATGGCATCACAATCACGGTTGCGTCGAGTCCTTTTTGTGAAAAAGCATGATTGACCGCCTGCTGCAATTCCGAATACGGATGGAAGAACATGCCGCGCACAAAATCATCCGGCAGGTCTGACACCAAATAGATATCGCTTTTTTGCATTACCATGCCAATCGCCGCCGCTTTATGCCCGCCAAGCTCAAAATTGCGCTCAATCTCTTCCACCATAAAATCCGGACTCTTTGCCGTCGTCATCCAGCGTTCGAATACGCCTTCCCCAAGGCCTTCCTTGCAGGAGGCAGCCAGAATAACGATTCCGCCGTCCTTTACCGCATGCTTTGCGTTATCGAGCGCCTTTTGCGCCTGATAAAGGTTGATATCCTTGGGGTATCCGCCCGGAGAAACAAGCACGATGTCCGCGCGCTCCGGAATGATCACCTTGTACAAGGTATCCAGAAATTTGCAGCCCACCCTGTGCGCGTGCTTCCAGTGACCGGATACGCATTTGATAATCTGCTTTTTCTCGTCCAGCACCACATTGACAATAAAATCAATCGGGACAAATTCCTCTACTTCATCAATATCCTCGCGTACTGAATTTCCTTCCAGCTTTCCCGCGTGAGAGCTTTCCTCCACCATTCTGGAATGGTTTGACTGGATGGCTGCACGTGTGGAAACGCCCGGCATGATTGCCTTTGCTCCGCCGGAATATCCTGCAAAATAGTGGAACTCGATGTTTCCGAGACAAATCCTGCGATCCGCCTGCGCCACAGGCGTAAAGATATCAACAGGAGTTCCCCTTGTGGTATCTCCCATATGAACGAATTCCTTGGGATCGGAATCGATGCATTTCACGGTGTCATAGACCTCGTCGCCGACCAGATAACGCATCTCCTCTTCTGTCTGTTTGCGATGGGAACCGAGCGCAAACACAACCGTTACGTCTTCCATGCTGACCCCTGCCGCCTTGAGCTCGTCAAGCACCACGGGAAGAACAATTTTTGAGGGCATCGGGCGCGTTAAATCGCTTGTAATAATCGCAATTTTCTCGCCCGGCTTCGCAATTTCGCACAGCCGCTTGCTTTCAATCGGATTTTCAATCGAGCGCCGCACCTCCGGCTCCCCTGTGAGCTCATAGCTAACCTCATTCGGCTCTAAAATACTGATGACGCTTTCATCCGGCACTTTCGCCGTCTGCGTGCATTTTGCAAACGCCAGCTCTATTTTCATATGGATATTATCTCCTTTTTCCGTATGATCCGGTTTATCTTATATCTACCGCGCTTTGTGGCAGCATAAACCTTCCACATCGTGAGCCGCTTCCATGATCATCTCGCTTACCGTAGGATGCGCATGGATCGTATCCGCAACTTCTTCAATCGTGGCTTCCGCTTTCATTGCCACGGCAATCTCTCCAATCATATCCGTGGCGCGCGGCGCAACGATGCACGCCCCAAGGATTTCTCCTGTTTTTTCGTGCGTTATCACCTTCACAAACCCGTCCGGACAATTCATGATCATGCTGCGCCCATTTCCCGCCGCAGAGAAATTACCCGTCTTAACCGGCAGCCCCTGCGCTTTTGCCTGCGCTTCCGTAAGACCCACGCTTGCAATTTCCGGATTGGAATAAATGCAGGCAGGCACAATACCATACTCCATCTTCTGGCTCTTGCCGGCCGCATTTGCCGCCGCCACAAGCCCTTGCGCGCTCGCAACATGCGCAAGCTGTATTTTGCCTGTAATATCGCCAATCGCATAAATGCCCGGCACATTTGTCTGCATTTTATCGTCCACTGTCACAAATCCGCGCTCGGATGCAACTCCCGCCGCCTCAAGATTCAGATCCTGCGTTACCGGGCGTCTGCCTACCGCGATCACCACGATTTCTCCATTCGCTTCGCCCTGCTTGCCGTCTTCTTCATAGATACACTTAAGGCCATCCTTTATTTCAAGCACTTTCGCGCCCGTGTGAATTTCCACGCCCTTTTTCATCAGCAATTTTTTCATGGTCGCGCTCGCGTCTTCATCCATCTCGTTTAGGATACGCGGCAGCATTTCCACAACCGTGACCTTTTTGCCGAACGCGCTCATCAGCGTCGCAAATTCAATGCCGATCACTCCGCCGCCAATGATCACCGCGGATTCCGGCAGCTTGGTAAGCTCCAACACGCCGTCCGAATTCATCACGCCCGCTTTGTCCGCGCCCGGAATCGGTACGCGCGAGGGCTCCGAGCCTGTCGCCAGAATGATATTCTTTGCACTGTATTCTTTGTCTTCCACTTTGAACGTATTGTTACCTGTCAGTACCGCTTCCCCTGTGATCAGCGTAATTTTTCTCGCTTTCACAAGACCCGCGATTCCCGCGCGCAGTTTTTTGACAATCTCATTTTTGCGTTCCGACGTCCTGGCATAATCAACCGCAAGGCCCTCTACATTGATGCCCAGCGCTTTTCCATTTTCCTTTACATCTTCGTAAAGCTCTGCCGTGTGCAAAAGCGCTTTTGTGGGAATACATCCTCTGTTAAGGCAGGTGCCTCCAAGGTCGCGCTTTTCCACAAGCGCCGTCTTAAGGCCATACTGCGCGCAGCGGATTGCGCTCACATATCCGCCCGGGCCGCCGCCGATCACGACCGCGTCATATTCGTCCGCCCCCGCAGATACGGGTGCTGCCGCCGGTGCCGCTGGTGCCGCCGGTGCGGTGTCGCCCGTTACCATTGCTGAAATATCTTCCCCCGGCTCACCGATGACCGCAATCATCTCTGTGATGGGCACGGTCTGTCCTACGCCTTTTACGATCCTAAGGAGCGTTCCGCTTGCGGGCGCATCCATGGTGATCGTCAATTTATCTGTTTCCATCTCAAACAGCGGCTCGCCTTCCACGCATTTTCCGCCTTCTTTTACCAGCCACTGTGTGATGGTTCCTTCCGTCATTTGCAGCCCCTGCTTGGGCATGATTACCTTTTCTGCCATTTTGCTTTTCCTCGTTTTCCTATGTTTGTCATCCGGCTGCACAGTGCAGCCGGATGACAAGAGTACTTGCCTTTGCTTACAGCATCAATGTCGGTTCTTCCACATATTGCTTGACGCGTCCTAAGAACTGAGCCGCCGGAGCGCCGTCCACAATCCTGTGGTCATAAGTAAGTGTCATGGACATGATCGGACGAATCACAATCTCGTCTCCGACCACAACCGGAGTCTTCGTGATCGCGCCCAAGGCTAAAATTCCGGATTCCGGCGTGTTGATGATCGCCGTAAACTCATCCAGACCAAACATTCCCAGATTGGAAACCGTGAATGTTCCGCCGCTCATTTCTTCCAGAGTCAGCGTATTATCCTTTGCCTTGCCCGCCAGTTCTTTTGCCATAAATCCGAGCTCTTCCAGCTTCATAAGGTCCGCATTTTTGATATTCGGAACAATGAGGCCGTTATCCACCGCCACCGCCATTCCAAGGTTCACATAATCGCGCACCAGAATGCCTTCGTCCGTGATCATTGCATTCATCATCGGGAAATCGAGCAGCGCCTGGCTGACCGCCTTCAAAACGATGTCGTTGTAGGATACTTTTTTATCCGCTTTCTTATATGCCTCGCGCAGAGCCGCCGCGTTTGTCATATCCGCGCGCACGGTGTGCGTCAACTGTGCGTGTACGCGCAGGCTTTCCTGCATACGGTCCGCAATCACTTTGCGCATTCCCTTCATCGGGAGGATATGCTCGCCGCGCTGCGCCGCCGCGCCGCCGCGCTGCGCAACTGCCGCCATGATGTCTTCTTTTGTGATTTTGCCGCGTGATCCGCTGCCCGCAATGCCGTCAAGCGCAACGCCTTCCATCTGCGCCACCTTCTTTGCAAGCGGTGTCGCTTTCGCCGCCGGAGCGCCCTCGAACGCGAGAACATCCCGCTCGATCACGAGATTATCAGGGCCGCTTGCGGGTACATCCGCTACATCAACGCCCTTTTCTTCCGCGCGCATACGCGCTCTGGGCGTGCTGAATTTTTTCGATCCATCACTTGCCGCCGCTTTGCTGACTACCGGCGCAGCCTGAACTGCCGCCACCGGAGCTGCCGCGGGAGCCGCCGGAGCCGCTACAGCGCTGCCGCCAGCCTCCGCTACCATTGCGGAAATATCCTCTCCCGGCTCACCGATCACCGCGATCATCTCTGTAATCGGCACGGTTTGCCCTTCCTCTTTTACGATCTTAAGGAGCGTCCCACTTGCGGGCGCATCCATTGTGATCGTGAGTTTATCCGTTTCCATCTCGAACAGCGGCTCGCCTTCCACGCACTTTCCGCCTTCTTTTACCAGCCATTGCGTGATTGTTCCTTCTGTCATCTGCAGCCCTTGCTTGGGCATGATTACCTTTTCGGCCATTTTACAATCACTCCTTTACTTGTACATCGTCGCGCGCGCTGCCTGTACAATATCGCCCACCTGTGGTACTACCGCGTTTTCAAGGCCAATGTTAAACGGAAGCGGGCAATGCTTTGCGCCCAGACGAACCGGCGCATGATCAAGATAAGGGAATATGCGCTCCGATACTTCCGCCGCAACTTCGGCGCCCCAGCCTGCCTGACGGTGCGCTTCGTGCACAGTCACCAGCCGTCCTGTCTTTTTTACGCTCTGCGTGATGGTGTCAAAGTCAAACGGCACCAGCGTTCTCGGATCGATGACCTCAGCGGAAATCCCCTGCTTTTCGAGTTCTGCCGCCGCTTCCAGCGCTCTTGACACATAAAGCAGATTTGCCACGATGGTCACGTCCGTTCCTTCTTTCCTGACTGCCGCCTTGCCAAACGGGATCATGAACTCCGGATCATCCGGCACATCCTCTTTGCTTGCATAAAGCGCCTTGTGTTCAAAGAACATCACGGGATTATCATCGCGGATCGCTGTCCTCAAAAGGCCTGCCGCGTCTGTTCCCGTGGAAGGGCACGCCACCTTAAGGCCGGGGAAATGCATGAAAATCGTTTCCAGAGACTGGCTGTGCGTCGCCGCGTTGCCGCGTCCGATTCCCTCCTGGCCACGGATGACCAGCGGAATTCTCGCCTTGCCGCCAAAGATATATCTTGTTTTCGCCACCTGATTGATGATCTGATCCATCGCCACCAGCGTGAAGTCCATGTACATCAGCTCCACCACCGGACGCATGCCCGCGCATGCGGCTCCAAGGCCCGCGCCGACCATTTCCGCTTCCGAAATCGGCGTATTGAAGCACCTGTCCACGCCAAACTCATCCGCAAGCCCTCTGGTGCAGCCGAATACGCCGCCCAGTACCTGTATGTCTTCGCCCATGACAAAGACTTTTTCATCCCGTTTCATCTCTGCTGCCAGTGTGTCGCGCACTGCCATTGCATATGTTTTTACGCTCATCTTCTTTTCCCTCCAATCCTACGCTTCGTAGTATACGTCGTCCATGACATGCGCCGGATCCGGCTCAGGACTATTGAGTGCAAACTCTGCCGCCGCATCCATCTCCGCATATGCCGCAGCCTTGATTTCCTCAAGCTGCTTTGCAGTCGCCATTTTCTCTTTGATCATATATTTCTCGAACCGTTCAATCGGATCTTTTTTCTTCCACGCATCCACTTCCTTGCGGCTGCGGTAAGGTTCCGGATCTCCCGTCCAGTGCCCTCTCCAGCGGTATGTTTTGCATTCGATGAGCGTAGGCCCGTCGCCTTTTATCGCGCGCGCCTTTGCCGCCTTAAACGCCTCGTCCACCGCAAGCACATCGTTTCCGTCCACCACAACGCCCGGAATTCCATATCCAACCGCTCTGTCCGCAATATTTTCTACACTTGTGGACTGCGCCACAGGCGTGGAAATACCAAATCCATTGTTTTCGCAAACAAAGATCGCCGGCAGCTTCATAACCGCCGCCATGTTGATTGCTTCGTGGAATGTACCTTCATTGGATGCGCCATCGCCGAAAAACGCTACGGAAACGTGCTTTTTCTTTTGCAGCTTCTGCGCCAGCGCAGCGCCTGTTACGATCGGGATTCCGCCGCCCACGATTGCGTTTGCGCCCAGATTTCCCTTCTCGAGGTCAGCGATATGCATCGAGCCGCCGCGGCCTTTGCAATATCCTGTCGCTTTGCCCATCAGTTCTGCCAGAGCCAGATCAAGCTGCGCGCCTTTTGCGATACAGTGACCGTGACCCCTGTGCGTGCTTGCAATATAGTCCTCGTCATCGAGACTGGAGCACACTGTCGCGGCAATCGCTTCTTCGCCTGTGCAAAGATGCACGGAGCCCCTCAGTTTGTTTTCCTCGAACAGTTTATATGCCTTCTCTTCAAACGCCCGAATCTTGTTCATTGTTTCATAAATTTTTAGTGCACGTGCCTTTTCCATTTTCTAAAACCCTCCCCGTTATAGAATTTTCTTCAGCAGTTCGACAATATGGTTCGTGCTCTCAGCGATGTATACGCCGGCGTCGCGCAGCGCTTTTTCTTTGTTTTCAGCGCTTCCCGTTCCGTCCGCGGACACGATGGCCCCCGCATGGCCCATATTTTTGCCTTTCGGTGCATTTTTCCCTGCAATGAGGGCAACCACCGGTTTTGTGACATGTTTTTTGATATACTCAGCCGCAAGCTCTTCTTCGCTGCCGCCGATTTCACCGATCATCACGATCGCTTCCGTCTCTTCATCCTCTTCAAAATCCGGAAGAAGGTCGATAAATGTGGAGCCGGGGATCATATCCCCGCCGATGCCCACGCAGGTCGACTGTCCGATTCCCTCGCCCGACATCATCATAACCGTCTCATAGCAGTTCGTCGCGCTTCGCGACATCACGCCCACATTGCCTTCAATGAAGTATTTGTGCGGCATAAACCCTGCTTTGCACTTGCCCGGTGAAATCACGCCGAACGAATTCGGCCCGAAAAGCCTCGTTCCTTTCTGGCGCGCCACATAATAGCATTTCATCATATCGTGCACAGGCGTATGCTCAGAAATCGTCATAACAACCGGCACATTGGCATCCACCGCCTCATAAACACTCGAGGGCGTAAATCTTGCCGGTACGAACACAACCGACGCATTTGCGCCCGTTTTTTCCACCGCTTCCTTCACTGTGTCAAACACAGGAATATCCATCAGGGTCGTTCCGCCTTTTCCGGGCGTCACGCCGGCAACCACATTGGTGCCGTATTCCAGCATGGTCTGGGTGTGGAAAGAGCCTTCCCTTCCCGTCATTCCCTGCACCAGCAATCTTGTATCTTTATCAATCAAAATACTCATTTGTTACGCCTCCTCCTGCATATCCCAAAGCACGTCCACCGCTTCTAGGAGACTGCCTGCTGATTTGATTCCATGGCTTGCCTTCATCACGATTTCCTGCGCCGCGTCTTTGTTCGTGCCTTCCATACGCAGTACGACCTGCTTGCCCGTCGGCGCTTCCTCGAGCGCCAGAATCGCGCCCTTGGCAACCTCGTCGCATCTTGTGATGCCGCCGAAGATACAGATGAATACCTCGTTGATTTTCTCTCCGGAGAGTACGATCTTCACAGCCGTTTTGATGCGTTCCGCCGTTGCGCCGCCGCCGAGGTCGAGCGCCGCCCCCACCTTCATTCCCTTTTTGGAAATCAGGTCGATGCAGCTCATCAGCATGCCCGATCCGTTGGACATCACGCCGATTGTGCCGTCTTCTTCAATCGGCACAAAGTGAAAATCAGATTTTCTCGCCTCGATCACACGCGCGTCATCCTGCAACTTGTCGCGGAACTCTACCATATCCGACAGACGGAACAGCGCGTTGTCGTCCACTTCGATTTTGCCGTCCAGCGCAATCAGCTTGTCGCTCGCGTCGATGACAAGGGGATTGATCTCGATAAGCATTGTATTATATTCGTAGAAAGCCTTTAACAGCTTTTCCACGATATCTTTCAATTGATCCTTATACTTCTTGTCCGCGCCTGTCACATCCATGGCGTAGTCAATCGTATAATTCTGCACGCCGCGGAACGGATCCATCGGCACTTTAGCAATTTTGTCCGGATTTGTGCGCGCTGTCTCTTCAATATCCACACCGCCCATCGGCGAGAAGATGAGAAGCGGCGACTTGGAAAGCCTGTCCAGCATAATGGACACATACCATTCCTTCACCGGATTCGCTTTTTCCACAATCATCAGTTCGTTTGCCTGTAAGCCGCGAATATCCATGTAGAGCATCTCTTTGCAGAGCGCTGCTGCCGCAGAGGCATCATCCGCGAACTTTACGCCGCCGGCTTTGCCGCGTCCGCCAATTTGTACCTGCGCTTTGATCACCACAGGATAGCTAAGATCGGCCGCCTTTATTTTTTCAGGAATCCCCTCCAGATTGTCGATTACGACGCCTTTCATCGTGGGGATATCGAATTTTTCCATGATTTCTTTTGCTTTATATTCCAGTAATTTCATAATAGCGGATGAACCGTCCCTCCCTTTTTTTGAATAAGCCGCACCCGCGCGCGATGCGCGCGGGGGGCCAAGTGTTTTGCTGTCAACCGGACAGAGCATCGCTCCACCCGGCTGATAGTCTCTAAGTAATTCGGCCTCTTCTTATTCCCAGATTTTCTCGTCAGAGGGCTGCTCCCAGCCCGGCTTTACGCGCGCAATGCGGGACTTGTTGAAGAGGTGGAAATAGGAAAGGTTCTCGCTGATGGAGTTGTTGCCCCAGCTGCCGCACCCAAGCGTTGTCGTCGGTGAAAGCGAGTTTGCAAACGCGCCGCCCGCCATGGTTGCACAAACCTGATTGACCACCAGACGGGAAAGCGGAAGCTTCAGACCCGCATAGTTGATGTGCTCGTCGTTGTTGGACTGGATATCCACAGAGTGCCCTGCGCCTTCATAAGAAAGGTTCTGGAACGCAATTTCCACTGCCTGCTCCCACTCATCATATTCATATGCTGTCATAACCGGGCACATTTTTTCTTTGCTCAGCACGTCGTCTCTGCCGTAAGCGTCCGGCTTTAAGATGATCACTTTCGTGCCTTCCGGAACATCTACACCCGCAAGCTCCGCGATAGTCTGCACAGACTGCCCTACTACGTCTTTATTGATGATGCCGCCCGGGAAGAGTGCTTTTCTGAAAATGTCGACCCGTTCCGGATCGTATACATAATAGCAGCCCTGGCTTACGAACTCATTGATCACTTCGTCATATTTTTCCTTGGGCGCGATGATTGTCTGTGTGCCGGAGCAGATGACGCCGTTATCAAAAATTCTGGACGCGATCATATTTGTTGCCGCCGCTTTGATGTCAATATCTCTGTCGATGAGGCCCTGCACGTTTCCGGGTCCAACGCCGAAGCTCGGCTTTCCGCTGGAATAAGCGGCTTTGACCATTCCACCGCCGCCTGTTGCGATCACGACGTTTACTTTTTTCATCAGCTCGTTTGTCAGTTCAATGGAAGGTTCTTCAATGACGATAAAAATGTCGCGCGGAACGCCCATTTTGTCGAGCTGTTCATAATAAAGCTCCGAAACCCGCTTTGCGCCTTTTTTGCCACGCGGATGCGGTGCGATAATGATTGCGTTTCCACCTTTCACAGCAAACATTGCGTTGCACATCGGCGTAACGATCGGATTTGTGCACGGGGTTACCGCTCCCACAACGCCCATCGGCTTTGCCATGATGGTAAGGCCGGTATCCTCTTCCACTTCCAGAATGCCCACGGATTTTTTGCCCTTGAGGTTATTCCAGATAATTCTGGATTTTCCCTTGCACTTGGCTACTTTATCTTCATAAACGCCCATTCTTGTTTCGTCAATCGCTATTTTGGCAAGCTCCTCGGCATTGTCAAAAATCACTTTTCCGAACATTTTGACGATTGCGTCTATCTGTTCCTGCGAATACTCAGCGATTACTGCCTGCGCTTTTTTTGCGCGTTCTACCAATTGATCGATCATCATTGCGTCTTCCATTTTTTTCTCCTTCGGATTTTACCCTTTGTCCTAATAATTTTATATTCTTGCTACGCCGCTTTTCACAGCCGCATCATAGACAGCTTTTGCCACGGTTTCCCCCACGCGCTTGTCAAACGGAGCGGGAATCACATATTCTGCGGAAAGCTCTTCCTTGCTTACAAGGCTTGCAATCGCATAAGCCGCCGCAATTTTCATTTCGTCGTTGATATCGCTTGCACGGGCGTCAAGCGCGCCCCTGAAGATACCCGGGAATGCAAGTACATTGTTGATCTGGTTCGCAAAATCGCTTCTTCCCGTGCCAACCACAGCCGCGCCCGCGTCTTTTGCAAGGTCCGGCATAATTTCCGGCGTGGGATTGGACATTGCGAAAATGATCGAGTTCTTGTTCATGCTTTCAACCATTTCTTTTGTCACAAGGCCGGGGCCGGATACGCCCACAAAGATGTCCGCGCCTTTCATAACGTCCGCAAGGCTTCCTTTGATCATCGCCCTGTTGGAAATCTTCGCCATTTCCTCTTTGGATTCGTTAAGGCCTTCCCTGCCCTCATAAATCGCGCCTTTTCTGTCGCACAAAATCACATTCTTAAGCCCCATGCTCATCAAAAGCTTGGTACACGCAACGCCTGCTGCGCCCGCGCCCGCAACCACGCACACCTGCTCTTCCAGCTTTTTGCCGGTGAGCTTTAAGGCATTGATCATTGCCGCCGCTGTCACCACCGCCGTGCCGTGCTGGTCGTCGTGGAAGATCGGAATATTGCACCGCTCTTTCAGCTTTTTCTCAATTTCAAAGCAGCGCGGAGCCGCGATGTCTTCCAGATTGATGCCGCCAAAGCTTCCGCTGATCTGGTAAACCGTCTCCACAATGCTGTCCACATCCTTAGACTGCACGCACAGCGGAAACGCATCCACATTTCCAAATGATTTGAACAGTACGCATTTGCCCTCCATAACAGGCATGCCCGCTTCCGGTCCGATATCACCAAGCCCTAAAACCGCCGTACCATCCGTCACAACCGCCACCATATTCCATCTGCGTGTCAGGTCAAAGCTCTTGTCCACATCTTTGCTGATCTCCATGCAGGGAGCCGCCACGCCCGGCGTATACGCAAGCGAAAGGTCTTCCTTATCTGTTACCGGTACCGTTGCAATTACTTCAATCTTGCCTTTCCATTCGTAGTGCTTTTCCAAACTTACCTTCTCATAATCCATATAAAACGGTGCCTCCTGTTTATTTGATTTTTTTGTATGTTCTATTTTCGAAATATCGTCTGATTTGCTTAAAATTGGTCTTACCATTATACTAATCTACCAAGACGATAATGTCAATATAAAATTTGCATTTTCAGGGTAAAATGTGTTATGATCATACCAATATACAATTTGTGATTTGTTAACACTAAAATTAGAAAAGAAGCGTGAAATTATGCCCATACTCGAACCTTTGAAAAAGACAAGACTATATGAAGACATCATCAACCAGCTCATGGAGCTGATCAAGAACGGCTCTCTAAAACCGGGCGACCGCCTGCCCTCCGAACGCCAGCTCGCAGAGGAGCTGCACGTCAGCCGCACCGCGATACGCGAAGCGCTGCGCTCCATGGAAAGCTTAGGCTATCTCGATTCCAAAGTGGGAGGCGGCACCTATATCCGCTCCGTTACATTTGATAATGTGATCTCGCCCTTTTCCGTGATGCTTGCGCAAGACGAAAAACTGATTCGCGAGCTGATTCACGTGCGCGAACTTCTCGAGACAGAGGCGGCGTCTCTCGCCGCGAAAAACATTACGCCGGAATATGCAAAGCGGCTTCAAAAGTCAATTGACAACATGAAAAAAGAAATCAAGCGTGGCAAAAGCGGCATAACGGGCGACGATGAATTTCATAACCTGATTGCCGAGATCGCTCAAAACAGCGCTCTTTCACTGATCTGCGAGCTGTGCGCCGAACTCCTTTCCAAGAGCCGTCAGGCGACACTGGATCTTCCCGACCAGCCGGAAAAAACGCTGGAGGATCACACGCGCATTGCAAACGCAATCATCGAGGGGTCTTCCCTCAACGCATCAAAGCTCATGCGTCAGCATCTGCGCAAAGCGCAGAAAAACCTCGATCATGCCACTGCCGAAAAAAGGCTGCAAAAAAATTAGCGTAATAAAAAACCCCCGGGATACTTTCATACCCCGGGGTTTTTTATACCTCTTCTAGATAAAGCATTCCGGAATTTTGCAAGGCACACTTACCCCTGCGCCGCGCGCGGCAGCTTTTGCCGCCTTATGCCCTCTCTCCAGTCTTTGAGCACTGCCACGCACTCAGCAACCTTGTCTATGCTCTGCACCTTTTGCTCCAGCATACACATTCCGTCCTGCGTCCGGTTTAAAATCACCGGCACTTTTTTGTCGTATTCCGTCTTGATTCCATGCGTCGTGAGCATCCTATAGCCCGCGTCGCTAATCGTTCTTGCAAATACATAACCAGGCTTGAGACTCACCACAAACGACGCGGCGGCCTTGCCGATCACCTTGTCAAAAATAGCCATCCCTTCCCTGTGGAGCTCTTCCCGGTCAAAATACTCCATCAATGGAAAAATACCGTTTCCCTGCCCCAAATAAAGGATTTCACCCTGAAAGGCAACCACACAGGCCGCTTTTTCCTCCAGAATAATCCTCTTGGCTTCTTCTTTCATCCACTCATCCATATTTTTTCCTCCCCATTCTGAGAGCCAACCCGAAATGAATTGCAACAAATTTGCCGCAAATTGGTCATACCATTATACTAATATAC
>CAZQDA010000012.1:0-44974 GCA_964592155.1 uncultured Christensenella sp.
TTTTGTGTGGTAAAGCTTTAAACAAGTCTCTCCCTCATTCGTGATATTTCTTGACTTTAATGAAAAATAAACATAAAATAAACCTAGGGAATTTCCCTAAAAACAAAATCGCGGCAGACCGACGTGTTACGAGCACGCCGGCCCTGCTCAGAAGGTGCTCACGCCACCCTCGAACAACCCCATAACGGGGCACCGCGACAAGTATCATTATACAATCTTCATGATTGTAGTGCAACGATATTTTAACGCGCGAGGGTACGAAGGCTTTTTAGCCTTGCACCCCGCGCGTTTTTGTATATGGGAAATTCCCAACCATTCGGGGAGGGGGAATTGGGCCTTTTGCACGCGGGCTCGGTTCCCTGCCCATAAAAAAGGTGGTTGGGAATTTTGGATACTGGAAGAATGGTAACAACCGAAAATCAGCCTTCGTTGCGCGGTCTTTTCCAAGAAATCGGCCAGCTTCGCAGGGAGTGCGGCGCATATGCCATCGACTATTTCACCGACCGGTTTCTCGAGGGCATCAACGCGCTGGAGCTGCTGCAAGCGTCGGCGGCGGGGTATCGCGCGGGCGGGAAGCTATATCACATCAGCGAGGGGCTGGTGTGCGGGGCAATCGGCAGGGAAGAACTGAAGTATTTCGACGAGGCACAGCCCATCCTTGCATCCATGCTGCTCGAGCACGACAGGGAAAAGAAAACGGCGATGCTGTACGCGGAGCTTGCGGACACATTTTTGACCGAAGAAAGCAGGGCGTATTACGCGGAATATCTTGCCACGCAGGGCGCGTGGACGGAAACGGAAAAGACATATCACAAAATGAAAAGAACGATCGGCAGGGAAAATTCGGCACGGCTGCTGGAAAAGCTGTGCGGGGTATTCCGCTATATGCCGCTGATGCAGGCATATCAGCAGGGATTCTTTGAGAGCGCGGCATGCAGGCTGCGCTGCACAGACAAAGAGACGGGCATGCAGGTGTGGCGCGAATGGTGCATACGGCTTGCGAGCGAAGGATAAACTAGGGCGCAAAGCGGCATAAAAAAAGTGCGGAGGATGTTTCCACCGCACTCTTTCGATTCCTCATTCTTTCTGTTCGGATACCCGTTCAAAAAAGATGAGGAACAGCAGGATAAGCCCCACAGCAATGAGAATGTGTCCCACGCCGGCGATTCCTGCCATCATGGCGCTCGAGGTGCCGCCCTGCACCTGCATAATTCCCTTGATGAGCATCATGACCACGGCGATCACGATTCCCACATTGTAGGTGACTAGAAACGGTTTCCATTTTTTGCTGGCTGAAATCTGGAATAATTTTTCAAACAGCACCAGCAGCAGGAACAGGAGAACGCCGAGCATAAGCAGGTGCGCGTGGACAAAGCCAAGGGAGGTTGTGCCTGTAAAGTTATTAAACTTTGTGAACTCCCTGAAAAACACGCCGCCCGCAAGCGCGGCAAAGAGATAAATAAACGAGATTTTCAACAGCTTTTTCATCATCATACCCTCTTAAATCAATATATTTGTGGCCTGATCCGCGGGATCAAAGCCATGTTGCCAAAACAAAATGCGGCCTTAAAGGGTCGCGGCGACCCGCTCTTCTTGCGTCATGTCCGCAAGCTTTGCCACGCGCCCAAGATCGAGCTGCAGCTCCTTTGCGATGCGCGCGCCATAGTCTTTGTCCGCCTTATAGAAAAGCGCGGTCTGGCGATATTGCAGGCTTTGCTTTGCATTGCAAAGATGCCCCGTAATATTGCTGATCAGATGCGCCTTGCCCTCGTCGTCCAGAACCCGTCTATATAGCTCGCCGGGCTGGATGAAATCAACATCCTCCGTGGGGCGCGTGTGCCTGTCGATGACCGCCTGCACCTCGATGGCGGGGGGCGCAAACGAAAGATCAGGCTGCGGCGTGCCGGACACGGTGTTGGGATAATAGTTGGGGCCGCCTCCGCCGTTTCCGTCCACATTCATAGCGCCGTCACGTTCATAATGCTGCGCTGCGGCGTGCTTGGGCGAGTTGACGCTGATCTGGTGGTGGTTCGCCCCCAGACGGTAACGGTGCGCGTCCTCATACGCAAACAGCCTGCCCTGCAAAAGCTTGTCGGGCGACGCGCCAATGCCCGGAACGAGCGCGCTGGGCGCAAACGCGGCTTGCTCCACCTCCGCGAAATAGTTTTCGGGATTGCGGTTTAAGACCATCTTTCCAAGCGGAATCAGCGGGAAATCGGCGTGATACCATACCTTTGTCACGTCGAACGGATCAAAGCGGTATTCCTTTGCCTGCTCGGGCGTCATGATCTGCACAAACACATTCCACGACGGATCATCGCCGCGCGCGATTGCGTCAAAAAGATCGCGGGTGGCGTGGTTGGGGTCTTTTGCCTTGATTTGCTCGGCCTCCTGCGCGGTTAAGGTACGGTTGCCCTGATTTGTTTTAAAGTGATACTTGACCCACACATATTCGTTCTTTTCGTTATACCACATATAGGTGTGGCTGGAATGCCCGTCCATGTGCCTGTAATCCTGCGGCGTTCCGCGGTCTGAAAACAGGATGGTCGCCTGATGCAGCGATTCGGGCGTGAGGGACATAAAATCCCAGAACGCGTCCGGATTGGGCAGGTTGGTCTTGGGGTCGCGCTTTTGCGTGTGGATAAAGTCGGGAAACTTGATCGCGTCGCGGATAAAGAAGACAGGCGTATTGTTGCCCACCATGTCATAGTTGCCTTCCTGCGTATAGAATTTCACGGCAAATCCGCGCGGGTCGCGCTCCGCGTCCGCCGAGCCGCGCTCGCCGCCCACGGTGGAGAAGCGCACAAACACTTCCGTTTGCTTGCCCACCTCCGAAAGAAACGCTGCGCGCGTATAAGAAGACAGATCGTTTGTTACCTCAAAATAGCCGCCCGCACCCGCGCCTTTGGCGTGGACAACGCGTTCCGGAATGCGCTCGCGATTGAAGTGCGCAAGCTTTTCTACCAGATGCACATCCTGCATCATCGTGTAGCCTTCCTTTGCGCCTGTTGTTTGGGACGCCTGATCATTTGCTACGGGAATGCCATAGGCTGTGGTCATTTTTTTTTCCTGATCCATGAGAAACCTTCCTTTCTAAAAAAGATAAAAACTTTAAGAATGTCAAAATTTTAATGATAATATTAAGATACCCTTTTAATGAAAATTTAGACATTTTTATGAATAATTCCCGTTTGAGTTGAAAAAAAACACGAAACTTACTATAATATATAATACGGAAGATGATGGGCGCGGCGGTGGGGCGTTATGGCCAAAACCGTTGCAGGACTTGAATTATGAGGTGTTTAAAATTAAGATTATAGATATTACCCGCGAATTAAACGCGGAGACGAAAGTGTATGAGGGAGACCCGCACGTGCGTCTGGAATGTTTTTATACAGTGGAAAACTATGGATATTCCGTGACAAAGCTTTCGATGGGGTCTCACAGCGGGACACATCTTGACGCGCCATCGCATGTGCTAAGCGGCGCGCGCACAACCAAAGACATCCCATTAAACGAATTGGTGGGGGAGTGTCTGGTGGTGGATCAAAAGGATTTTAAAGTTCCAAGCGGAACCAGAAAAATTTTGTTAAAGGGCTCACAGGACGCGCCCGGAAAATTGACGGAAAAAAGCGCCCGCAAGCTTGTAGATGCGGGAGTGCGGCTCATTGGCACGGACGCGCTTTCCATCGGCGGCGACGAAGTGCATCAGATTCTGCTTTCCGAGGGCGTGGTGGTGCTGGAGTCGCTTTATCTTGACAAAGTGCAGGCAGGCGAATATTTTTTGTGCGCCCTTCCCCTCAAGATCGATACGGACGGATCGCCAATCCGCGCATGCCTGATTGAGAATAAGGGAGAAGAATGAGCGATATTGCAGCCTCAAAAGAAAACATGATATGGGTTCGGCTTTGCGTTGCTTTGGCGACGGTGCTGCTCGTTTTTTCGATTGCGGTTGCGTGTATTGCAGTGATTGCTTTTGATCACGATTTTTATAAAACGGAATATAGCAAAATGAATACGGCAGCGTATGTGGGAGTTTCCGGCGAAAGCCTGGAGGCGGCGACCGATACGCTGCTTGATTATTTGCAGGATAAAACGCCCTCGCTTGACTTGAAAGTACAGATAAACGGTCAGCAGGAGGAATATTATACCCAGCGCGAAAAAGATCACATGGTGGATGTGAAGGCGTTATACCAAAATGCGGTGTCCTTTATGACGGCGGGCTTCTGCGCGGCGGGCGTGCTGCTTGCAGGGTGCTTTATCGCCAAAAGACGCAGGGCGCTTGCAAGCGCGATGCAGACCTATTTTTGGGCGGCGGTGGGCGTACTCGCGTTTTTTGCGGTGGTCGCGGTGTGGGCGGCGATGGACTTTAACCTGTTTTGGGTCAGCTTCCATCACGTGTTTTTCACCAATGATTTATGGATGCTGGATCCCGCTGTTTCAAGGATGATCAGGATGTTTGAGCAGGACTTTTTTGCGGACATGGTCGCCAAAATACTGGCGTGGTTCCTCGCGATTGTGTG
Organism: uncultured Christensenella sp.; assembly: GCA_964592155.1. Taxonomy (GTDB): domain Bacteria; phylum Bacillota; class Clostridia; order Christensenellales; family Christensenellaceae; genus Christensenella. The sequence goes on from CAZQDA010000012.1 coordinate 4,524, forward strand.
CGGCAGCGCGGCAGCGGCGGGGATTGCTTATCAAAGGATGAAAAAGAATGGAAGACGTTAGAATACTGGCAATCGAGACATCTTGCGATGAAACGGCGGCGGCAGTTGTGAAAAACGGGCGGGAGATCATTTCTCAGTCTCTTTATTCGCAAATCGATATCCACAAGGAATATGGCGGGGTTGTGCCGGAGCTTGCCTCACGCAACCACATCGAAAAGCTTCCTGTAGTGGTGGAGGCTGCGGTTGCTGATGCGGGCGGTTTTGACGCAATCGACGCGATTGCCGTCACGAACGGGCCGGGGCTTGTGGGCGCTCTTTTAACAGGCGTTTCTTATGCAAAGGGGCTTGCCTATGTGCTGAATAAGCCGCTGATTCCCGTACACCACATTGCGGGGCACATTTGCGCGAATTATGTTTCCCACAAAGAATTGGCACCGCCGTTTTTGTGCCTTGTCGTTTCGGGCGGGCATACGCAAATTGTGCTTGCAAAAGATTATACGGCTTATCAAATTTTGGGCAAGACGCGCGACGACGCGGCAGGCGAAGCAATTGACAAGGTGGCGCGCGTGTTGGGGCTTGCGTATCCCGGCGGGCCGAATTTACAGGAGCTTGCAAAGCAGGGTGATGAAAACAAGTACAGCTTTCCACGAAGCTTCCGCGGAGAAGACCATTTGGATTTTTCGTTCAGTGGGCTGAAAACTGCTGTCATCAATTTGCTGCACAGGTTTGAGCAGACAGGGGAACGCTATCAAAAAGAGGATGTTGCGGCTTCTTTTTTAAAAAATGTTGCGGACACGCTCGTGAAAAACACGTTTGAGGCGGCAAAGAGGACGCAGGCGGATATGATCGCAGTTGCGGGCGGGGTTTCCGCCAACGAGCAGATTCGGGCCGCGTTTGTGGAGCGCGCGCAGCACGAGGGGATTGCGCTGTATTTTCCGCGCATGGAGTTTTGCACGGATAACGCGGTGATGATCGCTTCGTGCGCATATTATGAATACATGAAGGGGACGCGCGCGGGCAGGGAGCTCAATGCCGAGCCTGTGATGGAGCTTGGCACGTGAAGTAAGGATTGTAGCAATGCGTTTGAAAAAAGCATCGGTCATCATACTCGCCCTGCTGCTTCTGCTTATGGCGGCAGCCTGTGGGCAGCAAGACGGGAAAGCCGATTATTCGTCCGTTCGTCTCAAAGGAATGAAAATTGTGATCGATCCGGGGCATGGGGACACGGATGTGGGTACGATTGGTGTTTCTACAGGGCGTTACGAAAAAGAGGTTAATCTTGAAATCGGCATGAAGCTGAAAAACGCGCTGGAGCAGGAGGGCGTTGCGGTTGTGATGACGAGGGAATCGGATGAGCCGATTGCAGCCGCAAATGAAACGGACATTGCAAAGCGCAAGGAGGCCGACATGCAAACGCGCGAGCGGATCATTACCAATACGCAGGCGGATATGTATATCGGCGTTCATCAGAACAGCTTTGAAAACGAGGACGCGAGCGGGCCGCAGATTTTTTATCATACGGATTCAAACACTGGCGAAAAGCTTGCCAGATGTATCCAGCAGGCGATGAACGATGGGCTTGAAGTGAGAGAGCCGCGCAAGGTGAATAGTGGCAGATACCGGCTTCTAAAGCCCGGAAGCCAGCCGAGCGTGACGGTGGAATGCGGATTTTTCACCAATCCGGATGAGGAAAAAAAGCTGCAGGAAAGCGGCTATCAGGATCAAATTGTGGCAAGCGTGATAGACGGAATCAAATTTTTTGAATGGGAGCAAAGGAATGCTGAATAATTTACAGGACGACTGCATTTTAAGCGAAGCAAAGGCGTCGCAAATGCCTCCGCTTACGCTTGCTTATATTGGAGACTGCATCTTTGATTTGTATGTGCGCGCCAAATATGTCTTGAACTGCGCCAAAAATGCCGGCAGGCTGCATTCCATGAGCATCCGGCTGGTGAACGCAAAGGCGCAGGCGGAGTTTGCCCACCTGTGGATGGAACGGTTTACCGAGCAGGAAAAAGAGATTTTTATGCGCGGGCGCAATGCCAAAAGTCCGTCCGCACCCAAAAACATGAGCATAGCGGATTACAAATATGCAACGGCCATCGAGGCGGTGGTGGGGTATCTTTACCTGACCGGTCAGGCGGAGCGCGTCAACGAAATGCTGGGCACGTTGGAGTTTGAGCTGTGAGAGCAATTTGATACAACTTTAATCAGGTTTCTTTTGCATTTTGAATTGGATTCCTGTATAATAATACTAATTATATTTCGCTGGAGGAACATTCCATGAATGCTGTAAACGGCGTGCCGGTCAATTTAGCCGCAAATAACGCCGCTCAAAGCACGGTGACAAACGATAATACCGATGCAACAAAATTATTCGCGCAGCTTCTTGCGCAGCAAATGGATAGCTCATTGCTTTCCCTTGCGGATTTTTCTTCGCAGGATGGGGAGGACGGCGGAAATTCCGATCAGCTATCCTATTTATCCATGCTTTCCATCATGGCGCAGATGATGGGTTCTGGGTCGGGGCAAGGGTCCACAGGGGCGCTTCCCGCAAACATGGCCTATGGAATGGGCGCGATGAACATGAATTCATCTGCGGCGGGCATGGTTGGCAGCGGCGCGGCACAAGCGGCGCTGACGCGCGTAGGCGATCCTTATTCTCAGGGCAAGCGCGGCACAGGCGATTATGTGGATTGCAGCTATTTGACCCAGTGGGCGTATTCCAAAACCGGAGTGTCGCTGCCGGGTACGGCGGCAACGCAGGCGCAATATTGCGCACAGAACGGATACACCATTCCGCAGCAGGATTTGCAGCAGGGAGACCTTGTTTTCTGGGAGAAAGCGGGTTGTGAGTGCGGGCGGTATGACGAAATTCATCACGTTGGTATTTATCTGGGTGACGGAAAAGTGGTGGAGGCCAGCTCGTCCAAGGGGCAGGTTGTGGTCAATGACCTGTGGGACGGCGGAAAATGGCAGATTGCGATGTGTGCGCGCCCTTATTGACGCGACAATCAAAAAAACAGATCGAACGGTGCAGATTTCTTTGCACCGTTTTTTTGATTTTCGACCTATTTTGCAAGGCGGATATGTTATGATAAAAACGAGGTGTTTATAATGGCGAATGATACAATCATAATTTTAATTGCAATCGGCGTGCTGGCAATCCTGTGCATTGCGCTTTTGGCGCGAGGGAAAAAGCAAGACAACGGCAGGGATGCGGCGGATTTGCGCATGGAGATCACAAACCAGTTTCAGATGCTGTCCGGCATGATGATGGATATGGTCCATAAAACCGCGGGCGCAAATAACCAGAGCGTGGAGCTTTTACGGCGAAGTGTGCAGGAAAAGCTGGATGAGATACAGCGGTCTGTGGATCAGAAGCTGGATTCAACGCTGAAAAGCGGACTGAGCACTTCCTTTCAGCGGGTAAACGAGCAATTGCAGCAGGTTTATCAGAGCATGGGCGAGGTGCGCGCGCTGACAAATGGAATCGGTGATTTGAAAAATATTCTGGCAGGAGTCAAGACGCGCGGCATTTGGGGAGAGGTGCAGCTTTATAAGCTGTTGTCCGATTTTCTCGCGCCCTCTCAGTTTGAGGAAAATGCGCGTATCGCGCAGGATAACGCGGTGGAGTTTGCGGTGCGTATGCCGCGAGAAGAGGGCGGGGACGTTCTGCTTCCCATTGACTCTAAATTTCCTATGGATCGTTACGCGCGCGTGCTTGCCTTAAGCGAGGCAGGAGACGCGCAGGCGCTAAGTGCCGCCCAGAAAGAATTTGTGCAGGCTGTGCTTGCGGAAGCAAAGAAGATCAGCGGAAAATATATTATGCCGCCCAAAACAACGGATTTTGCAATCATGTTTTTGCCCTCAGAAGGACTATACGCAGAGATCGTTCGGCTGGGACTGGTTGATAAGCTGCAAAGCAAATACCGCGTGATGGTTACGGGTCCGTCCACGCTGAGCGCATTTTTGACGAGCCTGCAAACGGGATTCCGCACGCTTTCCATTCGTCAGCATTCGGCGGCGATTATTGATATGCTCAGCGCTGTGAAGGCGGAGTTTGAGACGTTTGCCGCCATGATCCAGAAAACGCAAAATTCACTTGCAGCGGCGCAGAATCATTTGGAAACTGTGCAAAAGCGGTCTATTCGTATAAAGACAAAGCTTGGTGATCTGGAGGAGTTGGATTAGCAGGAACCAGACGGAGGAAAGCCGGATTCACAGAAGGAAACCGGCTTTTGAAGAAATTTGATATGCAGTAAAAGCAGAAGCGTTTCTGCCTGAGCGCAGGAATGACCTGGAGCGACTATAGCGAAGCAATCAGTTGCGGCGTAAGCTCTTTCATCTGCTCCAGCGAATGATCCGCATAAAAGGGTTTTTTTCCGTCATAGCGGAAGGAGACCACCTTCATGCCCGCACGCCTTGCCGAAACAAGCCCGTTATAAGAGTCTTCGATGACCGCACAGTTTTCCGGCAAAACGCCAAGCTGCTGCGCGCAGCACAGGAATACGTCGGGGGATGGCTTGTGGAAGGGGACGCTGTCGTGGTGCGCGATCGCATCCACCAAATGCGTTGCGCCATTGTGGAGCAGGGACGAGGCCACATTGAAATCAAAGTTGGAAGTGGCGATCCCCGTTTGATATCCTGCGTTTTTAAGCGACTCCAACGCGGCAAACGCCCCTTGTATCGGCGGAATTTGAGCAGAAGAGAATTTTTCTCTCAAAGCCTGCTGTTCCAAAGCGACAAGCTCTTCCACGCTGAGCGGAATGGAATATTTTTTTTGAAAATGCGTCCAGATGGAGGAAAGGGGAATCCCAAGGCAGAAATCAAGCTCTTCCTGCGTTAATGCAATGGAAAAACGCGCGGCGACCGCCTGATGCTGCCTGAGGCTTTCCGGTTCGGAATCCATCAGCACACCGTCCATATCGAATATAACTGCCTGAATCAATTTATTTGCTCCTGTTCTGTTATGATAGCGAAAGAGAGATTCCCTGTTCCTGCAAAAAGCGAAGCACGGACTGCTTGTTTTGGATGGAATTTTGTGCGCCAAGCTGCTGGGTGGTGAGCGCGCCGCACGCACAGCCAAGGCGCAGCGCGTCCGCAACCGGCATGTGCCCCGCGATTCCGCGGGCAAAGCCTCCGATAAAACTATCGCCTGCGGCTGTGGTGTCAACAGGCTTTACACGAAAGGCGGGCACAAAAAGCTCTTCTGATTGGCTTAAGAAATAAGCTCCTTTTTCTCCCAGCGTGATGACCACATTTTTGCACCCTTTTTGCAGGAACCATTCTCCGTTTTTCCTGCACCAGTCCTCTGTGCAAAGACCATCCCGCAGAATCTGCGTATAGCCCTCGCTTTCCGTCTCGTTGGGGACAATATAGTCGAGACCTTCGAAGATGCAATCGGAAAGCGGAAGCGCAGGCGTGGGATTCACAATGGCAGGGATATGATTCTGCTTGGCAAGGGACAGGCCAAGCTCTACCACATCCATGTTAATCTCGAGCTGTGTGATGAAAAGATCGCAGTTTTTCAGCGTATCCTGCGCCGCCAAAACCGTTTCCATTGGGATTGTTTTGTTTGCGCCCGGGGTATGCACCAGCGTGTTATCGCCGTTTGCATCGATTGTAATGACGGCGCAACCTGTAGGGTGCGATGGATCGATGCGGATAAACTCCGTATGGATTCCCTTTTCTTTCAGTGTATTGAAGGCGATTGAGCCGTAATGGTCTTTTCCCAAATTCCCCGCAAAATAGACCTCAGCGTCAAGTTGCGCGGCCTGCACGGCCTGATTGGTGCCTTTTCCGCCGATAAAATTATCCACCGAACGTCCGTGTACGGTTTCGCCCTTTTTGGGCAGATGCTCTGTGGTGGTCACTACGTCGAAATTGATACTTCCCAAGATAAAAATTTTCATCTGTAGCCTCCTTTTTAGCGGAGCGCGTTATTGATGTCTGATTCCATGATGCTCCATGCTTTGCTGATATCACTGTCCATGCCGAAAAGCCCTGTGGAGCCGACCACAAAGCATTCCGCTCCCGCGTCATACAGACGGCGGTAGGTGGATTTGTTGCACGAGCCGTCCACTTCAATGAGATAATGATATCCGTTTTCCTCACGGAGTTTGCGGGCTGCGGAAACCTTGGTGAGGGATTCTTCGATGAATTTTTGGCCGGGGTATCCCGGGTCAACCGTCATAAATGTGAGCTTATCCGCAAGGTGGATATACGGCAGCAGCAGATCGAGCGGCGCGGCGGGGTTGATATAGAAGCCGACCATCTGTCCTGCCTCATGAATCATGCGGATCAGGCGAAACACCTTGTTTTGTACGATTTCAGGGGGCAGGGTGATGCAGGCTGCGCCGGAATCGAGGCAAAGCTTGATTAAATCTTCATCAATATTGTCCACCATTAGGTGAGCGTCCTGCGGAATGGAAGAAATTTTGCTTAATTGCTCCATAAAGCAGGGCGCAAGGCAAAGATTTTTCACATAATGCCAGTCCAGAATGTCGATATGATAATAATCGGATTTGGTGTCAAGGAAGCTGATCTCTTTGGCAACGTTCATCATATCCATGCACATAAGTGAGGTGGAAATTTTTACTTTCATATTTGGATTCCTCCATGTTTGATATTTTATTTTGCGTCAGCCGCCGATTTGCGCGGCGGTCCCCACGCGTGTAAAAAGTGGCACAAACGCTTGCAGCGCGGATTCCTCCACGCGATTATATTGTTCAAAGGGGTAAGGGAGCCCCAGCATCTTATATTTGCGGGAGCCGTATTGATGAAAGGGCAGCAGATGCACGGCGCCAATATGGAGCTTTTGACAGAGCGCGGCATATTCGTTCATCACCCCGGCGTCAAGGTTTACGCCGGGAATCACAGGGATGCGCAGCACAAGGTCCTTTTTGCAGCTTGTAAGAAAAGTAAGATTTTCAAGGATCAGGCGGTTGTCCGTACCGGTGAATGCCTTGTGGATGTTTGGATCCAGATGCTTTAAATCAAAATAAAACAAGTCGACATACGGCATTGCCGCGGATAGGGTTTCAGGAGCAACATAACCGCAGGTTTCAACCACGGTATGAATCCCGTTCTTTTTTAGTTCTTTTAACAGGGCAAGACAGAACTCTTTTTGGAAAAACGGCTCTCCCCCTGAAAGCGTCACACCGCCCCCTGAAACATCAAAAAATAGCTTATCCTTCAGCAGGAAACAAACCAGTTCGTTAAGCTCATATGATTTGCTGTCCATATAAAAGGAGCGGGTGGGGCAAACCTGCGCGCAAGCAAAACATTCCGTACACTTTTGGCGGTCAAACAAAATTTTCCCTTTGGAAAAATGAATGGCGCCGCTGCCGCACGCCGCCGCGCATGTGCCGCAGGCAAGGCATTTGTTTGAGTCGTGAAACAAAGAAGGGGATAACGTTCCGGATTCCGGATTGGAGCACCAGCTGCATCGCAACGGACAGCCTTTGAGGAAAACGGTTGTTCTGATACCGGGCCCGTCATGGATTGAAAATGGTTGAATATTAAAAATCTGTCCTTCCATAATAAGACGGAAAATCCTTTCAAATAAAGATATATGGCGGTCCTGAAACTATATTGGAGGGATAAATCAGGCGTGGCGGGACCGTCGCCCTCTGAAATCTAGAATAGCATGGAAGAAATAAAAGGTCAATAAAAATCCAATAAAATACCAATATATTTTGATTGACAACCAATAAATAGCGTGGTAATATTGCTTTAAAGCCAATGATACAGTTTGAAATCCAATATAATACGCTTTAAAAATTGGAAATCCAATATTTATCCGAATGAGATACCAACTGAATGTGTCCGGAATAAGTAATCTTTGCAGTTTCATTTTGGTCGCCCAGCGCGATACAAAGTAAAGAATATCTAGGAGGAAGAAAAATGAAAAAGAAACTTACAATGGTTCTGGCAGTCGTAATCGTTGCAGTTCTGGCGCTTACGGCATGCGCGCCGGCGGCTCCGGCAGCGTCGGCTTCCGCAGAAGCGCCGGCAGAGGCAAGCACCCCTGCATCCGCAGAAGCAAGCGCCCCGGCACAAAGCGCGGAAGCATCCGCCTCAGCAGGAGCGGCTGATTCCGGTTTGCCCGCAGCGGATGTTGCAGAGCAGGGCATCGATTATTATGACGGCGCAATGACGTATGCGGAAGCGAAAGAAAAATTAGGGCCGCTGCCGGTCAGTGCAGAAGAGGTTAAGATCGGTTACGTGTGCAAAGCGTTCGAAAATGAATTCTGGCGGATGCAAAAAGAAGGCGCAGAAAAAGCGGCTGAAGACCTGAAAGCGGCGGGAATGAACATCACAATGGATGTGAGATCCGCACAGGCCGAAACGGACGAGCAGGGCCAGCTTGCGGTGATGAGCGATATGATCAACAAAAAATATAATGGCTTGCTCGTTTCCCCAATTGCGGAAGGCAACCTGCTTCCCGGCGTTGAAAATGCGGCCAAAGAAGGAATCGCGATGACAGTTGTAAACGATGCGTTTATGCCGCAAATTCCGGTAACGGTTGGCGCGTGGCATCTGGAAGCGGCAGAGCTTGCGGCGCAGTGGGTCAATGAGAAAATCGGCGGAGAGGGCAAGGTAGCCATCATTCAGGGACTCCCGAAAGCGCCTCCGGCAAGAACGCGTACGGAAGGATTTAAAAACTGGTTTGCAAAAAATAATCCCAAAGTAGAGGTTGTTGCAATCCAGAACGCAGACTGGGACAGAATGAAAGCAAAAGATGTGGCGGACGTTTGGATGAAGCAATATCCGGACTTAAAAGCAATCTATGCAAACAATGACACGATGGCAATGGGCGCGCTGGAAGCTGTAAAAGCAGCGGACAAACTGGGCGAATGCCTGGTGGTTGGCACGGATGGTACCAGCGAAGCCAGAGGATCGATCGAAGGGGGCGGATTAAGCGCCACGGTTGATTCTTTCCCATACTACATGTCGCAGATCGGAACGGAAATGCTGCTCCGCCAGATTGCAGGGCAGGATGTACCGAAAGTAATCTACAGCCCGCAGGCAATCATCGATTCAACCAATGTAAAAGAAGATCCTGCAAAGCTGATCGGCTGGACGGGAATTGAAGTAGCGAAATAAACAAACACAAAGAAGGGCATGGCACGGCGCAACAGGGTTTGCGCCGGCTGTGCGCTTAACAGGCTTTGGGGTACCCCAAAAAACGTAATAAGGGTGTATGAGTCATGGAAAATTATATTGAATTTAAAAACATCACAAAAATTTTCCCTGGACAAAGAGCGTTAAACGATGTGTCGTTCAGCGTGAAACAAGGGGAAATCCATGCGCTGCTCGGTGAAAACGGGGCGGGGAAATCCACACTGCTCAATATTTTATTCGGAAGCTTTCCGGCTACAGAAGGGGAAATATTGATTGAAGGGAACAGGGTTTCTTTCAACAATGCAAATGAAGCGATCCGGCACGGTATTTCAAAGGTCCATCAGGAAATCAATATTATTCCGGAGCTTACGGTGGCGGAAAACGTCATGCTTGGCTCTGAACCGATGAAGGGGATCATGGTGGATAAGCGCAAAATGTTTCAGGAGACGGACGAGATATTGAAAACCATGAAGTGTACGTTTCGCGCAAGGGATAAAATGAAGAGCCTGAGCACCGGGCATAAGCAAATGGTGCAGATTGCAAAGGCGCTTTATACAAACGCAAAGATTATTGCGTTTGACGAACCGACCTCGTCTCTTTCGGATGCGGAAGTGGAAATTCTGTTTGAGGTCATTGCGGATTTGAAGGCAAAGGGCATCACGATACTTTATATCAGCCACAAGCTGAATGAGATTTTTGAAATTTGCGACCGTGCGTCAATTTTAAGGGATGGAATGTTCATCAAAACATTGGACATCGCAGGCACGTCCAAAGACGAGCTGATCAACTGCATGGTTGGACGCGACGTATCCATGTTTGCAAAACGCACGAGACCGTCAAGGGTTGTGGAAGGGCAGACGGTGCTTACCGTGGAAAACCTGACCGGAGCGGAGTTTGAAAACGTGAGCTTTCAACTGAAAAAGGGAGAAATTCTGGGTTTTTTCGGTCTGGTGGGCGCGGGACGCACGGAGGTCATGAAAGGGCTGTTTGGCGCAAACAGGGTGTTTTCCGGAGAGGGAAAATTGAACGGAACAGAGCTTTGCAAAAGCCCGAAGGATTCGGTGAAGGCAAAGCTTGCCTATATTTCTGAGAACAGGAAAGAAGAGGGATTTGTAAAAAATCTCAATAATGGAGACAACATTGCACTTGCGGCAATTGACAAATTTAAAAAAGGAATTTTCATCAATCGCAGTCAAAAGATGGAAAATGCTGAAAAACAAGGGAAAATCGTAGGATTGAGCCCTAACGATCCGGAATTTATGACATACAACCTGTCGGGCGGAAACGCGCAAAAGGTCATTTTGGCAAAGTGGTTGTCAACGGATGCGGACGTTGTGATTTTTGATGAGCCGACCAAGGGAATCGACATCGGTGCAAAAGCTGATATTTACAAGATGATGGAGGACATGGTGGAGGACGGCAAGTCTATCATCATGGTGTCTTCCGAGCTGACGGAGATTATCGGCATCAGCGACCGGATACTGGTGATGAAAGAAGGACGCATCACGGCGGAGATTAACAATGTCGACCTGGAAGAAAGCGATGTATTAAAGTATGCGGTAGGAGGGGCCTGATGATGGAAAACACAAAAAAGTTTATCAAAAATAACAGCCGGGAATTCAGCGTTGTCGTAACGATTATCGTCATGTTTTTAATTTTCGGTATCATTGAGCCGATTTATGTGTCGGCAAATAATATTCGTGATATTGTGGAGCAATCTACGATCTATGGCTTGATGGGCGTGGGAATCACGCTGGTGATCATAACGGGCGGCATCGATTTATCGGTGGGCTCTGTGCTGGCTCTGGATGGCGCGATTGTCGCGCAGATGGTGGTGGCGGGGGTCAATCCGCTTGTGTGCGTGATTGTGGGACTTCTTTTTGGTTTCGCGGCAGGCGCGGCCAACGGCTTTCTGGTGGCAAAGCTGGGCCTGCAGCCGTTTATTGCGACGATGGGCACCATGTCGATTTACAGGGGGCTTGCCTATGTCGTCACGAACGGATATCCGGTGCTGGGCGTTACGGACGACTACAGAACGCTGGTGGACGGCGAGCTGTTTCCGTTTATCAGGGTATCGGTTATTATCTTTGTGGTGTTCACGATCCTGATGTATATTCTTTTGAAAAAGACCAAGCTGGGTACCTATACCTATGCGATTGGCGGCAATGAAGAAGCATCCAAGCTGTCCGGCGTAACGGTGGACAAAACCAAAATATTGATTTATGGAATCGGCATGATGGGTACGGCGCTCGCGGCGATCATCCAGATTGGCAAGCTGGGCACGGGAGACCCGACCACAGGGCAGGGCTATGAGCTCAACGCTATCGCGGCGGCGGCAATCGGCGGCACAAGCATGGCCGGCGGAAGGGGAAACGCATTCGGCACGTTTTTGGGAGCCGTTTTATTTGCGGGGCTGAAGGTAGGGCTCATTGTGCTCGGCGTGGATACGTTCTATCAGTTTATCGCCACGGGCGCGGTGATTGTCATAGCGGCAAACATCGAGGTAATACAGACAAAATTTGCCAACAAGGCAAATAAGAATGTGCAGCGAGCACATTAGGAGGAGGCATACTATGGCAAAATCATATCCGGTTTTATGCTGCTCGATTGCAGGTTCCATCGGCGGCCTGGGCGTAAAAATGCACAACGCCGCATTCCGGCATCTGGGACTCGAGTATACATATGTTTCGTTTGAGCCGGACGACCTGAAAGGCGCGGTGGACGCAATGCGCAATTTGGGAATGCGGGGCATGGCTGTTACCATGCCGTTTAAGACGGATATTATCTCATACCTTGACGAGCTTGATGAGATGTCCCGGGAGATCGGCGCCATCAATACGGTTGTGAATACAAACGGCGTTTTGAAAGGATATAACACGGACGTTTACGGAGCCGTTACGACGCTCCGGGAGGCGGTGAGCGACCTTGCTGGAAAAAAGGTATGTATCCTTGGCGGCGGCGGTGTGTCCAAAACAATCATCTGGGGATTAAAGCAGTTTACGGACGATATCACCATCTATGAAATCGACGAAGAAACAGGACGCGCGACTGCGCAGAAATTCGGCGTACTCTATGGCGGGGATACGTCAAAAGTAAGCCGCGAAACGCAATATGATATCCTGATCAACTGCACGCCTGTCGGATTTAAAACGCAGGAAACGATTTTGACGGCGGACAGGATCAGGGAAAATACCGTGGTGCTCGACGTGGTGTTTCTGCCGCTGGTGACGGAGTTCCAAAAGCAGGCAAAGCTGGCAGGATGCAGGGTGCTTTCCGGAACGCGAATGATCATGCATCAGGCCTGCAAGCAGTTTGAACTGTATACAGGTCAAAAGGCGCCGTTTGAAGTGTATGAAAGCACAATGAATCAGATATTAAGGGAGCAAAATTCATGATGGGAGATGGTATTTCAGGGGCGGGACGGCTCCGCGCTGCGGTTGCAAATCAAGCAGAATTGTGATATGATGAAACGTAATATAAACGGGAAAAACAGTGTAAAACAAGACGAATATACGGTGGAATGATATGGGGCTGAAAAGCGTAACGGAACGGCGAAATTTAATGATCGACTACATTAAGGCAAACCATGAACTGCGGGTGTCGGATGCGGTTGATTTGTTTGGGGTTTCAGATGAAACGGTCCGTAAGGATTTTGCTTTCATGGAAAATAAGGGAATCCTCAAAAAGGTACACGGCGGCGCTGTGCTCGCGGAGTCGGACGTTGTTCAGCCCATGACAAAGCGCTCGGCCTTCAACTATGAAGAGAAGATTCTGATCGCGAAAAAGGCAATGGAGTTTGTGCCCAAAGACAAGTGCATCATTGGCCTTGACATCGGAAGCACCGTTGCGATCTTTGCGGGAATGCTTGCTGAAATAAGCGGCAATACACTGATTACAAACTCGTTTCCCGTTCTGCAAAAAGTGGTGGACAGCAGCAATGTGATTTTTGGTACCGGAGGGGAATACCGTGCGGAAGACATGTCTTTTCAGGGCGTGGCAACCGAGCAGTCCATCCGTGAAATGGCGATTGATATCAGCTTCATGGGAACAAGTGGAGTACTTAACCGAAACGGTATTTGTTCCACCAACTTTTTTGACATCGGCGTGAAAAAGGGATATGCCGAGCGCAGCGAGAAGGTGTGCGTGCTGATGGACAGCACCAAGTTTAAGAAAAGCTCGCTTGTGGAAGTTGTGGAGTGGAAAGAGATTGATTGCATTATCACGGATTCCGGTATTGATGATAAAACATATAATGAACTCAGTAAACAAGTGAATTTAATCGTAGCCGAATGATAAGTTGATCGTCGGCAAACGAACACGGGAGGATTCTTTATGAAAGAATTTGTATTTTGTGTATCCAAAATTTTGCCGACGGAGCGCGTGCTGCGGCTGCGCAAAAACATGCTGGATGCACCGAGATATTTGTCTGTGGAGCAGGCGAAATACATTACAAAGGTGTATCAAACGCATTCAGGCGATACGGTGCTTACCAAAAGAGCGCTCGCGCTGAAAGAAGCGATGGAACATATTGAAATTGAGATAGAGGACGGCGAGTTGATTTGCGCAAACCGCACAAAGGAGCCTTGCGCGGGGGTTGTATTTCCGGAAGCGGGAATCAGCTGGCTTGAGCGGGAAATTGACGATCTGGAAACAAGGCCGCAGGATCAGTTTTTGGTGCGGGCGGAAGACAGAGCTTATTTCTTTGAGGAGCTCGTTCCTTTCTGGAAAGGAATTTCGCTGGAAGATACAATCGAAAAGCGGATTCCCAAGGAGGTCAAAGAATGTGAAATCGTTGGAAAGATCAATCAAAAGGATCACGCACAGGGGCACATCTGCCCTGGCGTGCAAGCATGGCTGAAAAAAGGGCCGTCGGGCATTTTAGAGGATGCGCAAAAGGCAATGGCTGGTGCTTCGGACGCGCAAAAGGATTTTTACAGTGCGGTTGCGGTATGTATGGAGGGCGTTCAAACGTTTATGCTACGCTATGCGGCGTTTGCAATGCAAAAGGCAGATGCTAGCGGCGACCCGCAGGGAATGCGCGCAGTCGGTGAGAACTGCGCGGCGCTTGCGAAAAGACCGGCGCGGACGTTTCATGAGGCGCTGCAATCGTTGTGGTTTTTATTCGTGCTGGTGCAGCTTGAATCAAACGCTTCTTCTTTTTCGCCGGGCAGGGTGGATCAATATTTATATGAATATTATAAGCGCGACAAGCAGGAGGGCAGACTTACTGATGAGCAGGCAATGGAGCTGATCGACTGTCTGTTTCTTAAATTTAACCAGATCGTTTATATGAGAAATACGGCAGGGGCCGAATTTTTTGCGGGTTTTCCCATCGGCTTTAATATGACGCTGGGCGGAATCAAAGAGGATGGAAGCGACGCGGTAAACGAGCTGACGTATTTGTTTTTGCGCGCGCAGGAGCACATGTATTTGAGGCAGCCGAATCTTTCCGCACGGCTGCACAAGAAGTCTCCTGAGCTTTATCTGACACGTGTCGCCGAGGTGATCGGGAAGGGATCGGGGATGCCGCAGGTGTTAAACGACGAATCTGTGATTCCGGCGCTTGAGGGAATTGGGATTGCGCCGAAGGACGCGAAGGATTATGCAATCGTAGGATGTGTGGAAATCAGCACGCAGGGCAATGACCTTGGTTACAGCGACGCGGCGATGTTTAATATGGTCAAAGCGCTCGAGCTGACGCTGAACCATGGCAAATGCCTGCTGACAGGAAAGCAGATCGGCCTTGACACGGGCGGGCTTGCGGACTATGCCACGTTTGAAGCGCTGGAAGAGGCATATGCAAAGCAGCTGGATTTCTTCGTTGGACGCATGATGACAGGGCTTGAGATTGTGGAGCAAACGCATGAAGAAATGCTCCCTTCGCCGCTGCTGTCTGCGGTGGTGGATGATTGCATGAAAAAAGGAAAGGATGTTACGGCGGGTGGAGCGGTGTACAACTTTTCCGGAATTCAGGCCATTCAAATTGCAAATCTGGCGGACTGCTTTGCGGCCCTTAAAGTGATGGTTTATGACGAGAAAATAGTGAGTGCCGCCGAATTAATGAAAAATCTGCGCGACGATTATCCTGACGAAATCCTGCGCCTTAACATGCTGGACAAGGTGCCAAAATACGGAAACGATATTGAATGGGTGGACAATCTGGCATTAAAGTGGGTGCGCCATTTTCACGGCCTGGTGACAGGATATAAAAATTACAGGGGCGGAAACTATCATCTGGGTTTATATACCGTATCCGCGCATGTTCCGATGGGAAAAAATGTCGGTGCGACTCCGGATGGAAGACGGAGTGGCGAGCCGCTTGCGGACGGAGGGATGAGCGCTGTCTATGGCAGGGACAAGCAAGGGCCGACGGCTGTTTTGAAGTCGGTGGCAAGAGTGGATTCTAAGCTTGCCAGCAACGGATCGCTGCTGAATTTGAAGTTCAACCCGCAGCTTTTTGCAACGCCGGAGGGAGTCAAAAAATTCACCTCTTTCCTGCGTGCCTTTGTGGAGCTGAAAATCAACCATGCACAGTTTAACGTTATTTCGAGGGCGGATTTGGAGGAAGCGAAAAGAGATCCGGAAAAGCACCGCAATCTGCTTGTGAGGGTGGCGGGATATTCCGCGAACTATGTCGAGCTTTCTGAAAAATTACAGGATGAGATACTCGCCCGAACGGAGCATGGAAACTGAGGTGGGATGAGCGAATGAAATTAACTGAATATGAATATAAGCCTCTTTATCTCAGCGAGTTTCAGCGATGGATCGATGCGCGGGAACAAACGCAGAAGGTGGAGCTTCATCTGGCTGTAACGAAGGACGGAGCCTACCGGACGCTTGCGTTTGCAATGCCTATGGACGAAGAACTGGCGAGGGAACAGGCGCTTTATCAAAACTATCTGCTGGCGATGATCAATAATATGATCGTTTCGTTTGGCGGGGTATGTCTTACGATTTACAGCGATCACGGCAGCGGTGTCCTGCAAAAAATGATTTGCGAAGCGGTGAAAGCGTTTGACCTTGACGCGGAAAAAAACAACAGGAGCGGATACGGCACATATGTCAATTACATGAGCCGCATGAATAAAATTCAAGGAATGAACAGGTTTGAAATCGTAAGCAGGGATTTTAGCGAAAAGCCTGAGCGTTATGAGGGAGAGATTTTTTCCCTTTCCAAAGGAGGGCAGGATGCGCGTGCGTTATGCGCGTGCGCGCTTGAGGGCGCTTGCTATTGCTCGCTGGATATTGGAGGCAATTCGATCAAAGCGGCTGTGGTGGACGATGGCAAAGTCATTGCGATGAGTGAATATCCATGGTTTCCCACGCTTTTTGAGAGGGCGGAAGAGCTGTTAGAGCCGATTGTGTTTATGGTTCGTCTCATGAACCTGTACGCCGGATGCGCACGGGCAGGAAGAGAGGCGGCGGACATCAAGCAGGCGTTTGACTGTCAAAAACCCCTTGAGGAAATCAGCGCGATGATTGATCCTGTAGAAGAGGAAATCGGGATTCAGCCAAATTTCGATGGAATTTGCGTCGGGTTTCCTGATATTGTGGTGCAAAACAAAATTGCGGGGGGTGAATCGTATAAGCAGCTTGGCATGCGGAAAAATCCTGAGTATGAAACGGAATTCGAAAAGACCCAGCTTCTTGACAAACTGGTGGCAAACTATGCAAAAAATCCGGAATCCGTGATGATAATAAACGATGGAAACGCTGCATCTATTATTGTTTCCATCGAACAGGCGTTTGCGAAAAGTGATCTCATCGATGAAAACGGTCTGTTTGCAAATACGATCGGAACAGAGATGGGGACTGGCTTTGTGTCAATGGGCGGCACGGTGCAGGCTGTGCCGCTGGAGGGATTCCAGCATGTGATCGATCTGGGAAACCTTGCACAGCAGCGTTTTCCGGCGCAGGATGTGCGCAGCATACTCAGCCTGAATACTGGAATTGCCGGAACTGTCCAGAAATATGTATCGCAACTGGGGCTTTTTCGCATGGGGGTAGGAACCCTCATGCGTGAAAATGAGCAGTTGTTTGAGGAATTCGTAAAAGAGGGACTTTTAGAGGTTCAGGAAGAAAATCTGCTCATGGTTTCCAATACGGGCGGAGATAAGCGCGGAAAGCTGACGAGAAGGCTTATTTCAATGCTGACCGAAGGATGCAGGCAGGTGGAGGATACGTTTTTGGAGATGGGCAAGGCGCTTGGCGTGCTGATCGATCAGGACAAGCTGATTTTTCCGGAGATTAAGACCACGCGGCTTCTTTCCGGCGGAATCGTCGCGGTGGACGAGGTGTTTGAGACCATCAAAAGAGGGCTGAAACAGCATAACCAGAGCTACGAAGTAATTCGGCTGGATGAGAACACCACGTTTTCTCCCTTGCTCAAAAGTGTGGATGAGGAGAACAGGAATTTTAATGTTGCGGTAGGCAGCGCTTATATCTGCGCGGCGCGCTGTAAAAAAATATTGTAGCAGGTCGTGTAAATAAAACGCATTGACAGAGCAAACGATGTTTGCTATATTGAAATGGAACTGAATATTGAAGCAGGGGAGTTGCCATAAGGCGGCTGAGAGTAGGTAAGTGCCTAGACCCGTTGAACCTGATCCGGTTAATACTGGCGGAGGGAGCGTACTTTTTTTGTGATGGTGAGATAAAGTTCTTTTCGTTTGATTGCGGAAAGAACTTTTTTTGTTCCGCTTTCAAGACGAAAATAGGCCGGCCATGGTTCATAAACAAGGAAAAGAAGAGGAGACAGGAAAGATGGAACAAAAGAAAATGGCATGGAAATTAAAAGATGTGATCATGATCGGCATATTAGGTGTGTTGTTTGCGTTGATTTATCTGGGGGCGTTTTACATCAGCATGGCGCTTCAGGCGGCGCTTACGCCGTTTGGGCTTGCGCCGTTCAATTTTGAGCTTGTGTACGGAGTCTGGTTTATGGCGGCCACGGTTGCGGCATTCATTCTGCAAAAGCCCGGCGTTGCGCTGGTGACGGAAGTGCTGGCGGCGTTTTTAGAGCTGCTGATGGGCAATTTCCCGCTGGTGATTACCACGGGCCTTGTGCAGGGTATCGGACTCGAGCTTGGGTTTGCGGTGTTTGGCTATAAGCGCTATAACCTTTTGAGCATGTGCGTATCCGCGACGTTTGCGTGTGTGTTGAGTTTTGTATGGACCTATTTTACAAACGGCTATGCTGCCGTTGCGGTGCCCATGCTGATTGGTATGTTTGTGGTGCGGCTTGTAACCTCTCTGCTCTTTGCGGGGCTGCTCAGCAACCTTCTTGGAAAGGGACTGGCGCGCACGGGCGTTTTGAAAGGATATCCGCTGGGTGCGAAATATGTGCATCAGGAAATTGCGGATGAAGAAGAGGCGATCTAAGAAAGGAAGCAGAAAAATGGCGAAAAAGATACATGTTGAATTGGATTGGTTTGCCAACACAAACCACACAGGATTTTATGTAGCGCTCAAAAAGGGATACTATAGCGATTTGGGGCTGGATGTGCGCATAGAAGGCGAATTTGGGGGATGCGGGCATCAGTTTGCGGGCGATCCGGATATTGTCGTTGCGCCTGAGCCCGCGCTGCTCGTGTATATGGACGACAAAACAGTGGATGAAAAGGATCAGGTGACAGCGGTTGCGACGCTTACGCAGGTGAACGATTCAGGGATTATTTCTCTGAAAGAGTGCGGAATCACGCGCCCGCGCGAGCTTGCCGGCAACAGGCTGACCCACTGGACGCCCGAGTGGTTTCATGCGGTGATCGGTTATGCGGTCAGTGAGGACGGCGGCGATTATTCCAAAGTAAAGCTGGTGACCAAAGATGTGGGCGATATTGCGCAAACGTTGGGGAATGACGGGGACGCAGTGTGGATTTACAAAAACTGGGAGTGGTTCGTGATGCGGCAGGAAGGAAAAGACTGTAACTATTTCGCGTTTGCGGATTATGATCCGGTGCTCGATTTTTGCGCGCCGGCTGTGGCGGCAAAAAATATGCTGATCAAAAATGATCCGGACGCTGTGCGCGCGTTCCTGAAAGGGAGCGATCAGGGATATATCGACGCGGCGGACGATCCGGATGCGGCAGCGAAAATTCTGCACGAATATACACCGCACTTCGGGCTCCAGTTGCTCACTGACAGCCAGCGGTATATTTCAAATATTTATTTGAATGAGGAAGGCCACTGGGGAACCATCAAGCCGGAGCGCTGGAACCGTTTCAGCCGTTTTATGCACGAGAAGGGAATGACGACAGTGGATATTTCAGGTGATATGGGTGGCTTTACCAATCAATTTCACAGCAAATAAAGGGGCGGCATGGAAGAAAAGCAGCAGGGGCTGGAATGCAAAAATCTTGTATTTCGTTATGCGGAAACAAGCAAATACAGGGCGATAGACGGTGCGGAGCTGGCGATAGAGCCGGGGAAGATCACCGTATTGAGCGGTCCGTCAGGATGCGGAAAAAGTACGCTATTATATCTTCTGGCGGGGATTTATCCGCAGAACGCGGGTATAATCGACGAAGGAAGCGCGAGCATAGGCGGGGTGGAAATGAAGGACGTTCCGCCCTCTGAGCGCGCGCGAATTGTGGGAATGATGTTCCAGAATCCGGATTTGCAGTTTTGCATGGACACCGTACATGCAGAGCTCGTATTTTGTCTTGAAAATCTGGGCGAAGACCCGCAGGAAATGGATGGCAAAATCGATGAGGCGCTCGCGTTTTGCGGGATTTCGCATCTGAAGCAAAGAACCCTGCACACATTGTCGGGCGGAGAAAAACAAAAGGTGATGCTTGCCTGTGTCACCGTAATCTGCCCGCAATGGCTGCTGCTCGACGAGCCGTTTGCAAATATCGATCCGCAGTCCGCTGCTGAATTGATTGAAAAGCTGAAAAGGTTGCACGAAGAACGAGGCGTAAACATCGTGGCGGTCGATCATCAGGTTGCGCCGTGGCTGTCGGTTTTGGATGAGGTTATTCTACTTGGAGAGGGCGGTAGGATGCTTGAGTGTGGAATCACGCGGCAAACCCTGCATAAATTCCGGGACACTTTTCAGGAGCTTGGCATTGTTTATCCTGGGCAAAACTATAGAGAAAAGCCGCCGGCGCAGCAGGAGAAACCGACGGCGGTTCTTTCCATTCGCGGACTTACGGCGGGCTATGATGGAAAATCGATCTTGAATCAACTGAACGCCGAATTTTACCGTGGCAAAGTTCATGCGATTACGGGCGCAAGCGGAAGCGGGAAGAGTACGTTGTTTTCAGTGCTGTGCGGCGTGATGCCCTATGAAGGAAGTATTCTGCTGGAAGGGCGCGAGCTGAAAAGCATGCGCAAAAAGGCAATGGCGCGTAAGCTGGGGTTTGTATTCCAGAATCCGCAGGATCAGTTTGTGGCGCAAAGCGTGTATGAAGAGATGGCGGTGAGCCTGAAAGCACGTTATGATGGCGAAGCGCTGAAATCAGAAATTAAGGAATACTTAAAAGAGGTGGGACTGTGGCGGCATCGTAATCTTTCGCCTTTTATGCTCAGTCAGGGACAGCAAAGGAGGCTTGCCGTCGCCGCGCTGCTGGCGTACGATTGCTCGGTGCTGGTGTGCGACGAGCCGACTTACGCGCAGGATTTGCACGCGCTGCTGTCTGTCATGAAGCTGCTGACAGACAGGGTAACGCAAAAGGACCTCACGCTCATTTTTTCCACACACGATATGCAGCTTGCAAAGGACTATGCGGATGTTTGGTATACGCTCGCGGACGGCGCTTTTGGCAGGGAGGATAAAAGATGAAACAAATCAATCCATGCTATAAGCTTGTGGGAGTGCTGCTGCCGATCATCGTACTCGCGTTTTTTTATAATATTGTTCTGAATTTCGTGATTGTAGGCGTTTGCATGGTTGTGCTGGCGTTTTCCAAAATCAACTGGAAAACGGCGCTCAAGATTTTAATTCCGGTTCTGATTCTTGCGGTTGGAATGTTTGTGACAGGCATGAAGTTTGCGGCGGACTCCAATATCGGCGTGGGCGCGCGCGACGGGCTTATTACAGATGATGCTGTGCGCAATGGATTGCAGCTGGCAAGCCGCGTGTTGGCATTCGCAAGTATGGGGATGCTGTTTGTGCTTACTACCGATACCATGAATCTTGTGCGCTCAATGGAACAGCAGATGCGCATGCCCGCGAAATTTGTGTATGGACTTCTGGCGGCATTCCAGCTTCTGCCCAATATGCGCAGCGAATACCGCAAGACAAAAGCGGCGTTTTGGGCGCGCGGAATTTATCCCAATCCAATCTCACCCGCGCTGCTTGTTCCGCTCATGGTAAAGGCGGTGCGCTGGTCGGAGGCGCTTGCCGCCGCAATGGAATCCAAAGGCTTTGATGAAAAAGCGAAGCGCTCTTGCTATCATCCGCTGAAAGTGACCGCGTTTGACAGGCTTTTTCCGGTGCTTACGACGGGTCTTCTAATCTTGGGATTGTTGTTGATTTAAAATCTTGAGATTTTAAGAAAAGTCATTGTGCAATTTGTAAAAATCTGATAGAATAGGATGGTGTCAGAAATGATACCATTTTTATCTGGGTGTGGCGCAGTTTGGTAGCGTGCTTGAATGGGGTTCAAGAGGTCGCAGGTTCAATTCCTGTCACCCAGACCAGTCCGAGTGTTCTTACAGCAATCGAGTTGTAAGAACACTTTTTTATATGGCTTGCTCTAATCCTTCATACTTTGCCTTCACGCCCTTGCGAATCTGCATTTGTATACTGCATTCTGATACGTCGGGTAAATCGGGAATATCTATCGATCCTAATAGGTTCTTATATTCCCAAGTCGGCAATAACATCTTTTACGCTTTGTATTTTATTAATTCGATCAGGATTGGTACTGCAGAACAAAAGTCCGTTTTCAGTATCGCCATTTGCGGATTTTATTAGAACTTCTGAAATGCAGTATTTTGCAGTGCTGGGGTCGCAGGCTTTCAAACAATTGTAGCAATTTGTAATTTTCTCAGAACCATTCATCATTCTCTCTACAAACGAATTTCGCAGCACGCGAGCAGGCATTCCAACTGGGCTATCAATGATTACCAGATCAGATTTTGTTGCAAGGATGTAAGCGTTTTTATAGTTTTCGTTCGCATCGCACTCATCTGTTGCAATAAATCTCGTTCCAACTTGAACTCCATCAGCTCCCAAAGACATTGCATGGCTTACATCCACCGAATCAAAAATACCACCTGCAACAAAGACAGGGATGCCCTGTTGATATATTTCTTCATAGGTCTTTTTGAGTTCAATCACTTTTTTAACATCATCCTCAAAGATCTTAATGGTTTCATCTAAATTATCCAAGCTATTACGGTTGTATCCTTGATGTCCACCAGAATACGGACTTTCCATAATCAAAAAATCAGCCGTTGACTGATGCTTTTTATGCCAAAGATTTAGCAACACTTTAGCAGCTTTGAAAGACGACAGAACGGGAGCAATTTTAACATCCGTGCCTTTTGCCAAAGCAGGCAGTTCCAATGGCAACCCTGCGCCTGAAATAATTGCATCAACACCAGCAGCAATCGCTGTTTTCACGTAATCCTCGTATAGCTGTGTTACAGACATAATATTTACGGCAACTACGCCATTGCCCTGTGCGAGTTCTTTTGCCTTTTCGATTTCCACAGGCAGTGTTTTCAAGTTTGTTTCTTCTGGTTGATCTTTAAAACGCGGATTGCCATATCCTATCTGTGCAGTGGAAACAACTCCCATGCCCCCCTCGTATGCAACTGCTCCTGCAAGCCTGGAACAACTAATACCAACCCCCATGCCGCCTTGAATTATGGCTTTTTTTAAGATTAGGCCTCCGATATGTACTTCACTCATCTTTTCTCCTTATGTTTTAAGGCAACGCCGCGCCTGCTCGGTCGGTTATTGCCATCTCGCAATCCCCCTGAACCTTTATAATCCCAAATTGATTATAACATGCTTGATGTTCCATATGCTACTTTATTAGCTAAACACCAATGTAGTATTCCTATTCGCGTTACTACCGAAAGGACAAATTGCCCGAATTAGTCACATCGGCAGTACAGCAATAAAGGGGATATGGGCGAAGTCTATTGTAGATATTTTAATTGAAATAAAACCTGATTCCTTTATCAAACAAATGAAAGAAATTTTGATAAGCAATAGTTATATTTGTATGAGATGAAATGAATATAGAATGTCTTTAATAAAGGTTATACGGAGAACGGTTTTTCTGAAGAAGTATTTCATCTGCATTATACTGCCAGAAAAGCACGGTTATTTGCTGTCTTGAAAAATAGCATACAGCGCAGTACAATAGAATCAATCGAATACGTGCAAGGATAAAAACACGGTCCGGCCGGTAGTCCGGACGCAGTGAAAAGCTGTCAGTAACCTGCCTCCATGGTTGTCCGTTCTTTGCCGCCTATTAAAGGGGGCATTTGTTGTGCAAAAAAGCAGGTTGACCGTGTATTATGAAGATCCATTTTGGGTTGCTGTGTTTGAACGAATTTCTGATGGAAAACTGGAAGCGTGCAAAGTTACTTTCGGCGCAGAGCCAAAGGATTATGAGGTGTACAATTATTTTCTTACCCATTGGCACTGTCTGCGGTTCAGCCCGCCGGTGGTGGCGAATGTGAAGTTTGAATGTGAAACACGCATGAACCCCAAACGAATGCAACGTCGGATCAACCGACAGCTTGCTTTGCATGGGCCGGAGACAAAAGCGCGGCAGGCGTTGAAGGAACAGCAGGCTGTGGGAAAAGCAGCCAGAAAAACGAAGACCCGCCAACAAAAAGAGGCGGAGCAAAAGCAGGCATTTGAACAAAAACAACAGAAACGCAAAGAAAAGCACAGGGGTCGCTAATGATTCTAAAGCGGTAGCCGCTTATAGATGAGGGTTTCTGATCAAACACAAGGCGCGGCCATTATGCAGAACTATTTTAAATCTCGAGATGAATTTTGGAAAAAACTGGCCTGCTTTATCGTGCTTTTCGTTTTTTCTTTCCAAAGAAATCATCTAGCTATTGAGCGGTGACTTTTTTCTTTCAACCTTGAACGTTTCATTACACATTCCGTCCGAGTTCTTCTGCTTTGTCCAGAATGCCCGACCTTTCTATCGCGCCCTCGCCATCCACACCGCCTATTTGAAGTATTCCGCGGTCTTTCCAACCGAGAAAGTCAGCGGACAAGTGATACATTGTTAAAATAGGCTGATATTCTTCTTCGTTCGTATCCCCGCCGCACACAAAAAGATAACATTCCTTGATTGCCAGCTTGCGTAAGCCTCCTGAGCCGCCATAAGCATAAAGCTTGTCAATCGCGCCTTTGATTTGGGCAGGGAAAGAAAGCCAGTAAAGCGGAGTAGAAATCAAAATGACATCGCAGCTTTCCAGCAACGGCTCAAGTTCATTGAAATCATCCTTGACGGAGCAGGCCGTACCGGTACTCCAGCAAGTATCACAGGCGTTGCATCCGCCAATATTTTTAAAAGCGGTCTCAAACTTTGTAACGCTATGTCCAGCCTGATCTGCGCCTTTCATGAAAGCGTTTGCCATTTTGTCCGTATTGCCGTTTTTTCTGGGACTTGCCGTTAAAATCAGCACTTTTTTACGCATGGGATTCCCTCCTCGAAACGATTGACTAACAATGATGTATTCATTATACTATGTCCGTAAAAACAATCAAGTGCGTAAAATTTAGATGCATATAGAGCGACCAAAAGCCTTGCCTGTTTCGTATTTTATGGCAATGTGGAGGGGATATATGATGTATGATATAGGCGATTTATTTCACCGGATGTTTTCAAAAGTGATTGCAGATGAACATAGTCGCTGCGCTTTTAGACTACCGCTGTTAATCGCCGGAAATGCCGTTGTTGAATAGAGGTTGATGGAAAAATGTGGAATCCAAAAGCGTTCTTACAGCATTAAGTTGTAAAAACGCTTTTTCTGAGGATTAAGTTTTAGTCTTTTTTTCTTGCCGCCAAAACAATGAGAGCAATGTCGTCGTTTGTGTCGGCCCTTAAAAAATCTTCATCACTAAAGTTGTTGGCCTCTAAAGCCTCCTGTTCGATGATATCGGCGAATAGATGCATATGGTCTTTTGCCCACTTTGCCCATGGCTCCCATATGGCCTTTGGATTTTCCATCTCGTAGCAGGTGGTTATGCTCGCAATCCCGGTCTTTTCCCAGAGATGACGCCACCAGCCTTTGCTGTGAAAGGTGAACATTTCGGGGTTCCAGTATTTTTCCAGTGTTGGCGGATAGCCTTTTTCAAACTCTCTTACAAGGCCGGGCACAACAATGCCAAATTGTCCGCCGGATTTTACCAGCCTTGAAAATACTTCTGGGAAATATGTTTCGCTTGTGCCGTAATAATTGTAACTGTCGATGGATATGGCAGCATCAAAGAATCCATCCGCATAGGGCAGCGCATGGGCTTCTGCGCGGATCGGCGTTACGCTGCCCGATACACCGGCCTGCTCAAAGCGGCGCAGATTCTCTGTGGCGCTGATCCACAGGTCATTGGCAAAGACGGTTACGCCATATTCCTTTGCCAGAAACACGCTGGTAATTCCCTTGCCGCAGCCCATGTCCAGAACTTTCATGCCCGGTCGCAAATCCATATGTCCGCACAAATCCTCGAGAAGCCATAAAGGATTTGGCCCCATCCAGTTTTCCTCTATCCAGTTTGAATCATATTTTTTTGTTTTGATGTACTTTTCCATTTTCCGCTCCTTCTCTTTCATTGCGTGGATGCCGTGTTGTTTTGCATCCTTATGCTGATGAAAAGTGTAGCATGGCTTGCGGGGAAATGCTCCCTATCAAATGGTTCAGAAGCAAAAAGGCGACAGGATGTATCATCCGTGCCGCCCTTTTTGGTTACGATCGTTTTTTATAGCGGATAATATTTTATACACCGTCTTGGGGGACAAATAATATTGCCTCGCCAATATTTCAACAGACGCACCGCGTTGATGGCGCTCATAAATTTCCTGATTGCGCCGGTCAAGCTGATTTCTGCTGTTTTTCAGTTCGCCCCATTGCTTTTTATGTTCAATGCTCCGGGGGATGTAGATATATTCTCCGTCAATATGTTTTTGTATTGCTTCCAGCAAATAAGCGGGAAGCACGCTAACTGCGTTTTTATAGCCCATTATGCTGATCCTCCTAAAATAATCGTCTTAGGATCGAGCAAAGACTATCTTACAACATGTTTGCTATGCGACAGCCTTTGCTCCGCATAATACCGACTCCAAATAATATTGATTGATCATCTCAATTCCTTTCTTGCTGACTGTATTTTATACTTTGCCAGTATTCTATCACAAATGAGCTAATATGAAAAGCCGGAAAGGATTTTAACATCCATTCCGGCAAAATAAACATTGTTCTTGATCATTTTTCAAAGCTACTCGGTCTCGCGTTTTAACAGCACCAGAAGATGGTGACTTTCAACTCCCTCGAGAATGCACATATTGACGACCTCCCAGCCTTTTTGACCCAGCAGGTTTATTTCTTTTGAAAATTCTGTCTCAAAATCGTGAATTTTTGTGAGACGGATTGTTTTATATTCGAATTTTTTCATAAGCCCACATCCTTTCCTGAATACTATAACACAATTGATGATAAATGAAACACAGAAAAGGGACAAAGAATTTTCTATACCGATAGATTTTGGCAGTTGGGCATGCTAAAATAGACTTACGGTTTAATAGACCGGAAATATAAAAACAGGAGTGTTTTTTTATGCAGCTTGAATTATTTATCAATTTCGATGGAAACTGCCGTGAGGCAGTGGAATTTTACGCCGGAGTATTTCGGTCGACGGTACACAATTTGATGACTTATTCGCAGGTGCCGCCGGATGAAAGTCATCCTGTCGCGCCGGAAGATATGGATCGAGTTATGTATGCCGGAATACCGATTGGAGGCATGACAGTGATGTTTATGGATATGCCTTCCGGTTCTGCTCTCACAGTGGGAGATAATATCAATCCAACCATAAACATAGATGACAAAGAAGAAATAAAAAGGATTTTCAACGAGCTCAAAGATGGCGGCGAAGTTTATATGGACTTGCAAAAAACCTTTTACAGTGAGCTGTATGGCATGGTGAAAGATAAGTTTGGTGTGATCTGGCACATTTTGTACTACGTTGCCCAGCAATAAATGAAGATAGGGAGGGATACTTCGGATCAAGAAGATCCGAAGTATCTTTTGACTGGTGTGCGATGCGCAATATAATACTTGATAAAAAATGTATACATTAATGCCGGTGCGGCTTTGCTGCCGGCGAGGGGGAATCATATGAAAAAGAAGCTGGTTGTCGTGCTTACGGCGCTTTTCGTTCTGGTCGCGGTTGCCGTGCCGGCGGGTAGTACGCTCGCGGAAGACGGCGGATATAGCGGTGCGGAAGACTTTGTTCCAGAAGGCTCCATGATCAATGGAATGGATGGGGTAGAGCCTTACGCGTCCCCTTCTCTGGAAAGCAAGGAGCCGGAAGAAAATTTATCGCCTGACGCGACAGAATTCATCCCTCCGGATTCCGCTGCGATTAACGAGGCGGAGCAATCTGCTTTGTCCGCGCTTGGCGTTGGGAGCAATATTGATGCGCAAGCACAGATTGCCGCACAGCCTGAACCTGAAATGCCACTGATTGCACGCGCCGCAGGGGCAAATTTGAATATCGCCGACGGGGATATCATCTTTGATTTAGATGGCAGCGGTGTATTCTATTCTCAAGGGGGTGCTCCAGGAACATATTACGATCCGTCCGCAGGTTCAATTCGTATATATGGTAATTCGTCTAATACGATTACTGTAAAAGAGGGTTCCCATTCTTTTCTGGTGGCAGACCTCAAAATCACCAGCGCTTCGGCTCCGCCGATCAGCTTAGAATCAGGGGCTTCGCTGACCCTTACTACCGATGGAACAAATTCTACTCTAACGGCTACAGGCGCCGGTTTCGCGGGAATACAGATTCCGTCCGGCGCAAGCCTAAACATTAGTGGAAACGGGCAATTATACGCCTATGGCGGTGCGGGAGGCGCGGGCTTTGGGGGAGGAACCGGCCAAAGCGGCGGCAGTATGACCTTTAACGCAAGCGTTTCCATAGAGGCGAAGGGCGGCGCAGATGCTGCGGGAATCGGCGGCGGCAGTGGCGGAAACGGTGAAACCATCACCCTCAATCATGCCACTGTAATTTCTCAAGGGAGCGGTGGCGGCGCTGGCATCGGCGGCGGAAAGGACGGAAACAGCGGCAATATAACAATTGACGGCGGTAATGTTTTTGGCTCAACGGGTTACACCGGCATTGGTGGTGGCGAGGGCGGCACGTGCGGCAATATCAAGATACTCAACGGCGCCACTGTCCGCGCGCTTTCCACTCTTACCACAGGAAATGCCATTGGCAGCGGAACCTCCGACGCTCAAAGCGGCACGCTCGAGGTTGAGGGAGATTCGCTTCTGTCTTTAGCCAAAAGTGATAGCAATCATATCAATGCGGTGCAGCAATTAGGGACATGTATACTGGAATATGCGAACGGTTTAAATATTAATTCTGAAAAACATTATTACCGCAAACTCACGCTGGTGGGTGCAAACGCCGCACCCGAAAAGGATCCAAACGGCAAGACGGAAATTTTTAAAGATGGCACAAATGTTACCATAACAGCGGATATCCCTGCCGATAAGGTGTTTTCACGTTGGGAAACGACAGATTCGTCTGTCATCTTGGCAAACACAGCAACCGCATCCTTTTCCATGCCCAAAAATGCGCTTGCGATTACAGCCGTATTTGAAAACAAGTCTGTACCGACATCGACTCCCACGCCCAGTTCCACACCGACTCCCACGCCCAGTTCCACACCGACTCCCACGCCCAGTTCCACACCGACTCCCGCGCCCAGTCCCACACCAACACCCACGCCCAGTCCGACACCGACTCCCACGCCCAGTCCCACGCCGACTTCCAGCCCCTTGCCTTCGCAGGAGCCGGAAGAGGACGAGATATTGCATGTAATCGTGGTTACGTATTCCGAAGGGGGAACCGTGCGTCTGGCAACGGACAATGTACAAATGGTGGAAGAAAGCGGAAACAGCTTCTATGTTTTGACGAAAAAGGAAGGCGACATAAGCTTTGACATCACGTCTGCGGATGGATGGTATCTTTCCGGCGTGTTTGTGGATGATGAGCGTGTGGCAGCCGACTCAGGAACCTACACTTTCCAGAATATACAGCAAAACCACCGGCTGCGGGTGGAGTTCGAAAAAAAAGGCGCGCCCAAAACGGATGACTCCACAAAACCGTGGGTTCTCTTATTATTGGCTGTAACCACAGCGGCGGTGTTGGCTGTATGTTGTGTCAGAAGACCTAAAGAAGCGAAAGTACGGAGCTCAGAAAAACGGTAAAAAAAGGCTTCCAATTGTTGCGATTGGAAGCCAAACTGTATGAGAGGGGATTATTGTCGTTGCGCATCGGATGAATCAGGGTGGAGCTCCTTGAGGGTTTGGCGGATTTTCCTGTATTCTATGATGGGCGCGTCGGCTGGGATTAAATTTTCTTTCATATGCAGCTCCGTCTTTTTGGGCAACTGTGTTTTCACAACGTTCTTATCCTGCCGCAAAATGACTTTGCTTAACGATTTTCCGAAGAAATTCATGATCTCCCGCAGCAAGGGGATTTTTACCATTCCCTGATAATATCTGACATATACAACGGAATTTTCTTCGTCGACCGGCACAAATGCCGCAAAAGTACGCATTTGAGGTGCAATTAAATTCTGCCATATATTGGGAAAACGGAACTGCAGCGAAAACCAGTCCTCATAATTTGAAATTTCCGCTGGCTTTTTGGCGACTATTTTTCCGTCATCCTGCTGGTTGAACACATAAAAAGTGAGCGTCTCGCCATCAAAGATGACTTTTGGGCCGTTAATCACGGTTTTATTTCCGCGCCCGATGGTTGTGCTGTGTACGAACGGAACATGCGGGGCGTCCAACTGATTTTCGATGCAGCGGGAATAGTGAACCGGCCAGGGATCTTTAATTTCGGAATAACTCATCGCGTCAAGCTCGTCAAAAAAACGGATGGGAGGAAGCGATTCCTGCGGATCTCCATACCAGAGCCAGATGAGGCCGTGCGCCTCGCGTACCGTATAGCTTTTCACCTTGAAATTGCCGGGTACCGGCGCTGCACTGCCGTTTGCGGGGATGCGAAGCGCTCTTCCGCTCCCGTCATATTCGATTCCATGAAAAGGACAGGCGACAGAATCGCCGCAATGCCTGCCAATAGAAAGGGAAGCGCCCCTGTGGCAGCATTTATCTGCAATACATTGAATTTGCCCTGCGTTGTCTCTGAAAAAGATCATCTTTTCATTCAGGCGTTTTACACCCAACAGTTTTCCTTTTTTTACTTCGCGTGCGGATAATACCGCATACCATTGATTCCAAATCATAAATCCACCCCATTTCTCAGCGGCATATTGCGCTATAAAAATATATAAACCTTTTTAGAAAATATATCAATTTTTTTGTTCTTGATTGCAAACAAAAGATGGAAATAGTATCATAAATAAAAGGCACTTCTACAACAAACGATTCTCAGGAAAATAGAATAAAGAATGGAATGTTACGGTGAAAAGACCGGAATAATAATCAAAAGCGAGGAAACGAACATGAAGATGGTAAAAGACAAGCAGGTTTTGGTAGGGTCGGATCTCACGGCATGTCCTTTAAAGGATGAAGTGGTCAGGCATTTGAGAGCAAAGGGCTGGGAAGTGACGGATGTGGGGGTGCAGTCGCCCGACGAAAAAGACCCTGAGATGTATCACCGGATTGGGTTTAAGGTCGGGGCGATGATTTCCGAGGGAGAGTTTGAGCGCGCGCTGCTGTTTGACGGCGCGGGAATGGCGTGCCACATCGCGGCAAACAAGTGTCCGCATGTGCATGCGGCGGTGGTGGAAAGCATACCTTCGGCGCTTCGGTGCGTCACCGCAAACCATTGCAACGTCTTATCCATGGGGTCTTTTTATACCACGCCCCAACAGGCAATGGCAATGGCGGATGCGTTTTTGGAACACAGCTTTGGGGATGGCTATGAAGATTGGGATGGATTTTTAGAATATCACCTGATCGGCTATGAAGAGATCGAGAATTTTGACTATGAAGAATACAAACAAAACGGGTTTAAGCTCAAAAATCCAAGAAACCACGAGCTGTCACCCGCTGCGGATGACTTTATCTGGTAATTTTGCGAGAGCAAAAAAGGCCATACGGCGAAGAAAATAAGTAAAAAAATGATAAAAACAGCGCCACGAATCATGGCGCTGTTTTTGTTGCCTGAATGGCGGAGCCAGAAGAACACAATCGGAATTGTGATGGATGGTGTATTACTGGTGTACTGGGTTTTGTAAAATAAGACCATATCAAAGTCAAAACACCACCGCTTGACGACCTTTTTAGCGGTAGTGAACTGGCAGGCCTGTGAAAACAGGCGCTTTATTTGGCGTCTGTCTTTCTAAACCATAATATAGGATAAAAGGAAACCGCGGAAATTAATGAGAATAATGATTGTGGACGATGAAGAGCTGGCGCTCAAGCATCTCAAAAACGTCTTGAAAAGCGTGGCGCCTGACAGCGAGCCAAGGCTATTTACCGATTCTGATCAAGCGCTTGCGTTTGTGCGGGAAAATCGTATGGATGTTGTGTTTTTGGATGTGGAAATGCCTGGAATGGGAGGGATTTCACTTGCGAAGAAGATGCTGGAGTTTTGTCCCTGTATGAATATTATTTATGTAACAGGATATACGGAATATGCGCTGGAGGCGTTTTCGGTTCATGCAAGCGGTTATCTGCTAAAGCCGGTTTCGCATGAGGATGTCATGCGCGAGTTGAAAGATTTGCGCAACCCTGTTGTCACGGATGGAGTGCGGCTGCATGTGCAGACCTTTGGGAATTTTGAAGTGTTTGCGGGTGGGGTGCCACTTAAATTCGCCAGAAGCAAGACAAAAGAGTTATTTGCCTATCTTGTGGATCGCCGGGGCGCGGCGGTAAGCTCCACGGAGCTGATCTCTATTTTGTGGGAGGATCGCGAGAGCAACCGCACTACGCGAAGCATGCTGCATAATTTGTTGAGCGATCTCACGGCAACCCTGCGCGAAATTGGCGCGCAGGAAGTATTGGTTAAGCAAAGAAACAGCATTGCAATCAGTCCAAACAGGCTGGATTGTGATTACTATGCGTTTCTCAAGGGAGATAAAGAGCCTTTCAACACTTATCGCGGCGAATATATGCGCAACTATAGCTGGGCAGAATTTACGCTGGCGGGAATGGATGAGCTGACCTAACCGAAAGCAGGTTTCAAAAAGTGCCGAACGGGCGCTTTTTTTTATTGGCTTTTTTTGTGGATTGCAATGGACATGTGGCGGGAAGACGGCGCTTTTTAATCCAAACTGGTGTACTATTGGTGTACAATGTAACGTATGATATTATTGAAGGGATATGATTCCTGACAAGATGATCATTCAATAAACCATGAAAACATAATATATTTGATTTGCACAGGAGTAAAAACAGTTGATTATTTCTATGATTGATTTCGCATTGAATTTATATAATATTGTAATTTCGGCCCTGCTATTATTGGGGCTGTGGCTGGGGAGAGGCGGCAAAACGCGGCTTAATTTTCTGTTTGCGCTGATGCTGATTCTGAATATCGGCGTTTTGGTGAGCAATGCGATTGTCAATGACGCAATTGCGCATTCCGGTGTTGTTGAACGAAACGCAATCCTGGTGGCGAATTTTTGCGTGTATAGCCTGGGCTATGTGATCACCGCTGTTTTTGGAGATTATCTGGTTACATATATTTCGACGAAGGCCGTAATTTCGCGGAAGATTGTGCGCGTAATATTTGCGCTGTGCGCCGTTGCTGTGGGGCTGGTTGTGGTATCTCAGGTAAATAGCATGTATTACTATTATGATGAAAACATGATTTACCAGAGGGGTCCGGTATATTGGCTGTCGCAGGTTTTTGCGATTGGGATTCTATTGATCGATATGGTGGTTATCCTTAAAAACCGCAGGGTGCTTGGCTGGCGGGATACTCTGGTGCTGGTTTTGTATGGCATATTGCCGGTGATTGCCATGGCAATTCAAATCAATTTTTATGGACTGACGCTGCTCTATGTGGCGAGCACAATGTCCATGTTCATCATTTTTGTCAATATTCAGTCGCAGCAGGTGGAGCGTGTGAAGCGTGAATTGCTGCAAAGCCGCGTCTCTGTTGCGCTCTCACAGGTGAAACCGCATTTTTTATATAATTCGCTGACAGCCATCAGCGCGCTATGTGCAGAAGACAGGGCGGAAGCAGAGCAGGCGGTGGAAAGTCTGGCGAGCTATTTGAGGAGCAATCTGGATTCCATCGATCATTCAGAGCCGGTGTCCATCGAACAGGAAATCCGGCATGTGGAGGATTATCTGATTCTTGAACGGATGCGTTTCGGGGATCGGATTCGCATTGAATATGATTTGGAAGCGAAGGACTTTGTGATCCCCGCGCTGAGCGTACAGCCGATTGTCGAGAATGCCGTGCGTTATGGAATCACGAAGAAAAAAGAAGGTGGAACGATAACGATTTCAACGCGCGAAACACAAAAAGAAATTGTGCTCGCCATTGCGGATGACGGTGTGGGCTTTGATCCATCACAAATAAGCCGCGAGAGAAACCATGTGGGAATTGAGAATGTGAAAAGCAGGCTTGCGCTTCTTTGCGCGGGTACGCTGAATATAGAAAGCGAGATAGGAAAGGGAACCACGGTGACCATTCGTCTGCCCAAGAAAAGGAAGGCGTATGAAGCGCAAGAAAGCGGGCTTGAATAAAAAAATTGTCAGAAAAGAATCAACCGCGCACACATAAATTGCGCGTGTGGGCGACAGGATGCGTTGCAATAAAAAATCCTCCATTTATACCGGAGGATTTTTTTGTTGTAAAGTCATAGGCAGACGCCGCGCGGGAATTTATGTGGTGATGTTTCGTCCCACCATATTGACGCTGTAACTAAACTGTTTTGAATCCACAATTGTAATCGCGTATTCCACCGGAATGCTTTCTTTAAAGGAAGTTCGCGTATTCAGCAGCAGCGCTGCGCCTGCGGGCAGTTCAAGCTGCTCCGCCAGCTCGGTTGTGGCATTGATGGCCGAGATGGTGTCGGTCGCGGTATCAATTGTGAAGTTAAATTTATATTCCAAAAAAGAATACAGGGAAACAAAATGACCGATATCATGTTCGAGCCCTGGAACAAGGGCATAAGGGATGTAATTTGTGATCAGCGCAAACGGCGCGGAGTTGGCATAGATCACACGCTTGATGCGGGCGACTTTGTCTTTTTCCGTCAGGCGCAGTGTTTCCGCAACCTCCTGCTTTGCTTCCATCACCTCGATCGAGCAGTTTTTGAGACGGATGTCAAAGCCTTTGTTTTTGAGCGCTTCGGTAAAAGAGGAAACATAATTAAGCCGCTGGGTTGCCGTGCGGTTTACCACCATTGTCCCTTTGCCGGGCTTGATAATGACGTATCCGTCGTCGATTAAAAGCTTTACGGCGCGGCGCACGGTAATGCGGCTGACCTGGAACATCTTCTCCAAAGCATGTTCGGGCGGGAGCATATCGCCAACCTGATAGATATGGTCTTCAATCATTTCCTTTAGTTTATTGTATACGGCAAGGTATGCAATTGTTTTCAATGTGAAAGCCCCCTCAATAAAAATGCACAACAGAAACCTTTATCTACATTATATCAAAATTCCATACAAATGCATCTAAAAAATTATTCGGTTAAAATACATAATGACGTATTGACATTATAATGTCATAATGTTATACTCCTATCATAATCAATTTTGAACAAAATATCAACAATAATCTGACCGGGTTTGCAATCTTAAACTAGTGACAATCAAGAATAGAGAAAACATTTTTTGCAAGGAGAAAAGACAGTGGGATTCGATATTATTACAATGGGGCCGCTGATTGTAGAGATTATAAGAGTGGAACGCAACAGGCCGTTTTGTGAGGCAGGGACATTTGCGGGGCCGTATCCGAGCGGCGACACGCCGATTTTTGTTCATGCGGCAGCCAAGATGGGTATGAATTGCGGATTTTTAGGCTCGGTTGGGGACGATGCTTTTGGAGAGTGCGTGTATGGCAGAATGAAGGCATCGGGTGTCGATATGACGCATACGCTCATTGTGCCGAATAAATATACAGGTTCTACCTTCGTTTATTACAACGAAGACGATTCCAGGGATTTTATGTATCACCTGACCGGCTCGGGCTCAGAGGTGATTTATCAGGGCGAAGTAGACAAAGAATATTTCAGGGATTGCAAATGGGTTCATTATACAGGCTTTACCATGGAATCCTCGCCGCGCGCGAGAGAGCTGGTTTATCAGACGATGGAGATTCTTGATCCAAAGACCAAAGTAAGCTTTGATCCCAACCTGCGGCCGGGACACACGCAGCAGGAAATCATGGAGATGGTGGGGCCTGTCATCGAGCGCGCAGATTTGATTTTGCCCAGCCAGGGAGAAGCGGGCGAATTTTTTGGCGGTGACGACTATGACGGCTGCATGCAATGGATGAAGCAGGGAAAGATGGTCGTACAAAAGCGCGGGGCAAAGGGAAGCAGGATATTTCATGATGGAAAAGTGGTGGATGTTCCATCCTTTGAAGCGGTGGAAATTGATCCAACCGGCGCGGGAGACACATTCTGCGCGGCATTTCTCACGGGGCTCGTCGATGGAAAAACGCCGGAGCAGGCGGCACGGTTTGCAAATGTGGCTGGCGGCTTTGCCATCAGCGCAATGGGGCCGATGGAAGGCGCTGTTGACAAACAGACAATTGAAGATTTTTTAAGCTCAAATAAAACAAAAATTGAATGAACTCGTTAGGGGAGGAAATTACGAATGGTTATTGACGTTCACACACATCCAGCGTTTATCAAAGACATCTTTGATTTTTCACGCGAAACGGAAAAAAGAAATATTTTCGGGCTGTATAAGGTTCACGTAGAGCCGCTCGACTTGCATATCAAACAGATGAACAACGCGGGAGTGGATAAGGAAGTGCTTTTGCCCCTTGATTCCTCCTGCAAATACAATGGAGAAGTGTTAATGCCCAACGAGCTCGTAAAAACGCTCGTGGAGATGGCTCCGGATCGTTTTATCGGTTTTGCTTCGGTAGACCCGCACGATCCGAAAGCAGTGGAAAAATTGGAATATGCAGTAAAAGAGCTTAAGCTTTGCGGACTGAAACTCAATCCTTCCTCTCAGGACTTTTATCCGGACGACAAAATGGTCTACCCGATTTACGAAAAGGCCCTTGAGCTGGATATTCCAATTACGTTCCACGCGGGAATGTCGTGGGAACCGAATGCAAACTCCAAATATGCGCAGCCGATCCATTTTGAAGACGTTGCAATCGATTTTCCGGAGCTGAAGTTCTCGCTGGCGCATTTTGCGTGGCCGTGGATGACAGAGGCCGCCATGCTGGCGGTGAAATATCCCAATGTGTATGTGGATACCGCGCTGTTATACTTCGACGCGCCCATCTCGTTTTTTGAGCATTGCTTTACAAAGGAAGTCAAGGCGACATGGATTGACAGGAGCCTGAATACGAAGATCATGTTCGGATCAAACTACCCAAGGATCGAGCAGCACAGGATGCGCACTGCGCTCGAGATGATCGGACTGCGCGAGGAAATGCTGGAGCGAGTGCTGGGCACAAACGCGCAGGAGTTCCTGGGGCTTGGGAAATAAGGGAGGCAAAAAGATGGTATTTTATAAAGATTTCGTCGTTTCAAGCGACGCGTTTGAAAAAATGATTGCGATCACAGACGAGCTGAGAAAAGCGGTGGAAGAATCCGGAATAACGAACGGACAGCTTCTTGCCGAAACGGCACACACCACCACAGGAATCACAGTGAATGAAAGCCTTGAGTGTCTGGAGCACGACATGATGGAAGTGATGCGCAAGGTGGTTCCCATCAGCGACGATTATGCCCATGCGCATTTTCTTCCCACCTATGGGCGTACCTCTGCAAACGCGACGGGACACCTGCGGGGCATGCTGTTTGGAAACCACTGCCATTTTATTGTGAAAGATGGAAAGCTGGCGCTCGGCGCGGCGCAGGATGCGTACCTTGTGGAAATGGATGGACCGCAAAACCGTAAAGTGATGATCAGCATCATCGGAGAGTGACAAAAAGGCGAAAACAGGAAGTCGGGTTTTGAAAATGGACTGCACATACACAAAAAATAAAATATTGGACATTGAAATGTCCGGACGCATACAGAAGCTCAAAGAAAAGGTTCTGGCTGAACCGAGGTATATTTCCACGGAGCAGGCTTGCATCATCACGGAAGTCTATCAGGAAAATGAGGATGTTTCCGTCCCGCTAAAGCGCGCTCTTGCGTTTGCGGCTTCTGTGGACAATATTGAAATCAAGATTTATCCGGAAGAGGACATCGTCGGCAACCGGACGGCAGGCTCGCGCGCGGGCGTGATTTTCCCTGAAGCGGGAACGGCATGGCTCAAAGAGGAGCTCGATACGCTGGAAACGCGCGATCAGGATCGATTTTCGGTTTATGGGCGTGATTATGATATCTGCCGGAAGGTGCTGGAGCCATACTGGAACGAAAAAGATACGCTGGAAAACGTTATCATGGAACAGTATGGAGACGTTATGCGTAAGGTGGGCAAGGTTGCCAAAATCAACCAGACCGACCATGCGCAGGGGCATATCTGTCCGGATGTGGAAAAGTGGTTAAGGCTGGGGCCGTCAGGGCTTTATGAGGAAGTCCGGCAAAAGATGGCTGAGAATCCTGATCACAATGAATTTTACGGTAGCCTTGTGATTGTGCTGCAGGCGGCGTGCCGCTTTATGGTGCGCTATGCCGAGCTGGCTGAAAAAATGGCGGAAGACCTTGACGGTGATGACAAGGAAAGAATGCTTTCCGTGGCACAGGTTTGCAGGAGGCTTTCCAAAGGCGGAGCTTACTCCTATCATTCCGCGCTGCAAAGCACATGGTTTTTGTTTGTACTGCTGCAAATGGAGTCCAACGCTTCGTCGTTTTCACCGGGCAGGCTAGACCAGATTTTATATCCCTATTATGAAAAAGATGTAAAACAGGGCGTTTCAAAGGAACGCATGCTGGAATTGACGGAAGGCTTATGGTTGAAATTCAACCAGCTTGTTTATCTGCGGTGCTATATGAGCGCGCGATATTTCGCGGGTTTCCCCATCGGGTTTAACGTTGCAATCGGTGGGAAGCGCCTTGACGGACGGGATGACTCCAACGAGCTTTCCTATCTCTTCCTTGCGGCGCAAAACCATATTAGGCTGCCGCAGCCGAATCTCTCGCTGCGTGCGTATAACGAATCGCCGGCGGAACTGATGAGCCTATGCGTGGATACGATTGCAAAGGGCGGCGGGATGCCGCAGATGTTCAACGACGAGGTTGTCATCGGCGCGATGATGGATAAGGGCATCGAAAAAAAGGACGCGGAGAATTATGCAATCGTCGGGTGTGTGGAGCTCACAACGCCGGGGGATAACCTTGGGTGGAGCGACGCGGCGATGTTCAATGTGGTCAAGGTGATTGAGCTCACCATCAACAACGGCGTGTGCATGATCACGGGTGAACAAATCGGACCGAAAACAGGATACCTGACCGATTTTCAAACCTTTGAAGAATTTGAATCGGCATTCAGAAAGCAGATCGATTACTTCATGGATATCATGATGGAAATCCATCATTATGTGGATGTATGCCACGCAAAGGTGCTGCCCAGCGCGTTTTTATCGAGTGTGATTTCGGATTGCATCGAAAAAGGCGAGGATGTGACGGCAGGAGGAGCGCACTACAATTTTTCAGGAATACAGTTTATTCAGGCCGCAAATCTTGCGGACAGCCTCGCTGTATTAAAGCAGCTGGTGTTTGACGAAAAGCGCTTTACCGCAGAGCAGATGATGGAAATGCTGTCAAAGAATTTTGAAGGCTATCAGCAGGAACGACAGATTCTCATCAGTCAGGTGCCCAAATACGGCAATGACGTAGAGTGGGTTGATAATATTGCGGTGAAATGGACAGACTATTTTTCGGACAAGCTCGACGCCTATACCAATGCGCGCGGCGGACGTGTGCAGATGGGGCTTTATACCGTGTCGGCACATGTGCCGATGGGGCTGAATGTGGCGGCGACACCGGATGGGAGACTGTCGAGATCCCCGCTTGCGGATGGCGGCGTATCCGCGATGTATGGCAGAGATAAAAACGGGCCGACGGCGCTCATCAATTCGGTGGCGCGCCTAAAGCATCGCAATGCAAGCAACGGTTCGCTGCTCAACATGAAGTTTTTGCCGTCGATGTTTGATACGCCGGAAGAAAAAAGTAAATTTATCGCGCTTTTGCGTGGGCTGATACAAAAAAAGATTGCGCATGTGCAGATCAATGTGATGGACGCGGAAGAATTGCAGGAAGCCAAAAAGCATCCGGAGCAGCATTCCAACCTGATTGTACGTGTGGCGGGTTACACAGCATATTTTGTTGAGCTGGCGGATGACCTGCAGGATGAAATCATTGAAAGGACGGCACATGGAGGCAGCTAAGGGACTGGTTTTCGAAATCAAAAGATTTGCGGTGCATGACGGACGCGGCATCAGGACAACCGTATTTTTAAAAGGATGCCCCCTTTCGTGCAAATGGTGTCATAATCCGGAAGGAATTCAACTAAAACCTTATATCTGGCAAAGTAAAAACGAATGTATCGAATGCGGAATGTGTCTTGCCGCTTGCCCCAAAGGAGCGCTTTTCAAGACCGGCGGCAGGATTTTATGCAATCATGATCGGTGCAATTTATGCGGCACATGCGCTGCGGTCTGTCCGACGACCGCGATCAAATTTGATTCGCAGGAGATGTCGGTGGAAGATGTTATGGAGGTTGTGCGCAAGGACAAAGAATTTTACGAGATTTCAGGCGGCGGGCTCACCCTTTCGGGTGGGGAACCCACAATGCAGCACGAATTTGCGCTTGCGCTGCTTCACGCGGCAAAAGGAGAGGGAATTGATACGGCGATGGAAACTTCGCTAAGCTGCACGCAGGAAGTGATTGAGAAGTTTATTCCTCTGGTTGACCACTTTTTTACGGATATTAAGCTGTATGAAGAGACAGATCACCGCAAATATACCGGAATGCCGAACGAAATTATAAAAAGCAACTTTCGTTATTTGGCCAAAAGCGGATGCAGCATGACTTGCAG
>CAZQDA010000012.1:45074-46478 GCA_964592155.1 uncultured Christensenella sp.
AAAACATAGTTGAAATTATAGCAGGGCGATTGCCCGTACCCATTGGGGAGTGGGTGCATCGATCATTTTTAAAACAATGGCATATGGTATTGTTCAAACGGATTTCAATTTTTTGCGGAAAAAAACGCAAAAATAAACTATAATCTTATACTATTTTAGGAGGAAAAGAAATGAAAAAAAGCAAGATTTTGGCAACAATCGTGGCAGTGCTGCTGGTTGCAGGTATGGCGATAGGCTGCGCGGCTCCGGCAGCGGCTCCTTCCGCAGAAGCTACGACAGAGGCATCTGCTTCCGTAGAGGCCACGACAGAAGCATCCGCTTCGAACGCGGGAACGGCTGACGCAGGCACGCCCAAGAAAATCGGCGCATCCCTGCAGAACATGTCCAATCCTTACTTCATCGAAGTTGCGAACGGCATCGAAGCAAAGTGCAAAGAGCTTGGTTGGGAAGTAACGGTTACAGATGCAAACTATGACGTTGCAAAACAGGTTTCCGACGTGGAAAACTTCCTAGCGCAGGGCGTTGACGGATTGTTCATCTGCCCCATTGACGCAAATGCGCTCACACAGGTTGTTGAAAAAGCAAAATCGGAAGGAATTCCGGTTGTCGCTCAGGCGCAGCTTGTTCCGCAGGCGGACGCGCAGCTCACGATTGACGAATATGACTATGGTACTGCGATTGGTACGCAGGCGGCAGCCTGGATCAATGAAAAGCTGGGAGGAAAAGGCAACGTGCTGATCATTTCCCAGGATAACGTAGAAGACGTTGTCAGAAGAGGCGACGGCATCCAGGAAACCATCCTGAAGCTGGCTCCTGAGTCCAAGATCGTAGCTCGCCAAGCTGGTGATTCTCCTGACGCCGCAATGAGCGTGACAGAAAACATCATGCAGGCGAACCCGGAAGTAAATGTAATCGCATGCGTAAACGACTCCAGTGCTCTTGGAGCAAACGAAGCGATTAAAGGCATGAATCTTTCGCAGGATAAGCTTGACCTGTTCTATATTGGCGGCGCAGACGCTACGGAAGAAGCGGTTGCCAAGATCAAAGACACAGGCAACCTGATTCGTTCTACGATCGATATCACACCTGCGAAATATGGTTCCATGGGCGTTGAGAAGCTGGATGAATACATGAAGAATGGCGTACCGGCAGAGCAGGAAGTAATCTATTACGAAACAAAACCGGTATGGCAGGGAGACCTTGTGGAAGGCGGATTTAAGCCGGCTGCATAAAAACATCCCAAATCTAATACGGTTAAAAAATGAAATAGTCTGCGGCGGTCAGCGCCTCCGCAGACTATAAATTTTTGTCGTAAACAAAGGAAAAGATACGCTGACTTACTGGCGGCGGGCGGAGGAGAAAAAATGCAAGATTATATATTGGAAGTAAAGGATCTCTGCAAAT
>CAZQDA010000013.1:0-4690 GCA_964592155.1 uncultured Christensenella sp.
CGGACATATACATCTCCTCGCCGGGAAGTTCTTTTTGGGCGATTTCCACAGGAAACGTGTTGGTGAGCTTCACGCCGAAGCACACGCCTTTTGTGTCCGCCTGTTCCTGCAAACGGCGCAGCATGGGAACCGCGTCTTTGTACTGCAGGTCGTCCTTGAAATGATGGTCGTCAAACACAATATAGTCAAAGCCGAGAGAGTCGAGCGTTTGCCGCGCATAATCATAGCCGAGCAGGGTGGGGTTACATTTGATATAGGTGTTGAGCCCCTTTTCACCGATCAGGTAAGAAGCGATACGCTCAATTTCCTGCGGCGGGCATCCGTGCAGGGTGGAAAGCGTGATCGATTCACAGATTTTGGCAGAGATATGGTCAATATAGTCTGCATCTACGTTCGAAAACTCCTTAAGCCGGCTTTTCGCGGCGCTTTTGCACTCCTGCCAGACGGGATTGCTGCCTGCGTTGCGCAGACCCTCGATGAATCCGTCGATTTTTGGGGAAGTGATTCCTTCAAAATCGTAACCGACGCTCATGTTAAACAAAAAACCGTCAGGATCGCCAAACCCATATTCTTTTGCTGTAAGCTTGCAGAAAAACCATGCCTTAATATACTCTTCCAAAGCCTGCGGCACACGCAGCTCGGTCGACCATTCCACATTATAGCATTCGTCCTCCGCGCGGATGCACGGCTTTGAGACGGGAAGGTCTTCGCCGTCTAAAGTCTGCACGGTTTTTAGCTCAAAGAAACGCGCACCGCCCGCGTAAGCAGCGATGATATTTTGCGCAAGCTGTGTGTGCGGACCCGCGGCAGGGCCGAAAGGCGTCTCCAGACTGCCGCCAAACAGGGGAAGCCTTTTATTTTGATCTGCATGGAAAAGTTGATTCACTCCAAAAACAGTACCATTTTTTTGCTTTTCTGACAGAATCCAGTCAAGAAGCCCTGACGGGGCGATTTGTGTCATGCGATCACTCATTTTGAGTACCTCCATTTGTGGATTGCTTTTTATCCATTGATTCTATTCCAAAGTTTTGCGGCGGCCTCGCGGCTTTTTGCCATGATCTCGTGTTCGTCCGCCACAAGAATTTCACGATCCTTCATTAGAACCTGTCCGTTTGCAACCGTTGTGATGACACTGCGCCCGTTCATGCCGAATAAAATATGAGAATTGCAGTTGGTTTCATTCATAGGAGTCAGCGGATCGTAATCCGTAATAATCACGTCGGCGTAAGCGCCTTCCTTTAAGAGGCCCAGCGGCTTTTGATAATATCGTGCCGCGATGCGGGCATTGTTTTCAAAGAGCATTTTGGGAAGCTCTGTCCATACGGCGTTTGGATCGCACAGGTTATGCTTGTGGATCAGGTTGCCGACTTGATAGGATTCCAGCATATCGTTGGTGTAGCCGTCCGTTCCGAGTCCGGTCAGGATGCCATGCCTAAGAAGCTCCGGAACCGGACCGCAGCCCACGGCGTTGCCCATATTGCTTTCCGGATTGTGCACAACCATGGTATCGGTGCGCGCAAGAAGCTCCATTTCGATGGGACTGATGTGTATACAATGCCCCGCTAAGGTAAGCGGTCCTAAGATATCCAGATCAAACAGGCGCTGCACCGTGCGCTTTCCGTACTTTTTCAGTGAATCAAACACATCGTCAAGCCCCTCTGCCACGTGAATGTGGTAGCCTGTGTTGT
Organism: uncultured Christensenella sp.; assembly: GCA_964592155.1. Taxonomy (GTDB): domain Bacteria; phylum Bacillota; class Clostridia; order Christensenellales; family Christensenellaceae; genus Christensenella. The sequence goes on from CAZQDA010000013.1 coordinate 1,689, forward strand.
CAGGCTTTTGCGCGGCGCAATATTCGAGCGTTTCATTGGAAAGCGTAAAGGGGGCGTGCATCCCCATCATTCCTTTTTGCATATCCGTCTTATCTTTTTGCGCATACCTAATAAAATCTACATTTTCGCGCACGGCTTCTTTCATTTTTTGTTTACCGTCGCGGTCAGATATTTCATAACACAGGCAAGTACGGACACCGAGGTCTTTTGCCGCCTGCGAAATGGTGAAGAGGCTGCCGGCAATCGCACCATAGCTTGCGTGGTGGTCAAAGACTGTGGTTGCGCCCGTTTTGATGCAGTCAAGATAGGTCGCGCGCGCGCTCAGTTCAATTTCCTCCATGGAAAGGAGGCGGTCGAGCCGCCACCACATACCTTCCAAAATGTCCATGAAATTTTGCGGATTATGACCGTTTATGCAAAGACCGCGGGCAAAAGCGCTATAGATATGGTTGTGCGCGTTGATGAGCCCGGGCATGATCACGCCGCCGTGTGCGTCGATCCATTGTGCGTCCTCGTGGGATTTCTTCAAAATATCTGTTTTACCCGTTTGCACAATCACATGGTCTTCGATATAGACACATCCATCTTCATAAAAGGGATCCCGCGGGTCTCTTGTGATCATGCGTCCGTTTCCGATTAACAATTTTTTCATAAACGATACCTCTTTGATCTGGCTTTTTAATAGAGCGATATACCAATTTTTTAAAAGAGCGGCCTGTTAAAACAATCGTAATTATAGGCACAAAATAGTAAAGATCATTTGCAAAAAATCCGCAAATTTCCTGATGTTGATTGTATTCTAACACCCTTAAAGTGAAAAAGCAACATGAAAACTAAAAATTATTTAGGCGAACTAAAAAATTTTTAGAAAAAAGTGTTGACTTGATTATTTTTTGTGTTATATTAAAGACAAAGCCCGGAAAAATGATGGACAAAAAGCAAGGCAATAACAGACAAAAGACAATTCATTCAATTCTATTTAATCGTCTGAAACCGGGGAGGTTTTTATAATATGAAAAAAATATGGATCGACTTTCTGACACGGCTGGCAAAAGGTCTTGCGGCTCAGTTTGGAAAAAACTGCGAAGTTGTGGTACATGATATGTCGGCGGAAAATACCATTCTGGTGATTGAAAACGGACATGTTACAAACCGTAAGGTGGGCGACGGGCCGTCGCATGTGGTGCTTGACGCTCTGAAAAAGGGACACGGACAGCTTTCGGACCAGATTGCATACCTGACCAAAACGCAGGATGGGAGAGTGCTGAAATCAACCACAGTTTATGTAAGGGATGAACAGGATGAGGTTGTGGGAATTCTTTCCCTGAATTACGATATCTCTGAACTTTTGGTGGCGGAACGCGCGATTGGTTCATTGCTGGATCACACGGCCACAGGCGAAAAAGAAGAGGAACAGAAAAATGCGCCGCGTATTCCGCAGAATGTGAACGACCTGCTGTTTGAGCTGATTGAAGAGTCTGTGCAGTATGCGGGGGGCAAGCCGCCAGCCATGATGACCAGAGAAGAAAAGAAAAAAGCGCTCCAGTTTTTATCGGATGCGGGCGCGTTTCTGATTACAAAGTCGGGCGACCATATTTCAAATTATTTTGGGATATCCAAATATACGCTTTACAGCTATATTGACGCAAAAGGTCAGGAAAGCAAGGATGATGCGGGCGCGTGAGCGCGGCGAAGAAGAGATTGGCGCGCTGTAAGAAAGGATGAAACACAATGGAAACGATCAAATGGATCAAAAACGATTTGCCGAAAACGGAGGACAAAGAGCTTGCCGTGATGGCGCTTTCCGAAGTAGAGCATGCGCGGAACTTCCACAAGAGTTTTCCGCAATATGAGGTTACGCCATTGAGAAAATTGCACAATCTCGCGGAATATTTGGGATTGAAGGAATTATTTGTAAAGGATGAATCTTACCGCTTTGGACTCAATGCGTTTAAAGTCTTGGGCGGCTCCTACGCGATGGCGCGTTATGTGGCGCAGAAGACAGGAAAAGATATTTCGGAGCTTACTTACAATGTGCTCGTTTCAGAGAAATTGAAAAAGGAGTTCGGACAGGCAGTATTTTTCACGGCAACGGACGGAAACCATGGGCGGGGCGTTGCGTGGGCGGCGAACAAGCTGGGGCAGAAAGCTTTTGTATTTATGCCACGCGGTTCTTCGCAGACCAGATTAAATAATATATTAAAGGAAAACGCCGTGGCGACCATTGAGGACTTAAATTATGACGAATGTGTGCGTCTCGCGGCGCAAAAAGCGAGCCAGACTGAAAACGGCGTAATCGTTCAGGATACGGCGTGGGATGGATATGAGGATATTCCGTCGTGGATCATGCAGGGCTATGGCACAATGGCAATGGAGGCTGCGGAGCAGCTTTTGGAGAGCGGAATCAAAAGGCCGACACATATTTTTGTACAGGCGGGTGTAGGCTCTCTCGCGGGGGCGGTGCAGGGATACTTTGCAAATCTATTTCCCGGCGACTGCCCGACGACTGTAATCGTAGAAGCGAATCAGGCGGACTGCCTTTATAAATCGGCGGCGGCGGGAGACGGAAAGCCTCACGCGGTGTATGGCGATATGCAGACCATTATGGCAGGACTTGCCTGTGGCGAACCGAATACGATATCGTGGGAGATTTTGAAAAACAACAGCGCGTATTTTGTTTCTTGCCCGGACTGGGTATCGGCAAAGGGAATGCGCATACTGGGAGCGCCGCTCAGGGGCGATATGCAGGTGGTTTCGGGCGAATCGGGCGCAGTGAGCGCAGGGCTGATTGCCACGCTGATGACGGACGAAAGCTGCCGCGAACTAAAGGAAAGCATCGGCCTTGATGAAAATTCTGTGGTGCTGTTTTTCTCTACTGAGGGAGACACGGACCCGCAGCGATATCAAGAGATTGTATGGGACGGAGCGTTCTGCGAAAGGGATTAGGAAAGCCCGCGAAGCGAGCGCTGTATGAAACGATGGCTATCCTATGATAAGCAAAA
>CAZQDA010000013.1:4790-41046 GCA_964592155.1 uncultured Christensenella sp.
CAACTGATAGCCAAGGGGGTCCGTGGGGGAACAGCATGTTCCGCCCGCGAAGCGAGCGAAGTGAGCGCGGTATGAAACGATGGCTATCCTATGATAAGCTAAAAATCGTTTTGCGAGACGGAAGATGAAGCAAAACAACTGATAGCCAAGGGGGTCCGTGGGGGAACAGCATGTTCCGCCCGCGAAGCGAACGAAGTGAGCGCGGTATCAAAGAATTACTATATAGGAGGATAAGGAAAATGGATTTTTCGGCAATCAAGCAGGCGGCACAGGGATATGAGCCGCAGATGACAAAATTTTTACGTGATTTGATCGCGATTCCGGGTGAAAGCTGTGGTGAGGAAGGCGTGATTCAGCGTATCGCGCAGGAAATGGAATCGCTGGGATTCGACAAAGTGGAAATAGACGGCATGGGGAATGTTTTGGGATATATGGGAACGGGCAGCACCCTCATTGCTTATGATGCGCATATCGATACGGTGGGTCTGGGAGAGATGTCAAACTGGACATTTGACCCATATAAAGGATACGAAACAGATGAGGAAATCGGGGGTCGCGGCGCTTCGGATCAGTTGGGCGGGATCGTTTCCGCTGCCTATGGAGTAAAGATTATGAAGGATATGCAGTTGATTCCGGCAGATGTGACGGTTGTGGTGACAGGAACGGTGCAGGAGGAAGATTGCGACGGATTGTGCTGGCAATACATCATCAACGAGGACAAGGTGAAGCCTGAATTTGTGGTGATTACAGAGCCCACGGATGGAAATATTTACCGCGGACAGCGCGGGCGTATGGAAATCCGCGTGGAGGTGAAGGGAATTTCATGCCACGGAAGCGCGCCGGAACGCGGCGACAACGCAATTTTCAAGATGGCGGATATTTTGCAGGAAGTGCGCGGTTTGAATGATAAGCTGCATGTGGATGAATTCCTTGGAAAGGGAACGCTCACGGTTTCCGAGATTTTTTATAATTCACCGTCGCGCTGCGCGGTTGCGGATATGGCGGCAATTTCGATCGACCGCAGATTGACGGATGGCGAAACCTATGAAATGGCGCTGGACCAAATTCGCGCGCTGCCTTCTGTGAAAAAATATAACGCGCAGGTCACGATGTACCAATATGACAGGCCGAGCTGGAAAAATCTGGTTTATCCCACAGACTGCTATTTCCCGACTTGGGTGATTCCGGAAGACCATTCTGCGACAAAAGCAATGGTAGCGGCATATGAGGGAATGTATGGCACGCCAAAGGTAGACAAATGGACGTTTTCTACAAACGGCGTATCGATTATGGGGCGCTTTGGTATTCCGTGCATCGGGTTTGGACCGGGCAAAGAAGCGCAGGCACACGCGCCGAATGAAAAGACGTGGAAAGCAGACCTTGTGAAGTGTGCCGCTGTTTATGCGGCGTTACCGACGCTATATTCCAAATAAGAAGGGGAGAATACAATGAGCAATATTGAAAAATTTACCAAAATACTGGATGGCCTGAAATTTGACGAGATGTACAGCAACGACTTTTTCCTGACATGGGAAAAGACGCGCGACGAGCTTGACGCAACGTTCACGGTTGCGGACGCGCTGCGTCACCTGAGGGAGAACAATATTTCGCCGCGCATTTTTGACAGCGGGCTAGGCGTTTCGCTGTTCCGTGACAATTCGACGCGCACACGCTTTTCTTTCGCTTCTGCATGCAACATGCTGGGGCTTACGGTGCAGGATCTTGACGAGGGAAAATCACAGATCGCGCATGGAGAAACGGTACGTGAGACGGCGAACATGATTTCCTTTATGGCGGATGTAATCGGCATCCGCGACGATATGTACATCGGAAAGGGCAACGCGTATATGCACGAGGTTGCCCAGTCTGTGCAGGAGGGATTTGAGGACGGCGTACTCAATCAGCGCCCTACGCTTGTGAATCTGCAATGCGATATTGACCACCCCACCCAGGCAATGGCGGATGCGCTGCACCTGATCCATGAATTTGGGGGCGTGGAGAACCTGAAAGGCAAGAAAGTTGCCATGAGCTGGGCCTATTCGCCCTCTTACGGAAAGCCGCTTTCCGTACCGCAAGGGGTTATCGGCCTGATGACACGTTTTGGCATGGACGTTGTGCTTGCGCACCCGCAGGGATATGAAGTGATGGGCAATGTGGAAGAGGTGGCAAAAAAGAACGCGGCCGCTTCGGGCGGAAGCTTTACGCGCACCAATGATATGGCAGAGGCGTTCCGTGACGCGGATGTAGTGTATCCTAAGAGCTGGGCTCCATTTTCTGCAATGGAACAGCGCACCGAACTTTATGGAATGGGCGATTTCGACGGAATTGACAAACTGGAAAAAGAATTGCTGGCACAGAATGCAAAGCATAAGGACTGGGAATGCACCGAGGACATGATGAAGCTGACCAAAGCCGGAAAAGCGCTTTATCTGCACTGCCTGCCCGCAGATATCACAGGTGTGAGCTGCGAGCAGGGAGAAGTGGCAGCAAGTGTATTTGACCGTTATCGCACGCCGCTTTACAAAGAAGCAAGCTTTAAGCCGTACATTATTGCGGCAATGATTTTCCTTGCAAAGGTGAAAAATCCGCAGGCTGTACTAAAGCAGCTGGAGGCAGCGGCAAAGATCAGAAAAGTAGACTGACGAAATTCAGACAGATAAAGAAGCGGCGGAAGATTTCTTCCGCCGCAATATCCTTTCCTATTTTTAATGTTTCGATATCAATCAAGACAGCGGCGCAGCCGCGATGATTGATCTGTCCGTAATTTGGACAAAAGGAGAAATTCATATGAATAAGAGGGTTGTAATTGCTCTGGGGGGCAATGCGCTGGGAGAGAACCTTCCGCAGCAGATGGCAGCGGTAAAGGAAGCGATGAAGGCGGTCGCAGATCTGGTGGAAAATGGATATCAGGTTGTGATTTCGCATGGAAACGGCCCGCAGGTGGGTATGCTCAAGCTTGCAATGGACGAGCTTGCGATGAACCATGGGCAGAAATATACGTCGACTCCGCTTTCGGTTTGTGTTGCCATGAGTCAGGGATATATCGGCTATGATTTGCAGAATGCGTTGAGGGAAGAACTGCTGGATCGCAAGATCAATAAAACGGTTTCTACTATTATCACGCAGGCTGTGGTGTCGGCGGACGATCCTGCCTTTTTGCATCCGTCAAAGCCGATCGGGCGCTTTTTGAGTGAAAGTGAAGCACAAATGGAGCGGGATGCGGGGCATACGGTGGTGGAAGACGCGGGTCGCGGATGGCGGAGGGTTGTGGCTTCACCAAGGCCGGTCGGGGTTGTGGAAATTGACGCGGTCAGGGCGCTTCTTGACGCGGGACAAATTGTGGTCGCGGGCGGAGGAGGCGGTATTCCTGTGACGCCGGAAAAAAACCACTTGAAAGGCGCGGGCGCGGTGATCGACAAAGACCTTCTTTCCGCCTTGATTGCGCAGGAAATTGACGCGGATTTTCTGGTGATTTTGACAGCGGTGGAAAAGGTCGCGGTAAACTTTGGAAAACCGGATCAGCAGTGGCTGTCTGCGCTCACGGTAAAGGAAGCACAAAAGCTCGCGCAGGAGGGACAGTTTGCGCCCGGCTCCATGCTGCCCAAAGTGCAGGCCGCAATGGAATTTGCGGAATCTGAGAAGGGACGGGTTTCGCTCATTACGTTGCTTGAAAAGGCTCATGACGGCATCGAGGGAAAGACGGGAACGCGCATAACAAACGGCTAAGCGTTCAGGCGCGTTGATACACACAAAAAGGACGCATTGATATGTGACGGCGTCCTCGACGGCTGTGTTGAACGTAAATTATGCCCAAACAGGAAAAACAAGACCGGAAAATGTAAATGAGCAATCCAAAGGGAGGGAAGTATTATGAAACAAGCAGCGGGAAGCGTTTTTGAGTTAAATGGGATTCCTAAAATGAAGGAAAGCATCCCCCTTGCGCTGCAGCATCTTGTTGCGATGATCGTAGGATGTATTACGCCATCCATCATTGTCGCTAACATTGCGGAGCTATCTGCACAGCAGACGATTCTGCTTATCCAGTCTGGACTTTTTATTGCGGGAATCGCCACGCTGATACAATTATTTCCACTATTTAAAAATATTGGAGCAGGACTTCCTCTGATCATGGGCGTGAGCTTTGCGTATGTTCCGACGCTGATTGCCATTGCAGGAACATACGATATGGCGACCTTATTTGGCGCGCAGTTTATCGGCGGGCTTGTGGCAATCGTGTTTGGCGTTTTTATAAGGAAATTACGCAGATTTTTTCCGGCGGTGGTCGCGGGTACGGTTGTGTTTACTATCGGATTGTCGCTCTATCCGATTGCCATCAAATACATGGCGGGCGGGGAGGCTTCGCCTATGTATGGCGAGTGGCAGAACTGGCTAATTGCATTTATCACGCTTGCAGTCGTTATTTTCTTCAACTTTTTTACCAAAGGATTCATGCGGCTTGCGTCCATTTTATTTGGAATCATTGTCGGCTATGTGATTGCATTGTGCATGGGCATGGTGGATTTTTCCAGCGTGACGAATGCGCAGGTGGTTGCCGCGCCGCAAGTTCTGCCTTTTGGTATTAAGTTTGATCCGACTGCAATCATCACCATGGTGATTATGTTTGTTGTGAACTCTGTTCAGGCGATTGGAGATATTTCCGCCACCACAAGCGGGGGAATGGATCGAATGCCCACGGACAAGGAGCTTTCCGGAGGAATCATTGGAAACGGATTCGCAAGCTCGCTTGGCGCTTTTCTTGGCGGGATGCCCACGGCAACCTTCAGCCAGAATGTGGGCATTGTGGTTACCACAAAAGTGATCAATAAGTTTGTGCTGGCGCTGACGGCAGTATTTATTCTGGTTGCAAGCTTCATGCCGGTATTTGGCGGCGCGCTGAAAACGATTCCGCAGTGCGTTTTGGGCGGTGCGACTTTAAGTGTATTTGCATCGATTACGATGACGGGAATCAAGCTGATTACAAGTGAAAAGCTGACTCCGCGGGTGATGAGCATTGTGGGTATTTCAGTTGCGCTGGGCGTGGGAATTTCAAATGTGCCCGCCGCGCTCGGAAACGCACCAGCCTGGTTCCAGACTGTATTTAGCTCGTCCGTGATCGTTAGCACCATTGCGGCGGTCGCTTTGAATTTGATTCTTCCAAAAGAAAAACGAGTAACCGTAGATCAGGCGAAAGAATCAACTGATCGTTGATATGAGTATATTCAAGAAAGCCGCGTGTCTTTAAATGGATGCGCGGCTTTCTTGAACATAAAACGTTTTTTATGCAATGGACTTTTAGAAACGCCACAGGTATAATAGAAAAAAAAGCAATATGGAAAAGAGCGGAGCCGGAAGGAAAAATATGAAACGTGTTACAGTAAAAGATATTGCAAACCATTTGAATTTATCGCTTGGTACGATCAATAAGGCGCTCAACAATAAACAGGGAATCAACGAAGAGACCAGAAAAAAGGTGATGGATGCCGCTAGGCAGATGGGCTATCGTGTGAATAAGGTGGCGCAGAGCATGGCGCGCAACACCTTTCGGATCGGGATCGTGATTCCAACAATCTGGGAGGAACACTATAAAGTGATCCGCATGGGCATAGAGCAGGAACTTGATATTTTAAGCGACTACAATGTGGAAGGGATTTACTATGACGTGGGAAGCATTCATGTGAACGAAGAATGGTTTGCAGCGCTTGGAAAATGTGCCGAAGAGGTGCAGGCCGTCATCATCTGTCCTCCGCAGAACAACGTGATTGAAAAAGCGATTAATGAGCTTGTGCAAAAGGGAATCTTTGTTCTGGCTCTGGAATCCGACATAAAGAGAAGTAAACGGCAGACATGCGTGCAGGCAAACCATTTATGTGTGGGTGAGCTTGCCGCGGAGATGGCGGATTATATATTAAAAAAAGGGCAGACAGCAGCTGTGTTTGTCGGAAATAAGGATATGACCAACCATAGCGACAAAGCGACAGCCTTTTGTGCCGCGGCGAAAGAATACGGCTTTGAGGTAGCGGGTGTTTTTGAAACACACGACGATCCGGCTGTTGCGAAACGCCTGACAGAAAAGCTGATCAGGGAAAATGAAGAAATCGGCGTTATTTTTTCCACGACCGGCAACTATGAAGCGGTATGCGAATATATTGAAGAAAACAAACTTTCTGATGTTTATGTGATCGGCATGGATATTTATCCTTTCACAAAGCGGTATTTTGAAAACGGAATTGTGAGGTGCGTGATCTATCAGGCGCGGGAAGAGCAGGGAAGAAAAGCTGTCCGCCTGGTATATGACGCGTGTATGGAGCAAAAAGAAGCACCGGATATCGCGCTTGTGCTGCCCCAAATTGTGCTGAAAAGCAATTTTGCCTATTTTGAGGGATAACGGCAGGAAAAAAGAAGCCAAAGAAAAGATTGGGCTTCTTTTTAAAAAAATCTTGTAAAACGTTTCACGCGATGATATAATTTGAATCACAGAAAAGGTCAATTAAAAAGAGAGATACTATTCTGCACAATGGATCGAAGAAACAAGCAAACTTTTCCAAAATAACAAAAACAAGGAATGAAACATAGTCTGTAACCATATGCAAAAATTACGCTTACGCGGTTTCGATTCAAAGACAGGCGCACAAACAATCTAAGTCATTACAACTGCATAGATCGAGCGTTAAATAGCAGGAATTACGATCAAAGAAAAATTTTTTTCGAAAAAAAATGAAACGTATCACTAATTGGTGAAATGGTGAAGCAATGGACGGAAAAAAAACAACGGTAAAGGATATTGCGCAGGAATTGAAGCTTTCGATCGGAACGGTGAGCAGGGCGCTTGCAAACAAAAGCGGCGTGAAAGATGAAACGCGCGCCCTTGTGAACGACGCGGCAAACCGCATGGGCTACAAGATGAACAGGGTGGCGCAGAGCATGGCGCGAAAACCGATTGTGCTGGGCATTATCATCCCTCGTGCATGGAAATATCATTACGGAATGCTGGAGCTTGGAATCAAGAGGGAGCTGCGCACACTCATTGACTATAACATCAGAGGCGTATTCAAGTATATCTCAGGATTGCACGAGTGTGAGCAGGTAGAGGAAGCAACAGAAAGTTGTATCAAAGAAGGGATTGATCTGGTGATTCTGTGCCCCTCGTTTGACAAGGCCTATGAGCGCAGTCTTGATCGGTTTAATGAAGCGGGAATACCGGTGATTCTTCTGGGCACAGATGTGGCGGGAGGAAACCGCATCTCCTGCGTCAGCACAGACAGCAGGCTGTCCGGCAATATTGCGGGAGAATTTATGGGGCATCTGCTGGAGCGGGGAAGACGCTGCGCCGTATTGATCGGAAACAAGGACATGCAGGAGCATAAAGAAAAAGTAGAAGGCTTTGTGGAGTGGTTTCCATACGGAAATGATTACATAGGCGCGTTTGAAACACAGGACGAACCGGAGCTTGCCTTTCGAATCACACGAAAAATATGTGAGGACTATGACGATATGGGGGGAATCTATGTTGCCACAGGAAACTCCCTTGCCGTATGTGACTGTCTGCGGGAAATGGGAAAAGAAAAGACAGTAAAGCTGATTGTGACAGACGTATTTCACGAGATCAAGGAAAACGTGGAAGTGGGAGCGGTGAATGCGGTGATTTATCAAAACCAGATAAAACAGGGCGCGGAGGCGGCGAGGCAGGCTTTTGAACATGTTTCAGGAAACAACTGTAAAAGCAAAATACTGGTGACGCCGCAACTGGTGCTGAAAAGTAATATCGATTATTTTAGAAACAGGGAGGAGCTTGAATATGAAATATGAAATCGTTTTTGATGAGCAGGAACAAAACCGCAGGAAGGAAAAAATTACCAATGCGTTTGCAGGAAAGAAATTGAAGGCTCCGGAAGACTTTCCGATGATTGTAAGCACACCTAACTATTATGCCTTTGCCGGAAACGACAGGGGGATGGAATATTATGAATCTCCGGAGGAGATGCTTAAGTTTCAAGTGACGGGCTACCAGAAGCATCTTGATCTTGTGCAGGATGATTTTGTTCCGTACTTCATGCCCTGGTATGGCACGGGAGTGCTGGCTTCGGCATTTGGCTGTGAAATCAAAAATTCCAGCGGAGACCCGGGCGTTGCCTCCACCTGCGTGCGCACGGTAAGCGAGGCGGCAAAGCTCAAAAAGCCGGATCCTTACAGGGACGGATATATGCCGGTTGTGCTGAACACCATTGAATACGCGAGGAAAAATTCCAACCTGCCGGTGGGGCCGACTGATCTTAACAGCCCGCTGTGTACGCTGGCGCAGATTTGTGGATACGACAATCTTTTTATCTGGATGTATGAGGAGCCAGCGCTTGTTCACGATTTGATGGCGCTTGTATGCGAGACGTTTACCGATTGGGTGAAGCTACAAAAGGAATATACAGGCGAACCGATGGACGCGAGTAACGGTTTGCAGGGCGTGTGGAGCCCCAAAGGCGTGGGCGTGTGGGTGAGCGACGACGATCTTGTATCCATGAGTCCGGAGTTATATGAAGAATTTGTTGTGCCGTATTATTCCAAGATATTTGAGACGTTTGGCGGAGCGAGTCTGCACTACTGTGGTGCGGGAAACCATCAGCTGCATAATATCGAAAAGATCAGGGGCGTGAAAGTGATCAACAATGGACCGCTGGGAAAATTTGAAGAATTTGCCGATCTTGTAAAAAACAGGCCGCAGGGGGTCATGATACAGATTCAGGATTCTGTGCCACTGGATCAGGAGGATTATTACGGGGCGTTGTTTGACGCCATAGACAGCGTGGACGGAATGATGATTGCGACGTGGATTACGAGCCTTGCGCTGACACGCGAGGGTGGATATGTGGAGGCGGACTGGGACAGGATCGAGACGGCAAACAACGCGGTGAAAACCGTAAGGGAAATCATCGGAAACAAATTTTTTTAAGGGGTAAGGGATATGTATGACATCAGGGATTTAAAAGAGAAGGAACTGCCGAAGTATACCGGAAATATCACGCAGTTTGCAGGACTTAAACACTATAGGATGCTGGGCGGAATGGCGGACGGCGTGGAAGCGGTGGATGTGAGGACGGGGAGCGGATTTGATTTTACCGTGCTGCCCGGACGCGGAATGGATATTGCATGGGCGCACTATAAGGGGATGCCGGTTTCTTACCTGTCCAAGACAGGCGTGGTTGGGCCGCAATTCTATGAAGCAGGCGGGATGGGCTGGCTGAGAAATTTCTTTGCGGGAATGCTTACCACGTGCGGGCTTTCCAATGTGGGCGGGCCGTGCGAAGAGGATGACGAGGTGATTGGCACGGTTCCTTATGGGCTGCATGGCAGGATTACAAACACGCCGGCAGAGCAGGTGTGCGTGAAAGAGGGGTGGGAAGACGGAATTTATCGAATGGAGGTAGCGGGCAGCTGCCATCAGGGGTGTCTTCATGTGGAGAATCACACTATGCGCAGACGGATTTGTACGGAGCTTGGCGCTTCGGCGTTTTCATTGCGTGATGAAATCAGAAACAATGGAACAAAGCAGGAACCTGTGATGTTGATGTACCACATCAACGTAGGCTATCCGATTTTAAATAAAGGCAGCAGGCTTGTCATTTCTTCCAAAGAGGTTACGCCCGCAAATGAAGATTCTAGGCGTGAACTGGATCGATATAAGACCTTTGACGCGCCCGAAGCGGGATATGCGGAGCGCTGTTATCTTCACGACATGAATACGGATGGGGAAGGGTTTGTGCATGTGGCGCTCGTCAATGACGAGCTGGGATGCGGACTGGCGCTTTCTTATAAAAAAGATGCGCTACCCTATTTTAACGAATGGAAGATGCTAAGCGAGGGAGAGTATGTCGTCGGCCTTGAGCCGTGCAACTGTCCGCCGGTTGGCAGGGTGAAAGCGCGGGAACAAGGCGTTTTGGAAATGCTTGATTCCTGTGATACGAAAGAAACGCAGCTCAAAATAAGCGTCTTGAAATCGGCAGAAGAAATCGACGCGTTTGAAACGCTTGTGGAAAGCCTGTAATCCCTGAAAGGAGAATGACAACGTGGGTTATGATTTTAATCCGGACAGAGAAAAAATAGCGGGTATGGAAGCGCTTGCGAAGAAAGCGCGGCGGGATGCAATGCGCATGATACAGTCGGCGGGCTCCGGACACATCGGCGGGAGTTTTTCTTCCATGGACATCTACACGGCGCTTTGGTCGTGCAAGCGGGAATGCGACAAAGTGGTTGTGAGCCACGGGCATACGGCGGCGGCTGTGTATGCGGTACTGGGAAACCTTGGATATTTCGATGTGGAAAATGCGGTGTGCAGATTCCGCAGGGGAAGAGAATTTGAGGGACATCCTTCCCTATCTTTACCGGAGGTGAACTGGTGCAATGGAGCGCTCGGTCAGGGGCTTTCCATTGGCTGCGGAATCGCGCTGGTAAAGAAGATCAAAAAAGAGGATGGAACCGTTTTTGTTGTGATGGGAGACGGCGAACAGCAAAAGGGGCAGCTGCAGGAGGCTCGTGAATTTGCGGCAATGCACGGACTTTCCAATTTGGTGGGAATTATTGATTACAATGCCCAGCAGTCAACCGGCCCCGTCAGCACGATTACGATGCAGGATGTGAAAGCAAAATATGAGGCAGCGGGCTGGATGGTGACGCAGGCGGATGGGCATGATCTGGTGCAGGTGTGCAGAGCGCTTGAAAAGAAAGACGGGCCGAGGCTGGTTCTTGCGCAAACAATCATGGGAAAAGGGCTTGCGCCGATTGAAGGCAATTACAAATATCATGGAAATCTGATCGGGGATGATCTTTATGAGCTGGGGCTTAAAACGTTTGAGATCAGCAGGGAAGAACAGGAGATTATAGACGGACTCAGAAGAGAGCGCATCGGCGGTAAGAAGACCGGAAAAGCCAAGCTAAAAACGGGCGAAAGAATTCTTTATGCGGCGGACGAAAAGACAGACTGCAGGAGTGCGTTTGGAAAGGCACTTGCGGATATTGCCGCGAAAAATGAGGCGCATAGTATTTTAGCCTTTGATTGCGACCTTAAGGGCTCTGTCAAGCTCGACTCCTTTGCAAAGTTGCGTCCGGAGGATTTTGTGCAGTGCGGGATTGCGGAGCAAAATGCGCTGAGCGTTGCGGCAAGCGCGGCAAAGTATGGGATAACCTCCATATTTGCCGGATTCTCTGTGTTTGCGCTTGCGGAGGTTTATTCACAACAGCGCATGGCGGACATCAATCATGCGCCGATCAAGACCTTTTGCACACATGCGGGTCTTGATGTAGGGGAGGATGGAAAGACGCATCAGTCCATCGACTATTTGAGCCTTGCGTCAGGCCTCTTAAACTGCAGGGTGATGGTGCCGGCCGACCCCAACCAGATGGATGCGGTTACGCGGTTTGCGCTCGGGTGCGAGGGAGCCGCAGCAGTGATAACAGGGCGCTCAAAAACGCCGGTGCTCACGGATAAAAGCGGAAAAGTGCTGTTTGGAGAGCAATACCAATTTGAATACGGCAAGGCGGACTGGCTTTTAAAAGGCGTGGACGGCTGCATTATCACAATGGGGCAAATGGCGGCAAAGGCTCTTAAGCTGTCCGAGATGCTCCAACAAAAAGGGCTCAAAATAGGGGTGCTCAATATTAGCTGTCCGTTTGATTTAGACGAAGAAAAACTGATTCAGGCAGCGGAAACCGGATTTGTAGTGACGTATGAAGACCACAACGTGCGCAGCGGGCTGGGAAGCCTTGCGGCGATGTTCTATCTGCACAATCAAATGAATTGCCGTTTTTACAGCAAAGGAATTTCGCGGTATGGAATTTCTGCGTCTCCGGAGGCGAATTATGAAGCGCAGGGACTTGACGAGCGCAGTATGGCAGAGTGGATTTTAAAAACGATATAAAAAAGCGAGGAGAATGAGAAAATGTTTACAACGAAAATTGGATTTGTACCTTCTACCTGGGAATCCTGGGATGGCAACGACTACACAGGAAAATGGGCGGGAAAAATGCGTCAGCGCTGCCTGGATGCGTTTAGCAAAATCAAAGGACTTGAAATTATTGTTCCTTCTGAAGGGTTAACGGAATTTGGATGCGTGGGGACACCGGAGGAAGGCAGAAAGGCTTTGGAGCTTTTTAAAAAGGAAGACGTGCAGGGCGTGATCATTGCCAACATGAATTTTGGCCATGAAACTTCTGTGGGAACTTTGCTTTCCGGTCTTAGGAAGGATATGCCGATTTTGCACTTTTCAACGCGCAGCGGCCCGATCTCTGAGCAGGGGAACCGTTCGACGGACACATGGTGCGGACAGTTTATGACTTCCTCTGCCATCAAGCGCCGCGGATTTAAGTTCGAGCACATCCGCACAGGAAATCCGGAAGAGCAGCATGTTCTGGATAAGGTAGAGACATTTGTGCGCGCTTGTACGGCGATCAGTCAGTTCAAAGGCGCGCGTTTTCTACAGATTGGCACACGGCCTACGGGTTTTGAATCCCAGTTTTTCAGTGAGGAAAAGATGCAGCGCGATTATGGGCAGATGCTGATACCGATCAATCAGGATGATGAATTCGAATATATTGACGCCATCAGCCCGGACGATCCGGAGGTGTTGAAGCTTGTGGAGGAAATTCGGGCGGAAGCGGGGATTGTGACGGAAGAGCTGCCGGACAGCCTTGTGAATCAGGCGCGCCTCGAGCTTGCGCTCACAAAGCTTTACAAGGAGCATCAGGCATCCGCAATGGCTGTGACCTGCTGGGAGCGCCTGCAAAAGACATATCACATCGCGGCATGCTCCACCTTTGCGCGACTCAATAACAAAGGCATCGTTACAGCGTGTGAAGTAGACGTTTTGGGTGGCGTAACCATGATGATCATGAATGCATGTGCAATGGGGGATACGCCGTCTGATTTTATCGACTGGACGGATTTGCATCCCACCGAAAAAAATGTGTGGCTTGCATGGCACTGCGGAAACGCCGCCTGCCAGCTTTGTGATTCTTCTTCCCAGATGCAGCTGAGGCAAAACGAGCGTCTTGCGGTTTGGGGGCCGACCTGCCACGGTGCTTTGGAATTCAAAATGAAAAACGGGCCTGTGACCTGTGCGAGAATGGTGGAGTACAACAATGAATACAGCATGTTCTACGGAACGGGTGAAGTGGTGGATATCCCGCCGATGAGCCGCGGCGCATATGCGTGGGTTAAGGTAAACGACATCGGAGACTGGGAAGATAAGATGATTGAAACAGGAATCGTTCATCACGGCGTATTGATCCATGATCCGAAGGTTGCGGACGCGCTTGCCATGTTCTGCAAATTCATGGGTATCAACGCTGTGAAAGGCGCGTAAGGATAAAGGAGAGAGTCAGATGAGAAAAATGATACTGGAAGCTCCCAAAAAGCTTCGCATGACGGAATGTGAAATTCCGGAGCCTGAAAAAGATCAGGTGCGAATCAGGGTGAAACGCGTGGGGGTATGCGGTAGCGATCTTACGATTTACAGGGGCTTGCATCCGTATGTGACCTTGCCCGTTGTGATGGGGCATGAAATTGCCGGACGGATCGACGCGGTAGGAGCAGACGTAAAGGATTTAAAAGTAGATCAGCGCGTGGCGATTATACCGCATAAAGTGTGCGGCGGATGTGACGCGTGCAAGAATGAAATTTATAATTTCTGTGAGCAGCTTCGTTGCACAGGCGCGGAGGCGGACGGCGCGTATTGCGACTATTTCTGTATTGAAAGCCGCATGGTGCTGCCTATACCGGACAGCATGAGCATGGAGGCGGCGGCGATGCTCGAGCCTGCATGCGTGGCTTATCACGGCGCGAAGCGGGCAAACGTGAAGCGCGACGATATCGCACTTGTGATCGGCGCGGGACCGATTGGGATTTTCTGCATGCAAAGCATCAAAGCGCTGGGCGCAAAAAAGGTGTTTATTGCAGATATGGCGCCGGATAGGCTGGAACTTGCGCAGAGCTTAGGCGCAGACGGAATAATCAACGTAAAAAATGAGAGCGTTGCAGACGGACTCGAAAGGTTGTGCGGCGGTGAAAACAAGGTCAGTCTCTATTATGACTGCGTAGGGGAAAAGGGATATGTTTTGAATGACATCCTGAAGGCGGCGCCGCGCGGGTCGAGAGTGGTTGTGATCGGCGTGCTGCAAAATGAATATGTGCTGCCGAATCTGCCTGATTTCGTGCAGCACGAATTAAGCCTGATGGGAACGACTATGTATGTTCCCAATGACTACAGGGAAATGATCAAGCTCATGGACAGCGGAAAAATTAAAACGCAGGGAATTATTTCCCACACAATCGGCCTTGAAGAATTGCCGGAGTTGCTGGAGCAGCTAGACAACCGCGCGATTCAAACCTTTAAAGTAATGGTGCACATTTCCTAGGACAAATCAAATGGTTCGTTTTCCGCGAAGAGCTATGATTGTGGAAAACGAACCGTTTGACAGAATGAATAAAGGAGTAAATTATGGCGCTGCTTGGAGTTGATCTGGGTTCGTCCAGTATTAAAGCTGTCATTTTTGGGGAAGACGGAAAAATAGTATCGCAGGGCATGAAGTCGTATCATGCGACTGTGATGACCGAACAAACGGCGGAGCTTGATGCGGACGTTTTGTTTTGTGCGTTTGCGGACGCGGTGAAACAGGCGGCAGAGGGCACGGATCAGAAGGTGGGAGCGATGACCATCAGTTCACACGGGGAATCTTTTGCGGCAATTTCGCCGCAGGGAAAAGAAATCGGCAACATAATCATGAATTCCGATAACCGTGCGGTGCGCGAGTCAGCGTTTTTGGAACGCGAATTTGGGAGAGAGAAACTGTACGCCATCACAGGGATTCCGGTGCATCCGATGTTTGGACTGATGAAAATCATGAATGGAATGGCAGAGGGAACTTATGACGGCAATACTCGTTTTTTGAACGCGGGCGATTATATTTTATATCGTCTGGGCGTGGAGCCGCTGACCGATTATTCGCTGGCTTCGCGTATGTTTGGACTCGATCTTAAGAAAAAAGAATTCAACGAGGATATTCTAAAAGCGGCGGGGATTGGCAGAAGCCAGTTGCCGGACGTTGTGCAGGCAGGTACGATAGCAGGAATATTACCGGATTGTGTGTGCGCGATGCTTGGGCTCCCGCAGGGTGTAAAAGTGGTTGTGGGCGGACACGATCAGGCTTGCGGCGCGTTGGGAGAAGGAATCGTCGGGCAAGGCGCGGGAATTTCTGCGGGCACTTATGAGTGCATCGTATGCGTGGGGGATGAAATCCACAACAGCAGGCAAGCGCTTGCGTACAGTCTGAACAATTCCTGCCATGTGGTGCCGGATAAATATGTTACGCTGGCATTTTATCCTGCGGGTATTGCGGTGCGCTGGCTGGTGGATGAGTTTTATGGCCTTGACCGGCTGGAGGCCGAAAGGGACGGAATTTCTGTTTATGAACGGCTGCAAGCCAAGGTTTTGGAAATTTCTCAGCCCACAGGGATTTCGTTCACGCCGCACCTCATTGGGTCATGCAACCCGCACTGGGATGTGAGGGCAACAGGGGCGCTTGGCGGCATTACGCCGCAGGCCACAAGATATCATCTATATAAAGCGGTCTATGAAGGGATTGCCTGTGAAATGGCGCAAAATGTGGCAGCGCTTGAAAAAATCGGCCTTCGTTTTGAAGAATGCAACTTAAGCGGCGGTGGATCGAAATCTGACTTCACAGTGCAACTGCGCGCGTCGCTCAGCGGGAAAATACTTCATAAGCTCAGCACCAGTGAGGCGGTTTGTCAGGGTGCGGCTGTGGTTGCAGGAACCGGAACCGGCGTTTATCAGGATTTTGAAGCTGCAAAGCAAAGTATGGTGAGGGTGGAAAAGAGCTTTTTTCCGGACGAAGGGCAAAGAAAACAATATGCGAGACAAATGGAACAATACGATCTGCTCTATCAGGGGCTGAAAGAATACAGGAAGGCGTAAGCGTATAAAAAACAGATAGTGAGGCGAAATGAATTGAAAAAGGTGAAATTTGGTATGATAGGCTGCGGACTGATGGGGCGTGAATTTGCAAGCGCAAGCGCGCGCTGGATGCATTTGACCGAGGAAATAGACCAGCCGGAAATTGTCGCTGTGTGCGACGTAAACGAAGGCGCGCGGGAATGGTTTTATAGCCATGTGCCATCCATTAAATATGTGTATTCGGATTATAAAGAGCTTTTGGCGTGTGATGAAGTGGAGGCGGTTTATGTAGCGGTGCCGCATGTGATGCATGAAGAGGTTTATTGCGCCGTTATCAATGCAAAAAAGCATCTGATGGGAGAAAAACCGTTTGGGATGGATCAGGCGCAAAATGCGGCAATTTTAAAATGTCTTGAAAAAAATCCGGAAGTGTTTGCGCGCTGTGCAAGCGAATTTCCCTATTATCCGGCCTATCAGATTTTGATCGATTGGCTCAAAGAAGGGAGATTCGGCAGGATCATGGAGGTGCGTTCCTGCATGTACCACAGCAGCGATATGGACTTAAATAAGCCGATCAACTGGAAACGGATCAAAAAAATCAACGGCGAATATGGCTGCATGGGCGATCTTGGTATCCATGTACAGCATGTGCCTTTCCGCTTTGGATGGAATCCGCAAACGGTATACGCTTACCTGAGCAATCTTGTGACCGAGCGCTGCGATGGAAAGGGAGGAACCGTGCCCTGCGAAACATGGGACAATGCGACGCTATTATGCGATGCAAAGGATGGAGAACATCATTTCCCGATCCTTTATGAAATGAAGCGCATGGCTCCGGGAAGCACAAATGATGTGTTTATCGAAATTTATGGAATGGATTTATCCGCACGGTTTACCACAAACGATCCAAACGCGCTGCAATATACGGCTTCGTGGGGAAAAGAGCAGGTATGGAACAGGGTTGTGGTAGGGAACAAGCCGATGAACCCCACCATTACGGGCGGAATTTTTGAAGTCGGATTTTCTGATGTGATTTTGCAGATGTGGGCGACTTATATGAAGGAGCTTATGGGGCAGAAAGTGAAATTTGGCTGCTTTACGCCGGAGGAAACGCGGAAGTCCCATGCGATGCTGACCGCTGCGCTCAGAGCGCAGGAGGAGCAAAAAGCGGTCACAGTTGATTATTAAAAGGATAAGGAAGGAAAACGAGCGAAATGAATTCGAGAGAAAGAGTGATGCGCAGCATCAACCTGCAGGAGGCGGATAAAGTTCCGGTTGATTTTGGCGGAACGGTGGTGACGAGCGTCGATCTGAACCTGCATAAAAAGTTGCGTGAAAAATTTGGAATTGAAGGCGAAGAGGAGAATATTGACTATTCGATGGGAACCGCGGGGGTGGACCGCAAGCTGGTGGAAATTTTCCATTCGGATGTAGTCAGGATCGGCTTAAACGTGGTGAAGCCTGATATTATAAACGGATATTATGAGAACGGATTTGGAATCGGTCACAAAAAAGCGGAACCGCATGAATATTTTGATGTGGTGAAGAGTCCGCTTGCCGATGTGGATTCGCCTGCGGGGATGCAGATGCCCGATCCGGATGATCCGCGCATGTATGAGGGGCTCAGGGAACGGGCAAGGGATTTATACGAAAACACGGATTATGCGATCTTTGCGGATTTTGGAATTCCGGGATTTTATGAGACAGGGCAGAAATTAAGAGGATATGAAAATTTTGCGTGTGACCTTCTGATCAACGAAGATTTTGTATATGAGCTTTATGAAAAGTTGCTCGACCTGCAAAAAAGATGGTTTAAAAATTATCTGGAGCAGGTGGGCGGATACGCTTGTGCGGTGGGGTATGCGGACGACCTTGGCATGCAGGACAGGCTGCAGATTTCGCCGGAGGTTTACCGTAAGATTGTGAAGCCTTACCATGAAAAAATATTCAAATTTATCCATGAGCAGGCGGACATTAAAATTATGATACATAGTTGCGGCGCAATTTTTCCCATCGTAGGAGAATTGATCGATTCGGGCGTGGATATCATCAATCCCATGCAGACAAGGGCGACGGGCATGGATCCGTTTGAACTCAAAAAGACGTATGGCGACAAAGCTGTTTTCTGGGGAGGCTTTGATGAACAGCAGGTTTTGCCGTTTGGCTCGCGCGAAGAAATTTTCGCCGAAACCGAAAGACTCATGGACGCAATGGGAAAAAGTGGGTTCGTATTCGGACCGGGGCATAATATTCAGGCAGATACGCCGGTGGACAACGTGATCAGCCTGTTTGAAGCCGCGGAGAAATACCGCTGATTGATTGTGTAGCAGGAGGCGGAAAAACAGGAAGAAAAATGCGATCTCTGAAGCAGGGTAATTTGCCCTGCTTCAAAGATCATTCAAAAATTCATGCAATATGCAACTGCGGGCTTGCATAACACTTTGGGCTTTCTATGGGCATTGAATTTATAGAGGACGATGTTGTATAAGAAAGTGTTTACAATTGATCCATGCGCGGAAGATTGACGAGCGTTGAACACGCGATGCCCGTCTGTTTTTCAATATAGGAAAGAATACGACGTACCTTTTTTTTGCTGTATAATTTGATGTTCCATGGAATGCGCCGTCCATCTTTCATCACAAACAGGATCTCGAACGGGACATAAATGCCGATATGTCCTGTTTTTTGCAGCTCGCAATAAGGCAGGTCGCATTCCTTCGGATAGCGGCATTTGCAAAGGCTTTTCAATTCAATGGTATCTGTGACAACGCGCCTGCGGGTCGATTTCACATAAAAAAAACGGCGAATACGCACATTCTCGCTGTCCAAAATAACGCATGGCGTTAAAATTTCCCGCAAAAACCAAAGCAGGACGATCGCCGCGCATACAGCCGCCAATATGGAGCGAAGGATGTCGGTTCCCAGTATCATGTTGCGGATCGCGGCGATCAATGCACCAACAAACACCACGCAAAGAAAGCCGAGGATCGCCGTCGCCGGATTAAAAGGACGAATCATTTGAGAGTTCATATGCACAGCATAAATCAATCTCATTTAGAAATCAAGAAGTTTATCTCTTCGAAATGATATGCGGCTTTTTTGTCGTCCTATATTAAAATGTGGTATACTAAAACAAAGGGAAATGATGATCGCAATGTATCAACAGGCTGGTGATAAGCTTTTGGTATGGAAGCCATAGGCAAGAAAATGTGGAAAAACCAGCATGGAGTGAAACTGCTGTAAAAAACTGGAGAAGAAATATGACCAAAAAAGCAATGATTGCATGGCTGTTGGGATGTGTGTGTTTAGTGACGGCGTGTGCTGCACAACCGATTTCCGCCAGCCCCACGATCATATCCACAACGCAGGAGCAGGCCTCCGCTTTACCGGAGCAAAGCACTGCGCCGCCAAAGGCTGAGACGAAAACAGCGAGCGGAACGGTGTGGGATGCTTCTATGTCGTCTCTGGTGCTTGAGACAGAAGATGGGAAGACTGACTCTTTCCAGACGGATGGAGCGCAGATGGAGCTTGGCGATTCAGGCCTTGCAATCGGCGCGACTGTGCAGGTGGTTTATGTAGAGCGGGACGGCGTCATGCAGGCGCAGACCGTAACGCTGATTAGGCCTGCGTCCGCGCTTGGGTTTGCTTCGCACAGGGAAAGGGCGCAGGAAATCTTGAGCGGCATGACAACAGAAGAAAAAGCAGGACAGATGTTTATCGTGCGCTGTCCGCAGGATGCACGCGAGCAGGCAGAGGAATATCAGTTTGGAGGATACATTCTGTTTGACAGGGATTTTAAGGGGAAAACTCCGGAGGATGTGCGCGGCGATGTTGAAAGCTATCAGGAGGCATCCAAGATCGCCATGCTCATAGGCGTGGATGAAGAGGGGGGAACCGTAAAAAGGATCAGCAGGTATGAAGCGTTTCGCGAAGAACCGTTCCGTTCCCCGCAGGCGCTTTATAACGACGGCGGCTTTGATTTAATCAGGAGCGATACGGCGGAAAAGGACGCCTTGCTTAAAAAACTGGGAATCAATGTGAATCTGGCTCCGGTGTGCGACGTTTCAACCGATCCGGATGATTTTATCTATCCAAGGGCATTTGGCGGAGACGCACAGCAAACATCGCAGTATGTTCAGACGGTCGTAACGCAAATGAAAGAGGATGGAACCGGCTGTACGCTCAAGCATTTTCCGGGATACGGCTCCAATACGGATACGCACACGGGAATTGCACGCGACACAAGGTCTTATGACAGCTTTGTCGCGAGTGATTTTCTGCCGTTTATGGCAGGGATTGAGGCGGGTGCAGAGAGCGTGCTTGTATGCCACAATATTGTGGAATCCATGGACGCGGATCTGCCCGCGTCGCTATCGCCCAAAGCACATTCCATTTTAAGGGAAGAGCTTGGATTTGAGGGCGTTATTATGACGGACGATTTGTATATGGACGCGATCAGGGAAGAGTACGGCACTGCAGATGCGGCAGTCAAGGCAATATCGGCGGGGAATGATCTGCTGATCAGCACAGAGTATGAAGAACAGGTGGACGCTGTGCTCCAGGCGGTGAAGGATGGAACGCTGAAAGAAGAGCGGATTGATGAGTCTGTGCTGCGGATTTTATGTTGGAAGCTGGCGCTGGGAATTATTTCGTGAGGAGTGGAATATGTTAAAAGAATTTTATCAGGAACTGGATGAACGATATGCGCAGGGAGATCAGGAAAAGGTGGAACGGTTTCTGCTGAGTAACGCAAGTGCGTTTTGTCCCTGCTGCGGCAAATTCAATGAGACCTATTTGGCGTGCATGAGCGAGCTGGGAGCGTTTTACCGCGGGGCGAGCAAATATGACGCATCCATTGATGCGTTCCGTTCTGCGGAAGACATGATTTTGGAGTTCATCGGCAAAAATACGCCGGAATATGCAACCAACACAAACAACATGGCGGGAGCCTACCGGATGAAGGGAGATTACAAGACTGCGTTGAGGTTGTTTTTGGACGCAAAGCAGGTATATGAGGATACGATTGGAACAGAGAACTACGAATACGCGAGCGTTTTGAATAATTTGTCGCTGTTGTATCAAAATATGCAGGAAAATGAGAAAGCAATCGACGCGCTGAAGCAAGCGCTTGCAGTGCTCGAAAAGGTGCCTGAAAGCGGCGAAGAGATTGCGACAGGCCATTCCAATCTGGCTGTTTTGATGATGAAGACAGGTGATAACACGAAAGCGCGGGAAATGCTGCAAAGGGCGTTTGCCAAGATGCCGGAAAATAGTTTTCATTATCCGGCTTTGCTGAACACTGCCGCAACCCTTGAATACAGGGAAGAAAACTATGAAGCGGCAGCGCAGAAGTTTTTGGAAGCACTGGAAAAAGTGCAGGCGTTTTTTCACAAAAATGTGGAATATGCGATTGCGTGCGAGAATTTAAAAAAAGTATATGAAACGATGGGCGAATACGAAAAAGCCCTGCCGTATTTGACGGAGGCGCAAAGCGTATACGCGCGCATTTATGGAAAAGACCATGAAACGGCAATGCGCGCGGAAATGGAAATTGCGGAACTGAAGCAAAAGATGGAGACGGGTGAAAATGAAAGGACTTGAGCTTGCGTATCGTTATTACGAGCAATGCGGAAAGCCGATGATTCGTGAAAAGTTTCCGGAGCTTGAAGAAAGAATCGCATGCGGACTGGCGGGCGAGGGATCGGAATGTTTTGGCTTTGACGATGAATATTCACGGGATCACGACTGGGGGCCGTGCTTTTGCATGTGGCTTTGTGACGAAGACTATGAAAAGGCAGGCAAACAGTTGGAAGAAGAATATCGCAATCTTGCAGGTTTTTTTGAGGGTTACGCGCCCAGAAAAGATGGCAAGTATGCGGGCGGCAGGATAGGAGCTCAGCGGATTTCCGATTATTACTATCAGTTTACAGGGCTCAGGGAAGCGCCGCAGACCATTGCACAATGGCGGCGGATTCCGGAGGAGTTTCTGGCAACCGCCACAAACGGGCAAGTGTTCCGGGATGATTTGGGAGTCTTTACGCAGCGCAGGGAGGCTTTGCTGACGTATTATCCGGAGGATGTCCGCCTGAAAAAGCTGAGCGTGCGGCTTGCCGTTATGGCGCAGGCGGGACAATATAATTATGGGCGGAGCAGAAAAAGAAACGAAATGGTGGCGGCGCAATATGCGCTTGCGGAATTTATGCGGGCTGCCTGCTCGGCAGTTTACCTATTGAATAAAAAATATATGCCTTACTATAAGTGGGCGCATCACGGCATGAAAAATCTGGATGTGCTGCAGGCTGTATATGGCCTATTAGACAGTCTGTGTAGTACAGGCAATAAGGAAGATGAAATTGAGACGGTTTGTAAAGAAATCATAACAGAGCTGAAAAAGCAGGGATTATCTGACTGTGAAGATGATTTTTTGATTCCGCAGGCAGAAAGCGTTGCGGGAAAAATACGGGACGAGAATCTGAAAGAGTTGCATTTGATGGCGGAATGAGAGGGGATTGGCATGGAGTCGGTGATTCAGGAAGTTATCCTTTGTGAATGGGATATGTTTGACGCGGTTAAGGGATCGGCGGGCAGGGCCTCCTGTCAGGATGATTACGAGACATTTTACATCATGCGCAAAAGCCAATTGGAAGCATGGAATGGGGAAATGAGGGAAAGCTATTTAAGTGACCTCAAAACAGCCCAAAATAAGGGACATAATCTATTAAGCGAGAAATATGCGTATATGATGGAATTTACCGTGCCGGAAGAATTTGAAGCGCTGAGGGAAAATTTGCCGGTAATTTCTGATCAAAAGAAAAAGATGGTCAGGCGAATCGTAGACATTCAGCTTGCCTGGCAGGAAGAGGCGGCAGAGGAATATCCGGCGCTTGCGGGGGCGGGAAGATCCGTCTATTCCAGCGAAGATACGCTTTATGAGACTTCGTTTGAGACTTATTTGCGGGGGGAGCTTTGCACGTATTCCATGAATACTTTGGAGTTATATGAGAAGTATATTCTGGAGCTGTTGGAGCAAAACAGAAATCTGAATCTGGAAATTCTTTCGAATATGTCAAGAGAATACGGATATGCTTCCCTTGATCAGGCAGAGCAGCGAATGCGCGGGCAGGAAATGTAAAAAAATATCCGGCGCAAACCGCAAACGGTTTTGCTCCATGCTATGATATAAGAAAAACAGGTGAGGAATAAAGCCTTGATGGACGCATGGAACCCGTGGCATGGATGCCATAAGATAAGCCCGGGATGCAAAAATTGTTATATGCACAGACGGGATGTTTCAGTTGGAAAAAATCCGGACGAGGTCGTGAAGACGCAGTCGTTTGATTTACCGTTGAAAAAGAAAAGAGACGGAAGTTTTCGTTTGCAGCAAAAGGGCGACGTATTTACCTGCGGTACCTCTGATTTTTTTCTGGAAGAGGCGGATGTGTGGAGAAAACAGGCGTGGGAGATGATCAGGGAGCGGCAGGACCTTTCTTTTTTGATTATAACAAAGCGGATTCACCGTTTTTATGTCAACCTGCCGGACGATTGGGGCATGGGATATTCGAATGTGAAAATTGGATGCACGGTGGAAAATCAAGATAGGGCGGACTATAGGCTGCCTCTTTTTTTGGAGGCGCCAATCAGGCACAGGGTGATCATTTGCGAGCCGATTTTGGAGCGGATCGACTTACAGCCTTATTTAGATGAAAAAGTGGAGCTGGTCGTGGCGGGCGGCGAGTCGGGCTATCATGCGCGCACCTGTGAATATGACTGGATTCTGGAAATTCAGCGACAGTGCGTGGGAAATGAAATTTCATTTTGGTTTAAACAGACGGGAACCTACTTTAAAAAAGATGGAAAGGGTTATGTGATAAAAAAACGTTTTCAACATTCTCAGGCACGCAAGGCAGGGATCAACCGTTTTATCAGGAAATGAAAAAAACCGCCAAAAATAGGCGGTTTTTTTGATATCTTGAAATATAAATATTATGCTTTGCCGTCGCAGCCGCATACGAGCATACGCGCTTTTACTGCTTCGATGACGTATTCGCGGCCAACCTTACCGTATTTCTTTGGATCGAATACATCGGGCGTATCGTTGATTACCTGTTTGACGCCGTTGCTGTAAGCAATACGCAGTTCTGTTGCGAAGTTGACTTTGCAAATGCCGGATTTGACGCACTCGATGATATCTTTATCAAGCAGGCCGGAAGCGCCGTGCAGCACGAGCGGAATATCCACTACCTTTTTGATTTCGCGCAAACGG
Organism: uncultured Christensenella sp.; assembly: GCA_964592155.1. GTDB lineage: Bacteria > Bacillota > Clostridia > Christensenellales > Christensenellaceae > Christensenella. Next base: position 29,007 of record CAZQDA010000013.1, read on the forward strand.
TCAACATCCAAAACAGGCGTTCCCGAATAAATTCCGTGCGCCGTGCCGATGGCGATTGCAAGGGAGGAGACTCCTGTGCGCTGCGCAAATTCTTTTGCTTCAAGGGGATCGGTGTATCCGCCGCTTCCGCCGTCAAGGTCGTCTTCTTTTCCGCCAACCTTGCCAAGCTCTGCCTCCACCGGAATGTTCTTAAGCTGTGCTTTTTCCATGACCCGCTTGGTGACGGAAATATTTTCTTCAAAGCTGTCATGGGAACCGTCGATCATCACAGACGTATAACCAGCTTCAAGCGCCGCTACTGCAAGATCATAACTGTCGCCATGATCAAGGTGCATCACAACGGGTACTGAGGCTTTTTCGGCAAGCGTACCCACGATAGCGCGGAACATCTCCAGGCTGGCGTAACGCACGGTGGACGGAGTGGTTTGCAGGATGACGGGGGCTTTGAGCGCCTCCGCTGCCGCGACAATTGCCTGACCCATTTCCATATTTTCTACATTGAACGCGCCTACGGCATAGCCGTTTTTCATCGCGTCCAGCATTAATTCTCTAGATGTTACTAAAGGCATACTTAATCTCTCTTTCTTAAAGTTAGCGGTGTAAGCCCGCCCAGATAGGGGGCTTTAGTGCTTTGGCTCAGTCACAGGATTTGTGCGCATCATTTCACGCACTGTTTCACTCGAGATATTTCCCTCCATCGGGCCGAACGCGCATGTGTTGAGCGCCGCCGCCGCAGAAGCGACCTGCGCGCATTCCAGAAGCGGACGGTTTTCAAGCAGAGCACACAGGAATCCCGCGTCAAAGGAATCACCCGCGCCGGTTGGATCGACAGGTTCGATTTTGTACACGCCAAAATCAAAAGAATCGTTGCGCGAATAAACGGTGCAGCCGCGTGAACCGCGCTTTAGTGCAAGAATTTCCAGCTTCTCATTTTCAAACATTTTTTTGACCGCTTTTTCCAGGTTCTCTTCCTGCGCGATGATCTGCAACTCTTCCTCGCCGGGGAAGAGAATGGAACAGTTATCAATGATCGGCTTTAAAACAGACGAAGCGGCACGGCTGCGCAGCATTTCAGGACGAATGTTTGGATCAAGCGACAACTTGGCTCCAGCGGCAAGGAAAAGGTCGATCGTTTTTAGAATCTCTTTTGTGAAAGAATCGTCATAGCTAACGGCGGTTCCCATCAGATGAAAAAACTTGGGCGCCTCTTCCGGAATACAAGCCGGTGCTTTTGTTTTTGTGACCGGACCAAGGTGAAAGATAAACTGTCTTCCGCCATCGCTAAAGTTGGTGTTAAATGCGACTGCCGTAGAAAGTTCATCGTCAATCTGCACGAGATCGCAGTTCACCCCATGGGAGCGAAGACGATCGATAATGCATCTGCCGAAATCATCAGGCCCTGCGGTGCTGATCATCCCGGACGGATGTCCGAGACGCGCCGCGGTATCAATAAAAATTGCGGGCGCGCCACTTGGATAAGGCCCCAGAAATTCTGTGGGGTCATAAAAATTTTGATCGATTTTGGGACGCATTACCTCAACGAGTATTTCGCCCATTGTCCAAATTTCAGCCATTTTAAAAACCTCCATAAACTTTATTGATTAATGCACCCGGATACAATTCAGATACAATTTCATATTAATTTATTTATAGTGAAAGCCATAAAGCGCTTTTCTTTATAACAATAAAGAAATTTTGGGAAAAAGTCAATGTTTCTACAAAAACGCAGAATGTCTGCCGATTATTAATTTTTTATTAAAAAGATGCAAAATTTGCCTTTTTTAAACGCAAATGCGATAGAATAAATTTGTATGTTTACTCATACTGTGGTAGAGTGGATAGTTGTTTGGAAATGAAACGGTTGCTTTACAAATTTTACAGTATGAAAGCGATAGATAACCAAAGCCAGAGCGCGGTTTATCGCAGAGGTTAAGGAGGAAAGGCGCAACGTTCTGAAGGTTGAAAAGCGGGAACAAAGGAGCCTTAGTGTATGAAAAAACTATCAATTGTCGTACCTGTTTATTACAACGAAGAGAATTTGAGGGAAATGTACGCCCAATTGAGTGAAAAAGTCTTGGTACATTTGCTTGCCAGAGGCTATGAATATGAAATCATTATGGTGGACGACGGGTCGGGAGACGGCTCTTATTTGCTGATGGAAGAAATTGCCGCTCAGGACGCAAGCGTCACTCTGGTAAAATTATCTCGAAATTTTGGAGAGCACGCAGCGTTGCTTGCGGGTATAAACGCGTGCAGCGGAGATTGTGCTGTGAAAAAGTCCGCCGATTCACAGGAGCCTGCAGAGCTCATTTTGGAGATGCTCAGCAAGTATGAGGAAGGTAACGATGTGGTTCTCGCGGTGCGCGAAGCGCGGGATGAATCAGGTTTGCAGACCTTTCTTGGGAATCAATATGCCCACATGATGCGCAAAATTGCATTTGAAAACATGCCAAAGGGAGGCTTCGATAGTTTTTTGATTGACCGCAAGGTGATCGATGTGCTTCTCACGATGGACGAACTGAATTCGCCGCTGACCGAGCAGATTTTATGGAGCGGGTTTCGGACGGCGCAGGTGCCCTACACAAGGATGAAACGCACCGCCGGAAAATCAATGTGGACTTTTTCCAAAAAAATAAAGTTGGTCATGGATTCCCTTTATGGTTTTTCCAGTGTTCCAATTAAGGTGATTTCAGCAATTGGCGGGATTTCCTTTTGTGTATCCGCCATCTGGTTGATTTGTATACTGATAACAGGTGGGGTTACGGGCGTGGCGCCGGATCGTTTTGCGGTGCTGCTTCTCGTGCTTTTTTTATTGTTCGGTTTGCTTATGATAGCTGCGGGGGTTCTGGGCGGATATTTGTGGCGCGCGTTTGACGCCGCGCGAAAAAGACCTGTATTTGTTGTTGAGAAGGTCAAAAAGAATGATAACTGAAAAAAAGTTAAAAAAAAGATCGGCTTGGGAATGGATCCGTCAGGAACATATTTTATTGATTCTTATTTTGTTTTTTTGCTATTATGCGTGGAGCAGGTTGCTGCCTCCCTATGTGGCGCCTGACGAAGGGATGCGTTTCCAGATACCGAATTTCATTTATGAGAATGGGTATCTGCCTCACGGTGCGGATCCTGCAATCAGGGATTCTATGTGGGGGATTTCCTATGGATTTACGCCGATTTTGCCACAAATTATTGGCGCAGGCTTTATGAAGATTGCAAGTTTATTTACCACCGATGGTTTTTCTCTGTTGATGGCAGCGAGAATGGTGAGTATTTTAAGCGCAACGGCTACCTCCTGGTTTGCGATAAAAATTTCGGAACGCCTTTTTCAGGGGATGATGCGATGGGTTTTTGTCATTTTGGTCGCACTTCTTCCACAGTTTATGTTTTTGGGGGCCTATATCAATAACGATTGCTTTGCGATTTTTTCAAGCTCGATCATTTTTTATGCGTGGGTGATTGGGTTGCAGGAAAATTGGCCGGTCAAAAGCTGCATTATGCTTGGGATCGGTATGGGACTGTGCGCAATGTCTTACTATAATGCGTATGGATGGCTTCTCATGAGTGTCGTTTTGTTTTTTGTTTCTGCAATCATGATTGACCGTGAAAAATGGAGCCATCGCGCATTTCGAAAAAAGGTGTACCTGATTGCGGCGCTTTTTCTGGCGATTGCCGCATGGTGGTTTATTCGCAGCTACATCATCTATGACGGAGATTTTCTGGGGCTCAATATTTCAGAGCATTACAAAGAGCTTTATGCGATTGACGACTTAAAGCCGTCACACTATCAGACGGTTGCGGATCAGGGGATATCGCTCGTCAGCATGCTCATAAGCATGAACTGGCTGGCGCTCACGTTTTGCAGTGCCGTCGGCTTGTTTGGATCGATGGATATTTTCCTGCCGATTTGGATTTATGCCGCGTATGCGGCTCTGTTTTTGGCAGGCTTTATTGGCATGCTGATCCGGTTTGTTGGTTTTATAAAAAATAAGAAAGAAAAAAGAAGTGGCAAGAAGTGGTTGCTTGGAATTTGCATGTTGTTTACAATGATAATTCCGGTTATTCTGAGCATGTATTATTCTTATGCCAGCGATTTTCAGCCGCAGGGCAGATATGTTTTATCGATGCTGATTCCGTTCATGGTGTTTGTGGTGCTTGGGCTGGAAACGCTTGCAAAAAAGTTGATCAGAAAAAAACAAATCAGAAAAACAGCGGCAATTTGTTTATGCGGCGTACTTGTATTGCTTACGGTATGGGCTTTTGCAGGAACCTACGTGCAGACCTATTTGCCGCATATGCCGCTTTAAATTGATACCGGAGAGATAGGAGATTATATGATTAATTTTAACATCCCGCCCTGCGGGCCTAAAAGCCTGAAATATGTACAGCGGGCGGTGGAGAAGCACCAAATCTGCGGGGATGGGGAATTCACGCAAAAATGCAGCCAGTGGCTAAAGCTGAATTGTAGCATTTCAAATGTGTTTTTAACGACGTCTTGTACTCATGCACTCGAGATGGCGGCGCTTTTATGCGAAATACAGGCAGGCGATGAAATTATTATGCCTGCGTATACGTTTGTGTCCACAGCAGACGCTTTTGTGCTGCGGGGAGCAAAAATTGTTTTTGTGGACATACGGCCCGATACGATGAATATCGATGAAAAACTAATTGAAGAAGCGGTGACTCCAAAAACAAAGGCAATTGTACCCGTGCACTATGCAGGGGTATCCTGCGAAATGGATGTCATATTGGAAATCGCCCAAAGGCATGGCTTAAAAGTTATTGAAGACGCTGCGCAGGGGATCAAATCAACCTATCACGGAAAGCCGTTGGGTACGCTGGGTGATTTTGGCTGCCTCAGCTTTCATGAAACAAAAAATTATAGTATGGGAGAAGGCGGAGCGATCCTGTTCCACGGGTCAAAGTATACGGAGCGCGCGGAGATTATCAGGGAAAAGGGAACAAACAGGAGCAAGTTTTTCCGTGGGCAGATCGATAAATATACGTGGGTGGATTGCGGTTCTTCTTACTTGCCGAGCGACATAAACGCGGCCTATCTTCTGGGGCAGCTCAAAATTGCGGATGAAATTTTCGAAGACCGTATGCAAAGCTGGAACCGTTATTATAATGGGCTATCGAATTTGGCAAAGCAAGGGATTTTAGAGTTGCCGGTGATTCCGGGCGAGTGCGGGCACAACGCCCATATGTTCTATATTAAGACAAAGGATTTGGAAGAACGGACAGAGCTTATGTCTTTTTTGAAAAGCAAATATATCGAAACGGCATTCCACTATATTCCGCTGCACACGTCTCCGGCGGGAGAGCGGTTCGGGCGGTTTTATGGGGAAGACCGGTATACCACAAAGGAAAGCGAACGGTTGCTCCGCCTGCCTATGTATTACGGGCTCAGCAAGAACGATCTTGATTATGTGGTTTCTACCATCCATGAATATTACAGGCATAAAGAGGATGAAGCGTGAAAAAAATAGTCATTATCGGCGCGGGTGAATTTCAAAATCCATTGATCGTCAGAGCGAAGGAGCTGGGGTTTGAAGCGCATGTATTTGCGTGGGAAAGCGGCGATATTGGAGAAAAAACGGCGGATTACTTTTATCCGGTCAGCATCACAGAAAAAGAAAAGATTCTGGAGGTGTGCAGAAAGATAAAGCCGGATGCTGTTACCACAATTGCTTCCGACCTTGCAACTGTGACTGTGGGATATGTTGCGCAGGCGCTGGGCCTGCCTTGCAACAGCGAACAGTGTATTCGTTGTTCTACCAACAAATATGAGATGCGAAAAGCATTCCAGGAGGCGGGAATTAAGACGCCCGGCTTTTATCGCATCAGTAATGAAGAAGAACTGGAATCGCTGAGCAGCCTTACATATCCGCTGATCATAAAGCCGGTTGACCGTTCGGGCAGCAGGGGAATTGCAAAAGTACATTCGCAGGAGCAGGCAAAAAAGGCTGCCCGAAAGGCGATAGAACATTCGTTTGAAAAAATGGCGATTGCAGAAGAATTCATCGACGGGCCGGAGTATAGCTGTGAATGTATTTCACAGAATGGAAATCATCATTTTTTGGCGTTTACCAAAAAATATACGACCGGAGCGCCCCGTTTTATCGAGACAGGGCATATGCAGCCTTCCGATATTCCGGAGCAGTGGCAGGACGCGATAAAAACAGCGGTGTTTTCTGCGCTTGACGCGCTTAAAGTAACGACTGGAGCGTCTCACGCGGAATTTCGGCTTTCCGGAGAAGGGGAGCCGACGATCATCGAGATTGGCGCGCGTATGGGGGGAGATTGCATTGGCTCTCATCTGGTACGTCTTTCGACAGGGTATGATTTCCTGCGCATGGTAATTGAGGCCGCACAGGGAAAAAAGCTTACGATAGAGCGAGGGGCACACAGCACATTTGCCGTCATCCGTTTTTTGTTTACGCAGGAAGATATTTTGACCGAAGAACGACTTGAAGCGGATTTGAAAGGGCTGATCTGTGAGAAAAGTCCAATCCGCAAGGAAAACTTGTCAAAAGCAACCGACAGTTCCACGCGGGCGGGATACTATATCGTGGCGGGGGATGACAAGCAGGCTGTAAAAAGAATGTTGCAGCTATAAAAGCGAAAAAAGCAAAGGCGTTCCTGATGCGCGGGAGCGCCTTTTTTTCGTGCAAAGGTTGTTATGGAAGAGAATCAGGTTTATAATCCGTATGTATCCTATTTTTTGAAAATGGAAAGGACGAAAATGAAAACAATAGTTCAAGTGGGCATCATACTGTCTGTGTGTTTTGTGGGAGAGCTGCTTTCAAAAGTGGTTCCGCTCCCGGCAAGCGTGCTCAGCATGGTTTTACTGTTTCTGCTCTTGCTTCTGAAGTGGATTAAACCAAGGCAGATTGAAAAGTTTGGTGATTTTTTATTGAAAAATATGGCGTTCTTTTTTATTCCAGCCGGAGTTGCCATTATGGAGCAATTTGATTTGCTCAAAAACTATCTGGCTCCTTTTCTGGCGATTTGCTTTATTACAACGATTATCACATTTTTGGTCACAGTCTATACGGTCAAAGCGGTGATGGCCCTTCAGAAAAAGGGAAAGGAGAGGCATGAACATGAATGAATTTGTCTCCTCGCCGTTTTTTGGTATTCTATTGTGCATCGGCACTTATGCGGTAGGCTGGTGGATCAACCAAAAAACGAAGTCGCCCATCGCAAATCCACTCTTGATTTCAATGGCTTTGGTAATTGTCGTTTTATCTGTTTTCGGAATACCGTTGGAGGATTTTAACAAGGGCGGAGACCTGATCGGATTCTTTTTGATTCCGGCGACTGCGGCGCTCGCCTTATCGATCTACAGGCAGCTATGGCTGCTGAAGCGCAATTTCCTGCCGATTGTGATTGGCGCGGCGGCAGGTTCTTTTGCCTCCATGGCAAGCGTATACGGACTATGCAAGCTGTTTGGTGTAGACAGGGTGGTGCTCCAGTCCCTTGTTCCCAAATCGGTTACTACGCCGATTGCCATGGATATTTCTGTGCGGTTGGGCGGGGAACCGTCGATCACTGTGGCTGCTGTGATTATCACAGGGATTATCGGCGCGATTCTCGCGCCGGTGATGATTAAGGCTCTGCGCATCAATAACTCCATTGCGGCAGGCGTTGCCATTGGGACCTCCAGCCATGCGTTAGGAACCGCAAAGGCGCTGGAGATAGGAGAAGTGGAAGGAGCGATGAGCGGCCTTGCCATTGGAATATCCGGTGTACTGACAGTGCTGTTTGCGATGTTGATTTCATGAATGATAAAAAGACCATTTACTGGGGCTGCGCATGCGGCTCTTCTTATTTTAATATTCAAAAAATTTTCATAAACGTGCCCGGAAACAAAGGGTTTGCAAGGGGCGGTTTATTTGATTTCAAGCGAATAACATGGTAAAATAAATCATTAACGGTCGGGCGAAGTTGCAGGGAGTTGTGCATTCGAATCAGCCAGGCCGCGGCGGGAGGTTTTTATGGCACAAAAGCTGTTGGCGATAGACGGAAACAGCCTTGTTTTTAGAGCATATTGGGCGTTGCCCACAACCATGCAGGACAAAGAGGGAAGGCCGACAAACGCGATGTACGGTTTTTTTACCATGCTGTTTCGCATGATAGACGAATATCAGCCGACGCATGTTGCAGTTGCGTTTGACCGCAAAGAGAAAACATTCCGGCATGAAAAATATGCCGAATATAAAGCGGGGAGACGGAAAACACCGGAGGAGTTATTAGAGCAGATTCCCATGCTGCAGGACGCGCTTAAGCAAATCGGCATCCGTTATACCGAGCAGGCGGGATATGAGGCGGACGATATTATTGGCGCGCTCTCCATGCAGGCGGAAAAACAAAAAATGCAAACCTATATTTTTACGGCGGATAAAGATCAACTGCAATTGATTGACGGGCATGTAACTGTGGTGCTGACCAAAAAAGGCGTTACGGAAACCAAGCTGATGACTAAAGAAGCCCTGATGGAAGAGATGGGGCTCACCCCGGCGCAGATTCCTGATTTAAAAGCGCTGATGGGAGACGCTTCAGATAATATTCCGGGCATTGCGGGTGTGGGCGAAAAGACGGCCCTTAAGCTGCTGCATGAATATCATACGATTGAGAATCTATATGATCATATTGACGAGATGCCCAAAAATAAGCTGCACGAAAAACTTGAGGGGGGCAAAGAGTCCGCTTTTATGTCCAAAGATTTGGCCACGATTGAAGTGGAAATGCCTCTTGAGAAAGAGGTGGACTCGTTTGCGTTTTCAGGGTTTGATCTTGACGGAATGCGTATGATGAGTGAAAAATATGGATTCAAGTCTTTCCTGAAGCGCTTTGACGTGCAGCAGGAGGAAAAGAAAAAGACAGAGGAAAAGAAGATTTCGCCGCAGGAACTCAGCCTGTTTGACGACGTTTATGAATTTGCACTGCTTTTGAAGGACGGTGTCAGAATTGCAATCGACGGAGAAACGGAGTATGTGATTCCGCTAAAGCTTACGCTGCTTGACGAGGGCTATGATCTGGGCGATGTTTTAAAGGCGCTCAAGCCTTTTATGCAGGAGAAAAAGGTGATTGCCCATGATGTCAAAAAGCTGATGCACGAATGGGGAGAGGACTATTTCCATGAGTTTTATGATGTTATGCTGGGAGCATGGGTGCTTAATCCGTCGCATTCGAAATATGATATGCAAAGCATTATGAAGCGTGCCGAGCGTGAGGAAAACGCAGCGGATTTATTTTCTTTGGCACAGCAGCAACAGGATGAAATAGAGCGCAATGAGCTTGCGGAGGTTTTCTATGAAATTGAACTGCCGCTGCTTAAGGTGCTATATGGTATGGAAAAGGAAGGATTTCAGGTAAGCGACAGTGAATTAAAGGCGCTGGGGGAGAAATATGATGCGCAGATTGCATCGCTTTCAGCGCAGATATTTCAGCTTTCCGGCGGGGAGTTTAATATCAGCTCCACCAAGCAGCTTGCAGAAATTTTATTTGAAAAGCTGGGGCTCCCTGTGGTGAAAAAGACAAAGACCGGTTATTCCACAGATGTGGAGGTGTTGGAAAAGCTGGAAAAGAAACATCCGGTTATTCCCAAAATCATGGAATATCGAACGCTTACCAAACTGAAAGGAACCTATGTGGATGGTCTTCGGAATCTGATTCGCAGCGGGGTGATTCATACCACGTTTTTGCAGACTGCAACCGCGACGGGAAGATTATCGAGTGTGGAACCGAATTTGCAGAATATTCCCATCAAATCAGCGATGGCAAATGATATCAGGGGGGCGTTCATTGCGCCGGAGGGGTATCAGATTGTTTCGGCGGATTATTCGCAGATCGAGCTGCGGATTTTAGCGTCGGTTGCGGATGATAAGCATTTGAAAGACGCTTTTATGAAAGGACAGGATATTCATACCAGAACCGCGGCGGAAGTGTTGGGAAAAGCGCTTGAAGATGTGACGCCGCAAGAACGCGCAAGCGCGAAAGCCGTTAATTTTGGGATTGTTTATGGAATCAGTGATTTTGGACTCGCGCGCAATTTGGGGATTACAAGAAAGCAGGCGGCTGATTATATCGCGCGATATTTTGAGGAGTTTGGCGGAGTGCGCAAGTATATGGACGAAATTATTGTACGCGCGCATGAGGATGGCTTTGTACGTACGATTTGCGGACGTATCCGCTATATTCCGGAGCTTTCTTCAGGAAACTACAACATTCGTTCCTTTGGTGAGCGGGCAGCGCTCAATACGCCCATTCAGGGCAGCGCTGCGGATGTCATCAAAATTGCGATGAACAAGGTCGCGGCCAAGCTGAGCGAAAAAAATTATGATGCCAAGATGATTTTACAGGTGCACGACGAATTGATTTTATATGTAAAGGACGAAGAAAGCCACAAGGCACAGGAAATGCTTCGCGAGTGCATGGAAAACGCGGTGAAACTGAGCGTGCCTCTGCGTGTTAATGTGGCACAGGGGAAAACATGGGCGCAAGCAAAGTAAAACGGATCATTGGCCTGACGGGAAATAGCGGCGCGGGAAAAAGCACCGTAGCTTCTTATTTGCAAAAACTGGGAGCGGAAGTGATCGATGCCGATCAAATATCTCATGATATTTGTGAGCCGGGGCAAAGTGGATATGAACAGGTCAGGCGCGAATTTGGAGAACGCTTTTTTGAACAGGACGGGCGGCTTGACCGACACAAACTTGGCGCATATGTGTTCGCGGATAAGAAAGAGCGCAAAAGGCTGGAGCATATTTTGCATCCGCTGGTGTTAAGGGAAATGACAGACAGAATCCTTGCGTCACAAAACCGGACGGTTGTGGTAGACTGCGCGCTCCTGCTTGAGGCGGGACTCCATCACCATGTTGATGAGATATGGCTGGTGACAGCCGAAGACGGAAGAAAAAAACAAAGGATTCGCAGCAGGGACGGCATTGACGAAGAGCATGCGAAAAACAGGCTGAAGAGCCAGAAGAAACAGGAAGAATTACGCTTGCATGCGGATGTTGAAATTAGAAACGATGGAAGTCTTTTTGAACTGGAAAAACAAGTGGGAGAATATTTTTATGGCAAATGTGAGGGCAAGAGGAACTTATCGCAGGAATAGCGGCAACAAGAAAATGATCATTATTGTTGTTTGCGTGATCATCGCGGTTGTGGTAGGGATCTTTGGATTTACGGCTCTGTCTGAAAAGTGGGAAAAATCAAAGTATCCTTTGGAATATGAGGACCTGATCGAAGAATATGCGTCGCTTTATGAGCTTGATCCCTATTTTGTGGCGGCGGTGATCAATACGGAGAGCGGGTTTCGTGCGGATGCGGTTTCTTCCGCAGGGGCGACAGGGCTTATGCAGCTGATGCCGGAAACGGCGGAATGGATTGCGGGCAAGCTTGACGATAAGAATCTGGATGCACAGAACCTTACAGATCCACAGACAAATATCGAGATGGGCTGTTGGTATCTGAATTTTTTGAAAGAACGGTTTGACAGCAACCTGCCGGTTATGATGGCTGCATATAACGCAGGACATAATAAGGTGAAATCATGGCTGGAGGATGCGCAGTATTCAAGCGATGGAAAGAATCTTACGAGTATCCCGTATCCGGAAACAGAGAATTATGTAAAAAAGGTAACGAAAGCATATGACGAATATAAAAAACGATATGAACTTGGGTAAAAAAATTATTATAATTGTTTTGATTGGAGCGTTGATCACTATTTTAGGGGCGTGCGGCAGCGAAAGCACAGCGGAGGTTACGGTAAAGAGCAGTCCGCAGGCCACAGATACCTCGGAAGCGGCGCAGAATCCAGTTGTGGCGCAACAGCAGCAGGGCGGCGATCTTTTTATTGCGATGCCCAATGGCATTACATCGCTTGCGCCATTGGAGGCAAAGGATGAAGACCTGATTAATTTGCTTACGCTGATTTACGATCCTGCGATCAGGATTGACGCGACAGGAAAACCGCAGCCTTCCATTGTGGAATCGTGGGAAGCTGATGAAAGCGGAAGCGTCTATACGTTTCATA
>CAZQDA010000014.1:0-39633 GCA_964592155.1 uncultured Christensenella sp.
AAACAGGCTAGCGCCTGTTTTTTTGTTTCGGCAAAGGGAAAATTCCTTTTGCGCCGGACAAACATTGTTTCTCAGAGAACTAGAATAATTTCCCGAAATTTTTGATCAGCTCCGCTTCAAAGGCGATTGCATTTCTGTCTCTGACTTCGGAAGTGTGCCCCATCGCGTCGTACCATTTTCCAAACTCACCGACCACCCACTGACGCGCCTTGTCAAAGCTTTGTGAAATCTCGCTCTTGTTGCTCCCACTGATGCCGGAAAATAAACGATATGTTTTTGCATTCAGCGAATCTCCCTCCAAATCATACGCGTTGGTGAAAAAGTATCCTGTCATTTCCGTTGATACCTTTGCAAATTGAGGATCGTCGGCAATGTCGCGCGTTCCTTTTGAACGGGATGCTTGACGCTGTGCAATCGCTTCATGAATCGCTTTAAAATCTCTGTCATTTGGATCAAATCTACGATCGATCGCTTCCGTCACGCGCGTTTCAAAGAGCGCACTGACTTTTTTTGCGGTATCCTGCGGAAGATTATTCTCCGCAAAATTTTTGACAGACGATACCGCCATCCCTGCAGATGCGAAATAGGTTACATCAAACGACGAATTATCTGTATTCTTCACTATATCACTAAGCGCGCTCTGCGTCTTAACAAGTTCTCCAAGCGTCAGCTCCAAATCGTCGAACGATATTTTCCCTTTTACGTCGTTGATATTGCTGTTGCCGTTTTTGATTTGTTCGGCATATGCTGTTAGCGAGGAATATATTTGCGCTTGGGTGGAACTAATCTGCTCGTTCGAGTAGTGCTGCGTCACCCAACCCAAAAAATTTTCGTTTGTATCAAGCGTGACGCCCTCCTCTAATCCGTCCCAATAGCCACCGAAAAACTCCAGTCCGCGCGCTGCCAGAGCATTTGCCAATCCCCTCAATTCAGAATCAGCCCTTTGGTCGCCGCTCGCAAGCTCTGCGGCATACTTCTTTGCCAAAGTAATATCGATATCAAGAAAATCATGCGCATAGTCATACTTCCCATAAGGAAGCGTGTCGGTGACATAGTATTTCTTATACTCAGATGAATTGGAAGATAGATATGCTCCCTCTATATAGCTTGGATGACCGTTGTGATTGTAATTCGCATTTTTATAAATCTCTACCTCATAATCCTGCGTTTTATTATAGTAAATCGGCCCTTTCGTCAGGTCGAATACCATGCCAACCTCAAGCGCGTTCTTTTTAGGGCCTGAAACAGGCGGCTTTGGCGCTTGTGGCATCGGTCCTGTTGGGGCGAGCAGGGTGATTTCAATCTTTTTATAGCCGCCGATATCATTCATTCCGCGATAATAATAATCAAAGATACTGTCAAGCATATTCTTTGCGGTGTCCCATTTATATTCCACTGGTGGAAGCGTGGCTTCATTTTTATATTTTTCGGGCGCTTTTCCCAAATCAAATACAAACTTTTCACCTGTGTATCCCGCCTCCTGCATCAAAGCATATGCCTCATGAGATAATGTCGCCTCTATGCGAACGACACCATCCAGATCACGACTGGTGCTATTGGGGTACATCGGCACTTTTTGAAGCTTGATTCCATTTTCAATCTCTTCTATCTTGATCTCACCAACCGGAGGGTGATCCATGGGAGCATTCCTTTCATACCGGAAATCCACCCATTGCTTCATCGTATCTTCAATCCTCATTTTATGCCTCCTTGCATCATTCGTATGTTTAAAAAACTCCTGGTGCTTAAATTATCGCACGTTTTTTCAAAAAAATAACCCATGGCGTAAAAATAGTTTCCTTTGACACATAAAAAATCTGTCCCAAAAGAAAATTTGAATCATACCTTTGCTGTTCTGTGTTATAATAAATGAAATCAGCCACGCTCGCACTCATATTGCCCGTGCGGGTGGCCTGTGTATTGCAATAAAATTTCAGGAGGTTGCTATGGCAATCGCGTCTATTATCGTCAGTCTTGTGGGGCTTGTGTTAAGCTTTGTGCTGGGATTCCCCGTCAGCCTTTTGATCGGGCCATATGTCGGCCTGCCGTTCGGGCTTGTCGGAATCCTACTTTCCGTGATCGCCCTGAAATCCAAACATCCAAATGCCGCCAAAGCGGGTCTTATCATCAGCATCATCGTAACGGCAATCTGCGTGATCCGCGCACTCTCCTTTGCGTCCTGCATCGGCAAAATCGCAGGCTCGTGCATCGGCGCGTTTTCCTGATGATAATCTAACAGGCTGTCTTTTTCAGTGCCAGACGCTCTTTTTTGGAGCGTCTATTTTTTTATCCTATTTATCAATCTACTTCTGTGCTGCAAAAAATTTGATGTCAGGAGGATGTCAGATTTCTGTCGGGAAATGGCAGGAAGATGGCACGTAGGGTCGCGCTGAATCTCCTACACTAGAGGTAGGCACAAAAGTGCCGCGAAAGGAGAAAGAAAATGGAAGAAAAAACAAGGATCAGAACACAGGAACTAGAACAAATAGAATATATGACCAAGGCGGAATACGCAAGTGACGCTGCGGGCGTGGTGAAACAGGCACGGCAGGCGGAGGTTTCGACAATCAGCAATGATTCGCTCAGGCTGGGCACAAAACCGGCGGGCGATTACGCGCAGGTATCGACGGTCAATTCGTTGATTGGCCTTGTGGGAACGGCGCAGGACACGGCAAATAGTGCGCGCAACACAGCGGACGCGGCGGACGAAAAGGCGACGGCAGCACAGATCGCGGCAAACAACGCGCAGGAAACGGCACAGGCCGCACAGCAAACAGCGGACAGCGCAATGCAGGCAGCGGCGAACGCGATGCAAAAAGAGGTGTATGACACCAATAACAATGGCATTGTGGATAACGCGGAAAAACTCAATAATCAACCGTCCGGTTTTTATTTGCACGATCATTCCGCCCAGAAATACTATGTTTCCACAATGGGCAATGATGAATCAGGAGACGGTTCAGCCGAGAAACCATACAGGACAGTCAAAGCCGCTATCTATAAAATTCCAAGTAATAAGGCGTTAGCTCCTATTAACATCCATGTTGCGGCTGGAAATTACCCTGAATATTTTCAGATTCAGGCATTTCAAAATATAACAATAAAAGGCGAAAATTCATCTAACACAATTTTAAGCACCACTATTTATAACGATGGATTACTTCAACTGGATAATTTGCGGATCACTAAAAAAATTACAAATATGCCCAGTGGAACGCTAAGAACAAGTGCTTGCGTGATTGGCGGGAGTGGGGAAATATTGTCGGAGGCAGTTAACAACCTTGGATATTATCTGGTTGGCGATCTAAATACTTTTGTATCGGCAAATGCGGGGATTGCCAGTTATGGATTTACCACATTTTATTACGCGGCACCCGGAGATTACACCACGATAGAAAATAGCGTTGCGTGGGGATTCCACGCAATTGCAGGCGTGATCACTTCTACGTATTGCATTAACAACGCCCAGAAAAAATATGTAAAGGAAAGCGGCGGCGTTATATTCGTGGGTGGCGCTTTGGGCTGAAACCAAGATACATAAATCCCAAAAAGGACGCAGGCGTTGCAGCGCTTGCGTCCTTTTCTTAGCTGTCCGTTGAATTTATTTCAAAAATCTGTTTTCTGCTGCGGGACATGTTCGTCTTTAAGGCCTTCTCTGCATTCCTTCACCTTGCCCATCGGCGCGTTTTTATAAAGCCGCTTAAACGGCTTGCGCTCCTCCTGCGGAATAATCGATTTTCCGTGGAAAGACACATTATAGAATTCACTTTGCAATTGCGTGATATCCACCCGCTCTTCAAAGAATGCCTGTATAAGCTCAATGCGGCGCACACCCCAGTCCACCGCTCTTTCCAGCAATTCAAAATAAAAATCATAGTCATAAAGCCCCTCATAGGCTTCAATCGGCTGATAAAGCATCGTTTTGAGCTTGAGCTGTGAAATCACATTCATCAGCTTCAGCGTCCGCAACGCTTTCTTATCCGGCTGAGATACAAGGCTGTTATAATACACATAATATTCGCTTGCCTTCTGATACGGCTTCTCTTCCACTTTAAGCCCCGGAAACAGATAAGACATCTGTTTATAAAAACGGTCTATTTCATCCGTCTTGACCCAGATATCCTGCGCAAATTGTTTCTTGTCAAAGGCATACGCGTCTATGCCGTTCTTTTTCGCATATAAAATGTCTAGCGCGCATTCCAGCGTATTGTGTGTGGACATGGGCTTTGTCTCCCTGTTGATATGCGGATGCAGCAGCATATCGAGGCAGTAGTGGGTGATATATCCATAAAAATAGGCCTTGAGGGTGTCGCTTCCCTGTTTTTTGATATATTCCGCGCTTTCACAAAAAAAACGCTGCGGACGGGTATAGTGAAGCGCCCATCCGAGCATTTTGGATTTTGCGCCCAGCAAGAAGAAATAGAATTTATAGAGCAAAAAGATGTCCCCGCCCTGAGAGCCGGAATCATATGCGTTTTTGTTTTCTTCAATCACGCGCCGCGCCTGCGGGTCCTTTATTTTTTCAAGGACGCGGTCTGCGGCGATCTTATGGGTAAGGGTTGTTGGCATTGAGTTCCTCCGTTTTTCCCCAAATACAATACTACAATATCTTAACACATTTTTGGCCATTTATATCTGATTTGTGGTAAAATTATATTGAAATTTAAGATGCGAGGAAAAAACATGAAACGATACTGGAGCGAAAAAGCCAAAAGCCTCACGCCTTACATTGCGGGCGAACAACCCAAGGAAAAAATGATCAAGCTGAACACGAATGAAAACGCCTACCCTCCCAGCCCCCAAGTAAAAGAGGCTGTGGCGGCAGCAATCGATGATCTGCGGCTTTACCCCAACGCGGACGCGGACTCCCTGCGCGAGGCCATCGCCAGGCACCACGACGTGCATCCGGATCAGGTTTTCTGCGCGAACGGCTCAGATGAAGCGCTTGCGCTGTGCTTTGCCGCATTCTTTTTTGATCTGGGAAAGCCGGAGGGCAAAAACGCTTCCGCCGCATGGTTTCCCCACAGCGATCAGGATTGCCATGTGAAGACGCTCGACGTGACTTACAGCTTTTATCCCGTGTGGGCAGACCTTTTTAACGTTCCGCTTGAGATCGTCCCATTGAGCAGAGACTATTCGGTGAATGTCGAAAAAATGTGCGGCGGACGCGGTGCGGTAATCGCCAATCCCAATGCGCCCACAGGAATTGCGCTGCCGCTCCATGATATCGAAAAAATTGTGAGGAGAACGCAGGGCGTTGCGATCATTGACGAAGCATATGCCGCGTTTGGCGCCCAAAGCGCGATCCCGCTCATCAAAACGCATAAAAATCTGGCGGTTGTACGTACCTTATCCAAATCGCACAGTCTTGCGGGCTTGCGCGTGGGCTATGTCATCGCGGATAAAAGCCTGATCGAGGCTTTGCGCACAATCAAAGACAGCTTCAACTCTTATCCGCTTGACCGCCTCGCGCAGGCGGGAGCCCTCGCCGCGATCGAGGATACGGAATATTATGAAAAAATCACGCGCGATATCGTCAGCACGCGCGCCTATGTGGTTGGAGAGCTATGGAAAATCGGCGTTTCCTGCCTGCCCTCCCACGCGAATTTTATTTTTGTGGAATTCACAAATCCATCTGCCGAACACATGTTTGCGGCTCTGCGCGAAAAAGGCATTCTGGTGCGGTATTTCCCCAAAAAACGCATGGAAAATTTCCTGCGCGTCACCATCGGCACACGCGAAGAAATGGACGCTTTTCTGAGCGCGGTAAAGGAGATTTTATGAACATCGGCGTGGTGGGTCTGGGGCTGATTGGCGGTTCCCTTGCCCGTGCAATCAAAAAGTATACCACGCACAGCGTATGCGGCGTGGATCGGGACGCGTCCGTGCTCAGGGCGGCATATGAAGCGGGCGCGATTGACAGCGATACGGACGTTTCCGGCTGTGAGCTTGTCTTTGTGTGCCTATACCCGCGCGACTGTGTCTCCTACATGCTTGGTACGCAATTCATGGACAATGCCGTCGTCGCGGATATTTCAGGCGTGAAGCGTTACATTGCGGATGAGGTGGCGCAGCCGCTGAGGGAAAAAGGCCTGCGTTATGTGGGTACGCACCCCATGGCGGGAAAAGAAAACAGCGGCTTTGCAAGCAGCGACGCAGACCTGTTCCAAAACGCAAGCTTTATCATCACCATTGACCGGCACACGGATGCACAGGCGCAAACGCTCCTTGCAAATCTGGCCGAGCAAATCGGCTTTTCGCGCATTACCACATGCAGCGCACAAAAGCACGACGAGGTAATCGGCTACACCTCCCAGCTTGCGCATGTGGTGTCCAATTCGTATGTGAAGAGCGAGGCAGCCCAAAATTTTGAGGGGTTTTCTGCCGGAAGCTTTATGGATCTTACGCGCGTCGCAAAGCTGAATCCGCAGATGTGGGCGGAGCTTTTTATTGAAAACGGCGACATCCTCACAGCAGAAATCGACGAGCTGATTCAAAATATGCTCGAAATCAAACATGCGGTAAACACGCAGGATGAGCCCTTGCTGCGCAGTCTGCTGAAAAAAGGAAGCGACATCAAGGAAAAACTCTCCTAAGGTGGTTTGTATGAAAAAGTTAGTTCTATTTTTACTGGCGGGAATCTTTTTGCTGAGCGGATGCGCGGCATCTGCTCCTGTGGAATTTGACCAAACGGCGCTCACAGCAAAAAGCGAAGCCTATACGAAGGATATGATCAATGGAGATTTTTCTTCTGTTGCCGCGGGCGTTGCGCCGTCGATGACAAACCAGCTCAGCGCAGATGTTTTGAAGCAGGGCTGGGATCAAACAGTCGCCCAAATAGGAACCTTTGAACAAATGCGAGGGTCTATCGTGGCGCAAAACGATTCCTCCGCTTCCGTTGAGATTCTGTGCGACTTTACCACCCGCGGAATTTCGGCACGGTATATCTATAATGCTCAGGCTGAGATCATCGGATTTTGGATTACATATGTACCCAAAACAATAACGCCCCAAAGTACAGATTCCTATGAAGAAAAAGAAGTTTCCATCGGCAGCGAGCAAAGCGCCCTTCCCGGCATTTTGACCCTGCCCAAAGGAGTCTCCGCTCCTCCCGTCGTGCTCATGGTGCACGGCTCCGGCGCGAATGATCTTGATGAAACCATAGGCGCGGCGGGCAATAAGCCTTTTGCGGATATTGCGCACGGGCTGGCAGAGAAAGGGATCGCTTCTTTGCGCTACAACAAGCGGACATACCAATATCCGGGCGAACCGACCGACCCGCTTGATTTTACCATTGAGTATGAGGTTTTAGACGACGCGAACGCCGCCGCCGATTTTTTGAAGGAGTCTTCCGAGGTTGATCCACAGCGCGTTTATGTGCTGGGT
Source organism: uncultured Christensenella sp. (assembly GCA_964592155.1). Classification (GTDB taxonomy): domain Bacteria; phylum Bacillota; class Clostridia; order Christensenellales; family Christensenellaceae; genus Christensenella. Next base: position 7,387 of record CAZQDA010000014.1, read on the forward strand.
CACAGCCTTGGCGGCATGCTTGCGCCCAAAATTGCGCAGGATAACGACCTTGCAGGGCTGATTTCTCTGGCCGGCTCCCCACGCACCCTCGAGGACATCATGCTTGACCAAAACGAAGCCTTGATCGAGGCATCTGCGCTTTCGGGCGAAGAAAAAGCCGCCTCGCTGAATCAGGCGAAAGAACTGATCGACAAAGCGCGCAACGCAAAACAAGGCGATGTTTCCGCTATCCTGAACGCGACCGGAAATTACTGGTACACATTAAACCAGATCAACACGCCCCAAATTGTATCCTCCCTTGCCATCCCCATGCTTTTTTTGCAGGGAAGCGAAGATTTTCAGGTGTCGCCCGAGCGGGATTTTGGCGCGTGGAAGGATATCCTTTCCGGCAAAGAAAATGCTGCTTTTCAGCTATACTCCGGCCTTGGCCACCTATTTACCCCCGCGCCGGAAACTCCAACCAACACAGCCGCTGATTATGACGCGCCCGCCGCAGTTGATCCTGCGGTGATTGCGGACATTGCGTCCTTTATACAGGCGCAATAAATATCATTTGTCAGGCGGGTTAAAACAGTGTAGAATTAGATGTGTCAAATGATACCTGTTTTTTTACGTATGATATCAAGACCGAACCGTCCTGTTATTCAGGTTAAATGAAAGAAATTACTTTTGATGAAAATAGATTTTTTCAAAAAATTTCATCTGGTTTTCAGTGTGATCATTGCTGCGTGCATTGTGATCACGTTGCTTTACAATGGCAGCGCGCCTGTTGGCGGCACAAAAAATTCCCCCGTCTCCCTTGATTCGGGCTGGACCTTAACGACCACAGACGGTCATTCGTCTGCAACCTCGCTACCTGTCTCTGCCCGCGGCCCGCAGGCACAGTCTGCGGAGCTTACGCATCCTTTTCCCGCAGAATACCGGACTGGCGATTCTCTCTGCCTGATGGTTTATACCTCGCCCTTTTCCGTTTACCTGGATGACGAGCTGCTCTACGAATATGGTCATGAAGCTGCGCGCGACGGTTATCTTTCCATGGGCAGCGGATATCATTTTATTGCGCTTCCGCCCACGGGTGACACGATCCGCATTGCCTTTGACCCATTACCGCGCACCGTCGGCTTTATCTTATCTAGGGCGGAGATCATGCCGGGCGACAGTTTTTGGCCCTTTTTTGTGCAGGAACATTGTTTCACGGTTCTCTGCTCGGCTCTTTTGTTTTCCATCTTTGTTTATGTGCTGATTTCGCGCGGCTCCCGTCCACAAAAATCGAATGGCTTTGGCTCTTATTCCCTCGCCGCAATCGCGCTGTGCGCTGCCACATGGATTATGTCGCGTTCCGGTCTTCTTCAACTTTTTGTGAACGATTTACTGTTGATTAACGCGATTGATTTTATATCCTTTTTCCTGCTGCCCCTGCCCGTTCTCTATTTTGTGCGGCAGCAGACACAGAAAAAACGAATCATCAGCCTCGATCTTCTCATTCCCGCCGGACTGTTGTTCTTTATGACGGCGTCTGTGCTCCACTTCCTGCGCATTGTGGACTTTGCGCAAATTCTGCCCGTTTTCCATGTTTTGCTCGTAATCGACATCGTTTGCATGATCATTCCTATATTCCAAAAAAGCCTCGCCTGCCCTTCTGTTTTAAAGGTGGGCATTCTCATCCTGATTGGCTGCGGCGTAGCCGAATTTGTGCTTTATTTCCTCTTTTCCTTCCATTTCCTGAAATTTTCGCTTCTGGAAATCGGGCTTCTCGCCTTCACCTGTTGCATGCTATATCTTTGGATTGCGGAATCCAGAGAGATTCGCGAGCAATTGAATCATCAGTCCGCACTCAAACGCATGGCTTACACTGACGAGCTGACCGGCCTTGAAAACCGCACCGCATTCGAACGCAGGATGTCCATTCTCTCGACCATGCGTGATCATCCTGTTTGCCTGATCATGCTTGATCTTAACGGCTTAAAACAAATCAATGATACGCTGGGACATGCCGCAGGCGACCGGTTTATCCGCAACACGGCAAACACCCTGAAAGTAATCGTGGAAAATTCAGGACAGATTTTCCGCATCGGCGGAGACGAATTTGTGATTTTTCTGGAGTGTACGGACGCAGAGTCTGCCGCCATTATTAAGAGGCTGGAGCCTTACCTGCGCAGGAGCAACGAATCCCTTGCCCCCGGCTTTTCCATTGGATATGCGGTTTTTGACCCGCTGAAAGATCAAAATATGCAGGCGGCTTTCCGCCGCGCGGATAAACGCATGTACCAGTGCAAACGCAAAATTTATTCCATGACAAAAAAACGCCCGATCACGCCTTCCTGATCCGCATGATCTCCTGTTATTCTTCCAAATAGCTGCAAAATTCCAGAAGATTGCCATCCGGATCGCGCAAATAGAGGGATTGCATTTCCCCGCTTACGCCGTGCCTCGTCACAATCCCCAGATAAACGGCTATCCCTTTCTTTTCGAGGTTTTCTTTCCAGTTTTCGATTCTTTCTTCCAGTTCAAAACAAAAATCCCCACTCCCCGGCTGCACACGTGCCGCGTGGGGATCAAGTTCTTTTCCCTTTTCGTGCACGTTAATTTTAAAATCACCTGCAAATAGCTCATACCGTCCGTTGGTCCGCACCGCTTGAAATCCAATTTTTTCATAAAACGCAATGCATTTCTCCATGTTTTCTGTTGTGATCACCACATGGTCAATCTTTCTGATTTTCTGTTCCATGTTTTCCACCGTTTCACCTTCCGCTAAAAAATTTTATCGTTTTTACTATGATTATAACAAAAAGAAACAGGAAGAAGGCTTCCTGTTTCTTTTGATTTGTAAAATAGATATTCTTTTCTTACAGCTTATTCTGCTTTACCGCTTCAATCAAGCCGCCGGACGCAATGATGTTCTGGATAAATTCCGGAAACGGCTGCGCCTGATACTCTTTGCCGGTGGTGAGGTTGCGGATTTGCCCTGTGTCAAAATCGACCTCCACCTCGTCGCCGATGTTGATCTCATCCGCTGCCTGCTCACATTCCAGAATCGGCAGGCCGATGTTGATGGCGTTGCGGTAAAAAATACGCGCAAACGTCTTTGCGATGACGCAGCTGATGCCCGCTTCTTTGATGGCAATCGGCGCGTGCTCACGCGACGAGCCGCATCCAAAGTTCTTCTCGCCCACCATGATGTCTCCCTGCTTTACCTTTTTGATAAATTCGGTGTCAATGTCCTCCATGCAGTGCGACGCGAGCTCTTTGGGGTCGGATGTATTGAGGTATCTCGCCGGAATGATAACGTCCGTATCGATGTTGTCTCCATATTTAAAAACTGTGCCTTTTGCTTTCATCTATCTAACCTTCCTTTCTCAGATCTCTGTAGGCGATGCAATTCTGCCCGCGATTGCGCTGGCGGCAGCAACTGCCGGACTTGCAAGATACACCTCTGATTTCACGTGCCCCATCCGTCCTACAAAATTCCTGTTTGTGGTTGCAACGGCGCGTTCGCCCTCCGCAAGGATGCCGCAGTGGCCTCCAAGGCACGGCCCGCAGGTCGGTGTGGAAACCGCACAGCCCGCCTCCACAAATATTTTCAACAGGCCCTCTTCCATCGCCTGCAAATAAATCTTCTGTGTGGCAGGGAAAATGATGGTGCGCACATTTTTGGAAACCTTTCTGCCCACCATGATTTCAGCGGCGGCGCGAAGATCGCTGATCCTGCCGTTGGTGCATGAGCCGATGACCACCTGATCGATTTTGATATCGCCTACCTCGTCGATGGTTCTTGTATTGTCCGGCAGGTGGGGGAAAGAAACCGTCGGCTTGATTTCCGACAGATTAATGTCGATCACGCGCGCGTAAGGCGCGTTTGCATCCGGCGCATATACTTTATATTCACGATCTGAATGCTCTCTTAAATATTCCTCTGTCTGCTCGTCCACCTCAAAAATCCCATTTTTTCCGCCCGCTTCAATCGCCATGTTCGCAATGCACAGACGGTCGTCCATCGAAAGGGATGCAAGGCCTTCCCCGCCGAATTCCATGGACTGATAAAGCGCGCCATCAACGCCGATCATGCCAATGATGTGCAGGATCACATCTTTTCCGCTCACATACTTTTTGAGCTCGCCAATGAGGTTAAAGCGGATGGTAGGCGGCACCTTGAGCCATACCTTGCCCGTTGCCATGGCGGCAGCCATGTCTGTGGAGCCAACCCCCGTGGAAAACGCGCCCAGCGCGCCATAGGTGCAGGTATGCGAATCTGCGCCGATCACCGCGTCGCCCGCCACAACAAGCCCTTTTTCCGGCAGAAGCGCGTGCTCGATTCCCATTTCTCCAACGTCGTAAAAATTCACAATTCCGTGCTTCACCGCAAACTCACGCACCATCTTGCACTGCTCCGCAGCCTTGATGTCCTTGTTCGGCGTGAAATGATCCATCACAAGCGAAATTTTTGTTTTGTCAAAAACCTCTTTGCCTGTTTTATTAAATTCGCGAATAGCGACAGGCGCAGTGATGTCATTGCCCAGTACCATGTCGAGATTGACAGAAATCAGCTGTCCTGTCACAACACTTTCCAGGCCCGCATGCGCTGCCAGTATTTTTTGTGTCATTGTCATTCCCATAAATATTCGTTCTCCTTTTTTTCTACAGTTTATCATAGACCGCGCCGAGCCGCACGGTTCATTGTTCGTCGAGCGTCAGCTTGTATTCTATGGAATCCGTGAGCGCCAGAAAGCTCGCCTCGATGATGTCCGTCGATACGCCGACCGTATTCCAGGTGTGCCTGCCATCCGTAGATTCGATCAGTACACGCACCTTGGCAGCCGTAGTTGCCGAGCTTTCCAGTACGCGTACCTTGTAGTCCGCAAGGCGCATATCCGCAAGCGAGGGATAAAAGCCCATGAGCGCATTGCGCAACGCAAGGTCAAGCGCGTGGACAGGGCCGTCGCCCTCCGCGCCGGTGATGCGCGATTCTTCGCCCACCTTCACCTTGATGATAGCGGAGGAAGGATATTCCTGATCCTTCAATGGCTGCTCCCCGATGATCTTGAAGTATTCCAATGCAAAATATTGCTTGTTTTTTCCAAGCAGCCGCCTGATCACAAGCTCAAAGCTTTGCTCCGCCGCCTCAAACTGATATCCCTCAAATTCAAGCTGCTTCAGCCTGTCCACAAGCTGACCCACTACAGGGTCTTTTATGGTAACGGACGGGTCCACCCGTTGTATCTTCTTGATCAGCGTCGCCTTTCCAGACACCTCGCTCATCAAAAAACGGCGGTTGTTTCCCACATCCTGCGGATCGACATGCTCAAAACTTTCGCGAATCTTTTTCACGCCGTCTATGTGCATGCCCCCCTTGTGCGCGAACGCGCTTGACCCCACATAAGGGCTGGAGGAAGGCAGCCAGATATTTGAAATATCCGCAATCCTGCGCGCCGTTTCTGTCAGGTTTTTGAGGTTTTCCTCCCCCAGCACTTCATAACCGCGCTTCAATTCCAGATTCGGAATGATGGTGGAAAGATTTGCGTTTCCGCAGCGTTCCCCATAACCGATAAACGTTCCCTGAATCTGCCGCGCGCCGGCTTCCACCGCAAACATGGTCTGCGCCACTGCCATGCCTGTGTCGTTATGGCAATGAATGCCGATCTGCACCTTTCTAAACATCTGCACCGCCTTTGAGGTAACCTCCGCAATATCTGTCGGAAACGTGCCGCCGTTGGTATCGCACAGGCAGAGCACATCCGCTCCGCCGCGCACTGCCGCCGCCAGAGCATCAAACGCATACTTGGGGTTTGCCTGATATCCGTCGAAAAAATGCTCCGCGTCAAACACCACGTATTTGCCGTGCGATTTCATAAACGCAACGGTGCTTTCGATCATCTTAAGATTTTCTTCCAGCGTTGTGCCCAACACCTTTTCCACGTGCAAATCCCAGCACTTTCCAAAAATGGAAACAGCGGGCGTATTTGCATTGAGCAGGCTCTTTACATTGGAATCTTCCTCCGGCAGGATGTTTTTTCTGCGTGTGCTGCCAAACGCGCACAGCTTTGCGTGCTGCTGCGTTTCATCCGCAAGCCGCCTGAAAAACTCCAAATCTTTCGGATTCGACGCCGGATTTCCCGCCTCGATATAATCCACACCCAGCGCGTCCAGCGCGCGCACAATATTCAGTTTGTCCTCCACGGAAAAGGCGATGCCTTCTCCCTGCATCCCGTCGCGCAGTGTGGAATCAAAGGTGTATACTTTTTCACTCATTGCTTTCATTCCTCTATTTGTTCTAGACTCGCCAAACGCACCTTAAGCTCCCAGCAGTTTATTGATTGCGTTGATATACGCCAGCATGGATGCTTCGATGATGTCCGTAGAAAGACCGCGGCCCGTCACCGTTTTTTCGTCAGACGAAACCTTGACCACTACCTCGCCCAGCGCGTCCTCGCCGTGCGACACCGCATTGATCTTGTAGTTATTGAGCACCAAAGGCATTTTCACAATCTGCTCGATTGCCTGATATGCCGCGTCCACAGGCCCGTCGCCCAGCGCCACCTGCTCCTGCGCCGCGCCGCCCATATCCTCCAGCGTCACGTTTGCGGTCGCCTGAATGGTGTTGCCGCTGTTCACCACAAACTGTTTCAAGCGGAAGTGTTCCACTACCTTTGCCGCTTTCTGTGCGACCAGCGCTTCTATATCATGCTCCGTTACTTCTTTCTTTTTGTCGCACAAATTCTTAAACTGCGCAAACGCCGCGTCCAGCTCCTCTTTTGTCAGATTGTAGCCCAGCTCTCTTAAGAAATCGTCAAACGCGTGACGGCCTGAGTGCTTGCCCAGCACCATCTTGTTTGTGGTCAGCCCCACGGATTCCGGTGTCATGATTTCGTAAGTCTCGCGCTTTGCCAATACGCCGTGCTGGTGAATGCCGCTCTCATGCGCAAACGCATTTGCTCCCACAATCGCCTTGTTCGGCGGAATGGATACGCCGATGATTTTGGACAGCAGGCGCGACGAACGGTAAATCTGTTTGGTGTTGATATTGGTGTCCGCGTCAAACAACGCACGGCGGGTATGGATAGCCATCACGATCTCTTCCAGAGAAGCGTTGCCCGCGCGTTCGCCGATGCCGTTGATCGTACACTCGATCTGCGTCGCCCCCGCACTGATGGAAGCCAGCGAGTTTGCAACGCCCATCCCCAGGTCATTATGGCAATGGACTGCCAGATCGATTTCATCGACCCCTTCCACGTGCTGTTTCATATAAGCGATCATATCGTACATTTCCTGAGGCAGCGCATAGCCCACCGTATCCGGCAGATTGATTGTTTTTGCGCCCGCGTCGATTGCCGTTTTCACGGCTTTTGCCAGAAACTCCCGCTCGCTGCGCGACGCGTCTTCCGCCGAAAATTCAACGTCCGGCACCAGCGTCCTCGCATAGCTCACCGATTCTTTGATGTGCTCCAACACCTGCTCCTCTGTCATTTTCAGCTTGTACTGCATGTGCAATGGCGAGGTTGCCAGAAACACATGAATTCTGGGGGCAGCCGCTTCCCTTAACGCCTCATAAGAAGCATCAATGTCTTTTTTTACACTGCGGCTCAAAGAAGCGACCGAGCAATCTTTGACAGTTTTTGCAATGGTAGCAACGCTTTCAAAATCTCCGGGCGAGGAAACCGCGAAGCCCGCTTCAATGATATCGACCTTCAGCAATTCCAGCTGTTTTGCAATTTCGATCTTCTCAGACAGGTTCATGCTGCATCCCGGAGACTGCTCTCCATCGCGTAATGTGGTATCAAATATTTTAATTGTTTTCATTTTTTATATTCTCCTTATTATAAAACGACTTATTTTATAGTATCATTTTTATTCTAATATCGCGCCGGTATCTGCGCTTCTTACCATTCTTGCATACCTCGCCAGCCAGCCGTTCAATACCTTCGGCGGCTTTAACTGCGAGTTACTAAGTCGTTTTTCAAGTTCATCCGAATCAACATTCAGATGAATGGAGTATGCATTGATATCAATTTCAATCACATCGCCCTCCTGCACATAGGCAATGAGCCCACCCGCCGCTGCCTCCGGCGACACATGCCCGATTGCCGCGCCGCGCGACGCGCCGGAAAAGCGTCCGTCCGTAATGAGGGCAACCTCTTTGTCAAGACCCATGCCGGCCAGATTGGAAGTGGGCGCAAGCATTTCCCGCATGCCCGGGCCGCCTTTTGGCCCTTCATAACGAATGACCACCACATCGCCCTTTTTGATCTTCCCGCCGAGAATCGCTTCGTTTGCCTGTTCTTCGCTGTCAAACACGCGTGCCGTGCAAGTGCTTTTCATCATTTCAGGCGCAACCGCCGCACGCTTGACCACGCAGCCGTCCGGCGCAAGATTGCCATACAAAATCGCGATTCCTCCTGTTTTGGAGTACGGCTCGTCCACCGGACGGATCACATCGCCTGTCCTTTTGGCATTTTTGATCCTGTCCATCACCGTTCCGTCCACCGTTTTCCCATCCAGCACAAGCCCTTTTTTGCTCAGTTCAGCCATCACGGCGGGCACCCCGCCGCATTCATTGAGCTGCTCGATATAATGATGTCCGGCGGGGGCCAGATGGCAGAGGTTCGGCGTTTTTTCGCTAATTTCATTCACCTCATGCAAATCGATTTTGATTCCGCATTCATGCGCAATCGCCGGCAAATGCAGCATGCTGTTGGTGCTGCATCCAAGCGCCATATCCACCGTGACCGCATTGTGAAACGCGTCTTTTGTCATGATATCTCTTGGCCTGATATTCTGTTCCACCAGCTTCATCATCTGCATCCCCGTGTGCTTTGCAAGCGCCGTACGCGCAGACATGACCGCGGGAATCGTTCCATTGCCCGCAAGCGCCATTCCCAAAACCTCGGTCAGGCAGTTCATTGAATTCGCGGTATACATTCCCGAGCAGCTTCCGCAGCCCGGGCAGGCCGATTGTTCGAATGCCTCCAGCTCTTCATCGCTCAAACTTCCCTTTGCGTGTGCGCCAACAGCCTCAAACATGCTGGAAAGGCTTGTCTTGCCCTCGTGGAACCGTCCCGCGAGCATAGGCCCTCCGGAACAGACGATCGCCGGAATGTTCACCCGCGCGGCAGCCATCATCATGCCCGGAACGATCTTATCACAATTTGGAATCAGCACCGCTCCGTCAAACGCGTGGGCAATGAGCAGCGTTTCCACGCTGTCCGCGATGAGCTCACGCGAGGGCAGCGAATAATGCATGCCCATATGGTTCATCGCGATTCCGTCGCACACGCCGATGGCAGGAACCTCAATGGGCGTGCCGCCCGCCATACGGATGCCATCTTTTACCGCTCGCGCCACCGTATCAAGATGCAGATGCCCGGGGATCACTTCGCTCTGGGCGTTCACCACAGCGATGATGGGGCGCTCAAGTTCTTCTTTCGTCAGCCCCAGCGCATACAGCAGCGAGCGGTGCGGCGCGCGCGCCGCGCCTGTTTTAATATTGTCACTGTTCATAATTTCTCCTGCAAATAAATATCTACTCCTATACAAAGCGTGCACAGGATGGCTGCAGTTCAAGGCAGGATGAAACGCCATGAGGCAGGCGTATTAAGCATACGCCGACGATTGGCGTTCTCGTCCTAACGAAGAAATGCACCATACTGTGTGCGCTTACCTATTTTTTGTTGTGCCAGCTCATCTTCCCTCTCAACGCCTCTCCCGTGGTTTCCAGCTGAGATTCCTTGCCAATATTGCGCATTGCGATGAAGTGAGGACGTTTCACCTGATTTTCCAGCATCCAGTCACGCGCAAAGGTGCCGTCCTGAATTTCGGAGAGTACCTTTTTCATTTCTTTTCTGGTGTCTTCCGTAATGATGCGCTTGCCCGTCACATAATCGCCGTACTCCGCCGTGTCGGAAATAGAGTATCTCATTCTGGAAAGCCCGCCCTCAAAAATCAAATCAACGATCAGCTTCATTTCGTGGCAGCATTCAAAATATGCCATCTCCGGCGCATAACCCGCCGCAACGAGCGTATCAAAGCCCGCTTTAATCAGCTCGGAAACACCGCCGCACAGTACCGCCTGCTCTCCAAACAAATCGGTTTCCGTTTCTTCGCGGAAACTCGTTTCAAAGATACCCGCACGCCCGCCGCCGATACCGCTGGCATATGCAAGCGCAAGGTCTTTCGCTTTTCCGGTGGCATCCTGATGGATCGCGATCAGGCAGGGTACGCCTTTGCCCTCCTGAAACTGGCTTCTTACCGTATGGCCCGGGCCTTTGGGGGCAACCATCCAGACGTCAACATCCTTGGGCGGCGTAATCTGGCCAAAATGGATATTGAAGCCATGCGCAAACACGAGCGATTTTCCTTCCGTCATATAAGGGGCGATGCCTTCATATATTTTTCCCTGTTTTTCATCAGGCACAAGAATCATGACAATATCAGCCGCTTTTGCAGCGTCTTCCGCCGTCATTACTGTAAGGCCTGCTTCCTCTGCGGATTTCCACGAGCTGCTGCCCTCATAAAGGCCGACGACCACCGCAACGCCGCTTTCCTTCAAATTCTGCGCATGCGCGTGTCCCTGACTTCCATAGCCGATCACCGCAACGGTCTTTCCTTTTAAAAGTGAAAGATTGCAGTCCCTGTCATAATACATTTTCATTTCCATTTTCGTTTGCCTCCAAATTTAATATTGATATTTGAACGCCTTGCGGCGCTTTTTTACGTCAGTCCTCGTGGATCGAGCAGGTTCCGCGCTGCAGCGCCGTGATGCCTGTGCGCGACAGCTCTATGATTCCGTATTCATCCAAGAGATTTAAGAGCGCTTCGTTTTTTTCCGGCGCGCCGGAAAGCTCTATGATCATCGAATCTTTACAGATATCCACAATCTTCGTGCGGAAAATATCGCACAATTCTATAATGCTCGCCCGTTTTTCAGAGCTCGATCTCACTTTTACAAGCACCAGTTCTTTATAAACTGAGCTTTTGGAACGCAATCCTGTAATCTTCACCACATCGATCAGCTTTGCAAGCTGTTTTTTGATTTGCTCCAGCTCACTTTCATCGCCGACCAACTCAATCGTAATCCGCGACACCTTCGGATCGTGCGTCTCACCGACTGACAGGGAGCGAATGTTGTATCCCCTGCGGGAAAATAGGCCCGTCACCTTGGATAGCACGCCCGCCGTGTTTCTTACCAACACGGACAGCACATATCTTCTAATCATACTCATTTATCTCCTTCACTGTTTCCGTTCTCTGTTCATTATATCGCCCGCTATTCTTTCCGCGCAATTATTTTTCCAGATCCAGAATGATATTATCGAGCGACTGACCGCCCGGAACCATGGGGAGCACATTCTCGTCTTCATGGATATCGCATTTCACGATCACAGGACCTTTCTGCGCAAACGCTTTTTTAAATGCCGCATGCAAATCCTTTTCGTCGGAAATGTCCATGCCATACGCTCCAAATGCTTCCGCCAGCTTCACATAATCCGTGGGATTGTTGAGTGTTGTCTGGGAATACCGTTTGTCAAAGAACAGCTTTTGCCACTGGCGCACCATGCCCAGCACGCTGTTGTTGAGCACCAGTATCATGATGGGCAGCTGATGCTTCACGGCTGTCACGATCTCCTGCAAATTCATGTGAAAGCTGCCGTCGCCCGCGATATTCACTACCTGCCTGCCGGTGGCAACCGCCGCGCCCATTGCCGCGCCCATGCCATAGCCCATTGTTCCAAGGCCTCCTGAGGTGATGAGCTGCCGCGGCTGCTCGATCTTTAAAAACTGGGCGGCCCACATCTGATGCTGGCCCACTTCCGTCGTAAAAATGGTATCCTTTGGCGCTTCCTCCTGCATGGCCTGAATGACCTTTTTCGGAAACCGTGCGTTTCTGGTCGCCCGATCCAGCGGATAGCTCCGCTTCCAATGCCTTACCTGCTCCATCCATTCCGAATCTGTCTTTTTCTGGATTTCAGGCAGCATCGCTTCCAAAACATCCTTTGCATTGCCGATCACTTCGTAATCAGCCGTGACATTCTTATTGATTTCCGCCGGATCGACATCGATATGCAATATCTTTGCCTGCGTCGCAAACTTTGTGCGGTCAGACGTCACACGCTCAGAAAACCGCGCCCCGATCGCGATCAGCAAGTCACAATTTGATACGCACATTGCCGAGGTTTTGGTGCCGTGCATTCCAACCATCCCTGTATATTTTTCGTCGCTGGCCGGAAATGCGCCCATGCCCATCAGCGTCATTGTAACTGGCGCGTTCAAACGCTCTGCCAGTTCACGAATTTCCTGTTCCGCCTGCGCGGCAATCGCGCCGCCGCCTGCAAAAATAAACGGCTTTTTGCTCTGGTTAATCGCTTCAATCGCAGCGGTAATGTCCTCCGGTTTAAATGCATTTTTGTGTTCGATTGCTTTGGGTTTTTCCGGCGTATAGTCGCCTTCTTCTACCGTCACATCTTTGGTAACATCCACCAGAACCGGACCGGGTCTGCCACTTTGCGCGATATAGAACGCCTCGCGGATGGCGGGAGCCAAATCTTCAATTTCTTTGACAATTACATTATGCTTTGTGATCGGAATTGTCACGCCCGTGATATCGATCTCCTGAAAGCTGTCTTTTCCCAGATTCTTTTTTTCCACGTTTCCCGTGATCGCCACCATAGGAATAGAATCCATATACGCTGTCGCAATTCCTGTTACCAGATTCGTTGCTCCCGGGCCGCTCGTCGCAAACACGACGCCCGGCTTTCCGGTTGCCCTTGCGTAGCCGTCCGCTGCGTGCGCCGCGTGCTGCTCGTGGCAGGTTAATATGTGGTTTAATTCAGGATAATCATAAAGCGCATTATAAAGCGCGATGACGGTTCCGCCCGGAAAACCGAATACGGTATCAACGCCCTGCTCTTTTAAACACTCCATGATGATCTTTGCGCCTGTTAATTTCACTGCTTTTCCCTCCAAATTCTTTTTGCCTTTCCAAACAAAAAGGCCTGCGCTTATTTGCGCAGGCCTTGAATCAACTTCGTAATTCCCAGTCCCTTATCATGCCGCCTTGGCACAACCGCAATAAGCCTTATCTGCCTCGCTAATAATGACGACGCTAATAAGGTTAATAAGGACGAGAATGAAATTGTAAGAAACTTGATGATTCATTTTCTTACTTCCTTTTGCATTTATGGTACTTATGATAAAGCCATTCCTTTATTCTGTCAACATTTTTTTGGCAATTCAAACAAATTAATTGCAAATTGCCTTGATTTATATTAGAATAAGTCTCGTGATATTCCATCGCCCCGCAATCATGCACCGCTTTCTTAAGAACGCGCGGCATGACCGCAGGAGCATGAAAAACGCATGATAATTGAATAAATATGCTTTATGCCTCCGTAGTTAAACGGATATAACAAGCCCCTCCTAAGGGCTAGTTATCGGTTCGATTCCGGTCGGGGGTACCACACATGGAATGCGAAAATCCACCGAGTCGATAGGCGAACGTGGATTTTTTGCAGTCCAGCGGTTACTTTTGGCTTTAGCCAAAACGTAACGTCCGATTGGATGCGTGCGCTGCGCTCCAAACCCTCGCAAATGCGGGGGTTTTTCATTTGCTTCGTTGCTTCTCCTCTTCCCCGCCATGCATATTCATTGCATATTTGCTAAATAGAAAAAGCCGGGGATAGAAAATTTCCATCCCCGGCTCATTCAACTGTTTATAACTGTTATACTTTTTTATAGCCGCATTTGGGGCAAACACCTTTTTCATTTAAAGCGATACCACACAGCGGACAACGCTCGATGTTGTTTTTCGTCTCAAACTCTTCTGATGCAGCGTTTACACCGCTTGTAAAAGTAAGTTTAGCAATATTCAGTTTCTCTTTTAACAGGCTGTAAACAATTTTGATCATACCTTCCACAGTCAGCGTTTCTTTGGTTACAACCAAACGGCAGTCCGGATAAGCGGTTGCAAGTTCTGTTTTAAAAGCTTCACCCTTCATCTGATTCTGGGGAGCACCGTTTTTGATGCCCGTTTCTTCATACACTTTAAGTATTGCTGGAAGAAGCGGGTCGTCTTCTCTTAAAATAAGGGCATGGTCAAAATTCTTGAGCATTTCCCAAGCCGTTTTTTGAATTTCATTACATGGGAACACCATGTTCACGCCATCATTGATCGAGTCCTCGACTTCAATCGTTAATACTCCCGTATGTCCATGTAGATATTGAGCCTCTCCCTTAAATCCGTAGAACCGATGTGCATATTGTACATCAAATGTTGTAATACTTCTCATACATACTCTCCTTTTCAATTTGTATTGATATTAATATTGATAATCATTATCAATACAATAGCATGGACGCATACTAATGTCAACCTCTTTTTTAATATTTGAATTTCTCTGCTTTCATGTTATAATAATGATAATCACTATCATATAGGAGTACAAAATATGCAGCAAAAACAAACCTGGCAAAAACAAGTGGTTTTAGATACTGTTAAAAGCATGAAAAATCATCCGACCGCGGATGAGGTATATAAGGCAATATGCAGCAAAAACGTTGATCTTGGTATTGCGACAGTTTACCGCAATTTAAATACCTTTGCTAAGCAAGGACTGATCAATAAAGTCACGCTCTCAAACGCGGCGGACCGTTTTGATTATAGGCTGGATAGGCACGAACATTTTTTATGCGAAAAATGCGGCAAGGTATATGACGCGGATGTAACCGTCAATATCATACCAACCAGAGGAGATGTAAATTATAATAGTTATTCCCTTACTCTTTTTGGCGTATGCGATGAATGCAGCTCTGCAAAATGACATCTTGCATTTTGTTTCTTACAACGATAAAACACCTCCTTTTCTTGTGATTACTGTCGCACCATAAGCGATGTGCGTAGTGATTAATAAACGCATTCCCCAATTTTCCCGCACTTTATTTCTTCAATTTAAAACGTTTTTACAAGCGCCAGCACCTCAAGCCAGCAATCGGTTTCACCCATGGGCGCCGCCCATAATCAAATCGGAAAAGGCTGATTCCCTGCTAATCAGCCTACCCCGTAAACCCAGCCAAAACCACACGATGATGCTGTCCTTTTTTACACTCATCCACCGTAAGTTTCACACAGCGGCATAAACTCGCCGTAGCCTGCATCCGCCATATCTTCATACGCGATGAAACGAATGGACAGACTATTGATGCAATACCGCAAGCCGCCCTTGTCCACAGGACCATCTTCGAATACATGACCAAGATGAGAATCGCCCACGCGGCTCCTGACCTCTATCCTTTTCATTCCAAAGCTGACATCTTCCTTTTCCACGATAACCTCTGGATCGATCGGCTTTGTGAAACTGGGCCAGCCACAGCCGGAATCATATTTATCCTCCGATGAGAACAGCGGCTCGCCGGTCACGATGTCCACATAAATCCCTGCCTCGTGGTTGTCGAAATACTCACCGGAAAACGCCGCCTCCGTGCCCGCCTCCTGCGTTACATTGTATTGCTCGGGTGTCAGCATCTCCTTGATCTTTTCTTCCGATGGCTTGCTGTATTTGGATGCGTCCACTTTTACCTCATCGGGCTGCGACTCTGTCTGCACATCATCAAGCGAACTAAAATCGATATGACAGTACCCGCCCGGATTCTTTTTCAGATAATCCTGATGATAGTCCTCTGCGAGATAGTAGTGCTCCAAAGGCAGCAGTTCTACCGCAATCTTCTGGTCATACTTTTGCTGTTCAAGGTCAAATACCTTTTGGATCACCTCTTTATCCGCTTCATCCATATAATAGACGCCTGTACGATATTGGCTGCCTACATCATTGCCTTGCCTATCCTTAGTCAGCGGATTGATGATCTTGAAAAACTGCTCTGTCAGTGTCTTCAAGCTCACGACGTCCGGATCGTATTGCACATGCACCGTCTCCGCGTGTCCGGTGTTCTGATAGCAAACCTCTCCATAGGTCGGGTTTTCAGTCGTACCGTTCGCATAGCCTGATGTCACGTCGTACACGCCCGGAATACGTGAGAAATATTCCTCCACGCCCCAGAAGCATCCGCCCGCAAAATAGATATCCTTTAAATTATCTTTCTTAATCTGCACTGCTTCCTCGTTTCCTCCTGTTTCTTCTGCCATAGAAGTTTCCTCCGCCTTAACCGTTTGATTTGTTATCTGTCCGCAGGCCGCGGCAAACAGCATAACCGATGCCAGCAGCACGCATAAAATTGTTTTCTTCATCGCCGTCTCCTTTTCTTTATGGAACCATCATGGATTCCAGTTTGTTTTCCAGTTCTTCCTTGGGAATATCCCCAACCCTTGTTTCTATCACTTCGCCGTTTTCGTCTATGAAAACAGACGTTGGATAAGCGCTTATGCCAAACTGCCCGTTCACCTCTCCGCCAATATCAAACAGGATGGGGAAGTCTAGCTGTTGACCGGTTGCCCAGTCAAGAAAGCTTTTTTCGTCCATTTCGCCGTTCACACCGGGCGCGACAACCGACAGCACCTGTAAGTCACCCGCTTGGTTATATTCCTGCGCCAGGGTGGAAAAATCCTCCATGCCCGCAAGACACATCGGGCACCAGGTCGCCCAGAATTTGATGTAGACCGGTTTGCCCCTGTAATCAGACAGGCTGACCGTATTGCCGCTCAAATCCTGCAATGTAAAGTTCTCTCCTGTATCTTCCACCACCTGCACCTGCGCAGGTGCTGTGGTATCCGCCTTTGCAGCCTCCAGCGCAGACACCTGTGAAAACATCATATATAGTCCCATCACAGCAATCAATACCCCGCCGACCAGCTTTATTTTGGGCAGATACTTGTGCAGTTTTTTTACCTTACCGAGCAGCAATTCCGAGCCCAGTGTCAGCACGATAAAAGGAATGCTGAGCCCCAGCGAGTAGATGAGCAGCAACCCGCCGCCGACAAACGCCCCACCCTGCTGTGCGGAAAGGCCCAGCACCGAGCCCAAAATGGGGCCCACGCACGGCGTCCATCCAAACGAGAAAACCAGCCCGAGCAGAAACGCTCCAAGCGCTCCTTTATTCGCGTTTTTGGGGGCATTCAGCTTTTTCTCGCGGTTCAGCAGCGGGATATCGATCAGCCCAGACTGATACAGGCCGAACACAAAGACGATGAGTCCGCATACGATAAAGAAATAGCTGTTATTGATCACCTCTCCCAGCGCGCCCGCCCCAAAGCCGAGTAAAAAAAATGTCACCGACAAGCCCGCTACAAACGCCAGCGTTTTCAGCAGTTTTTTATATGTTCTCGTATTCGCGGACTGCCCGTCGGTGGAAAGATATCCAACATATACGGGCAGCAGCGGCAGGATGCAGGGCGAGAAAAAAGAGAGCAGCCCCGCGCCGAATACCGATGCCGCGAATCCCAAGCTTACAAATTCCATCTGTTTCTCCTTTCCTGTTTTTTGCGTACAAAAAACCAGATATCTTTTTAGATACTTCAAAAACCTCT
The DNA here is from genome assembly GCA_964592155.1 of uncultured Christensenella sp. Taxonomy (GTDB): domain Bacteria; phylum Bacillota; class Clostridia; order Christensenellales; family Christensenellaceae; genus Christensenella. The sequence continues at coordinate 24,851 of CAZQDA010000014.1, forward strand.
TGTTGTTTTGCTGGAAGATCGTCTATGTAATGGGACGTTACTCGCCGCAAAGAGTCATGTTGACAATAAACCTGCCATCCTCCTCCATGCAGGAAAACACTCCCTGATGTGCCTCAATAATTCGTTTTGCCAGCTTAAGCCCGATGCCCGTTCCGGCAGTCTTTGGTGTTTGCTGCTTCACGCCGTTTATGAGCGTAATTTTAAGCTCCTTGCCGTTCTGCGCACACACGATCTGCACCGGCTGACCCGCATCTGCGTATTTGCGTATGTTAACAAACAGATTGTCAAACACACGCCGAAGCATACTTTGATCCGCCATCATATGTAGGGCGCTTGGCTCTTTGAGCGGCGTATACTCTACGTCAAACCCGACGCTCCGCAGCTCAAACACAGCATCCCCAATCAAATCGCGCAGCAACTCAGGGCTGGCATATCGCTCCATTTCAGGGCTTTCCAGTTTCCCATCATACAGCAAAAAGTACTCAAACAGCTTATCCGACAGTTCTTTGATCTGGTATGCTTTTGCGTGGCTGTTCTTTAAGAACCGTTCTTTTTCTTCTTCTGTTCTGTATTTTCCAAGCTCCAGTATATCCAGATAGCCGATTAGCGAAGTAAGCGGGGAGCGCAGATCATGAGACATCGACGTCACCAGCTCGCGGTTCATCTCCCGCATATGCTCTTCATTTTGCTGCCGCTCAATCATTGCGCGCCGCATATCGTCAATACTCTGTGCCAGATCGCCAAGCTCATCTTTTCCTTTTACAGTAACATGGTAGCCCAGATCGCCACCCTCCAATATGTGCAGCTCGTCGCTCAGCTGTGAGATATACTTTGTTTTTCTCCCCACCAGCACCAGTAAAAGGATGGCAAAGGTAACTGTTCCAAAGATTACAGAGACAATTACCGCGGTTTGATAATCACGCGTCTGATAATACCCATAAATAATAGCATCGCCGACTCCATCCGCAAACGTAATGGGAAAGCTCCGCTGCCACTGCATCGCGTCGCCGCCGGCCATGCCCATATCCGACATATTTTCCTCCATCGTGGAATCATACATGATGTTTCCGCCACGGTAGACTTGCAGCATGACATACTGCTGCTCTTGTACCCATTTGTCCAGCTCCTCTTTATCTGCCAGCGTGACGCCCTTGCTGGTTGCATATTCCTGCAACGACTCTGCGCTTTGCTCCAGCCGCTTCTGCTGCACAGTTCCATCCGAAAGGTAATAATCGATTGCCCGGGTTAGCATTCCCTGCGCCGCAAAATAGATTCCCACGCCCGCCGCGATGGCAAGCAGCGTTATGGCGAGCAGCTTGAATCCCAGCCGCTTTCGCGCTTTATCCAATAGAGTACCCCTTTCCCCACACGGTTTTGATCAGTCTCGGATGCTGTGCGTCGTCTTCCAGCTTCTTGCGCAGATTCCGTATGTGGACCATCACCGTGTTGTTGGATTGATAAAAATAAAGGTCGTCCCACACGCTTTCGTATATTTCCTTTGCTGTAATTACCCTGCCCCTGCTTTGCATGAGCAGCAGCAGGATGCCGTATTCCAGATCGGTCAATTCTATCATTGTTTCATTTTTTCTGACTTCCTTTGTTTTTGTATCAATCAAGAGACTTTCGAACCGAATGATGTCGCTAGCCTGTTTTACTCTCTGCATACCGTATTCTTGATATCGCCGCAACATTGCCTGCACACGGGCAAGCAGCTCGGCGGAAGAGAACGGTTTGACAAGATAGTCGTCCCCACCCGCGGACAGTCCTTTCACCTTGTCTTCCTCCTGTGACTTTGCGCTCAGGAATAGTATGGGTACGTTGCTTTTTTTGCGTATCTGCTCACAGGCTTCCAGCCCACCCGTGCCGGGCATTAAAATATCCAGTATAACGAGATCATACGAGTTGTCCGCAAGACCGATTGCCTGCCTGCCATCAACCGCTTCATCCACTTTGTATCCTTCGCTTTCGAGCAGTATACGCACAACCTCCCTGATTTCCGGATCGTCGTCTGCAAAGAGTATTTTGGCTGGTTTATCCATTCAACTGTCTCCTATGATATTATTATACCCTATACTTAACCAAATGCACGATTCTGCAATCATTCTTAAGGTTTCTTCAGGTTTGTCGCCGCAGGCTCAGCCGATTGCGCGAAGGATACTCGAATCAAAAAAAGGGAAACGCCAGGCTGTTTCTGATGGCTTTGGGGGGTAGATTCCTCTGATATCCTGCAATCTATCCTTTGCGCTTTCTGGTTTCAGACCAGATCCACTGCGTGATCGCGTACACAATCACAATGCCACAGACAACGAGCATCAACTGAAAAGGCCATTCCCATGAAGTGAAAATATGCAGCGCCAACAGCGCAAAAGCCGCGGCAAGGCACCCGAATACAATCGATATCACCTTATATGCGGCTTTCTTGTCAAAATTCTCTCTTTCCTCTTTGCTCAGCCAAAGGTAGTCGTTTAATAAAACCGGTCCTTTGCCGCGCACCGTAAACGATACATAAACACCCAGAATAACCGCGACCAGGCCCACAATGCACCCCGCGACAATCTGTCCTGTCTCCATACCTATCCGCCTCCCGCAACTTTGCTCTTCTCAGTCCGTCCGCTTTTTCAGCTTTGCGTACTGCTTATCAATATCCCTGTGCCCTGTTATATTCTCAAACGCGATCTCATAGCTCTTTTCGGTTTCGCGTAGGACAATCCCATCCCCAAAAACAGGATGCGTCACATGATCCCCCGCGTGAAACAAGACCGCCGGATTGTGCAGCCTGCCCTCAAGGCTTCCGATGTACGCTTTTGCCTGAGAGAGAAATTCCTCGTCCGGCATTCCGTCCACCTCGAGCTTATCCATATCCACATTAAAAAGAAACCTCGACGGATAACGGAAGCTGCTGTCGTTGTTGCGCCCTTCTGCGTCCACCAGAAAGAGGCTGTCCCGCGCGCGGGTAAACGCCACATAGCAAAGGCGGCGTTCCTCCTCCATTTCCCTGCGGCCGCGCACTCTGCCAGAGGGAAAAATACCTTCATTGAGGCTCACTACAAACACATGGGAATATTCCAGCCCCTTTGCGGTGTGAACAGTCATCAGCTTGACGCTTTCCCGCTTTTCGACGATATCCAGATTGGTGAACAGGGAAATCTTGCTGAGGTAATCTCCAAGCGATACCTTCTCCCCTGCCGTGGATTCATATTGCTGGATTGCATTCTTAAGTTCGCTTACGTTATCGATCCGGTTTTGATCCGCATTCTTCATCAGCATTTCTTCATAGCCCGATTCCCGCAGGATTCCATCCGCAAAATCAGAAACACTCATGCTGTCTTTGCGCTGTGCGTATTGCTCAATCACTTCCACATAGCGTCTGGCTTTCGTATTTTTGATCTTTTCGTGCCCCAGATTTTCCTTTAGGGCATCGTAAAGTTTCAGGTTATTGTTTTCCGCGTATTCCGTCAGAAAGTTAAGGCGCGTCCGCCCGATCTCCCTGCGCGGCGTATTGACTGTGCGCAAAAAAGAGAGGTCGTCAAACGACAGCGGCATACGCAAATAACAAAGAACGTCCTTGATTTCCTTCCGGTTATAAAATTCTACGCCGTTAAACAGCGAATACGGAATATCCTCCTTTACAAACGCTTCTTCTAAGCTGCGCGATACGTAATGCGCGCGGTAAAGCACCGCGATATGATACGGCTTTACGCCGCTATCCATTAAAAACCGGATCGTGCGCGCAACATAACCGGCTTCTTCCACCACCGATTTCGTGTGCTTGTAATAGACCTTTGCGCCATCCGGCTTCACTGCGGACAGTTCATTTGGCAAACGCTCCCTGTTTTTGGAAATGAGGTCGTTGCTTACGCCAAGAATCTGCGGTGTGGAACGGTAGTTTGTATTCAAATAAATTGTTTTTGCCTGCGGAAACGTTTTGTCAAAATCCAGAATCATATGAACGTCTGCGCCGCGCCACGAATAAATGGTCTGATCCGGATCGCCCACCACAAACAGGTTGCCATAGCCGCCGGACAGCATCGCCACGAGGCTCGCCTGCTTTGCGTCCACATCCTGAAACTCGTCCACCTGAATATATTGCAGCCGCTGCTGCCATTTTTGCAAAATATCTTCATAGTGCGTGAATAAATACAGCGTATAGTTGATGATGTCATCAAAATCCAGCATGAAATTGCGGCGCTGCTTCTGCACATATTTCCCAAGAATCCTGTCCCTGTCGTCCCTTGTAAAACTCGAGAAATACCGGGTTGCCCTGCGCTCATCCGGCTCGGTTACCTGCCCCACATATTCAAACGGAGTCTTAAACAGATCGATCATCTTGAGAATATCGCGAAATGTGTAATCGCGCAGGTTAAGGCCGAGCTCGCGGTATATCTCTTCCAAAAGGCTTTTTTTGTCCGTCTCATCCATGATCGAAAAAGACTGCGGATAATTCAGCCTGTGGATGTCCTCTTTTAATACCTGCAGGCAGAACCCGTGAAACGTGCTGATAAAGCCCGTATCCACATCGCCAAGCATATTACGGATGCGGCTTTTCATTTCAGCGGCCGCTTTATTGGTAAAGGTAACCGACATAATCGTGCCCGGCGACACCCCAAGCTCCTCCACCAGATAAGCATAACGCGAAGTAAGCGTCTTTGTTTTTCCGCTGCCGGCTCCCGCAATGACGCGCACATACCCCTCGGTTGTATAAACCGCTTCTTTCTGCCGGTCGTTTAATTGTTCCAATATTCCTGCCAAAACGGCCTCCCGATTCCTTTTTTCTTCATTATATCATCGATTCCTGCCAAAATGTGTAAATAAGAATGAAGGAACCAAAATCTGCAAAAATCCCTTGCGTGACACGAACTCCTGCTCTTCCGCGGATACCGGCATCCCCCTTGGTACAAAAAAAGACTGCCTCGTAGCGCATAAAGCCTGAGGCAGTCCCTTTTTATTTCATTTCACGTTTAGTCTTTCTTGGGAATCCCCGGCGCTTCCGGCCTTACCTCAATCATCTCTTTTACAGGCGCGGGCTTTTTCACCGGCGGCTCCGGCGCTTTTTCAACCACAACCGACTTTTCCGCCAGTTTGCCCTCCGGACCGATTTTCTTCCCCAGAAATTCCGGAAGCTGCATGCCCGCCATCTCAAATATCTCGTTCATCGGCGGAATGCTCTTCATAAGACCCGACAAAAAGTTCGCTGTCGAGGACTTTCCGTCCTTGCCCTCTCCGCTGTCCCAAACCGTAACTTTGTCGATCTTGAGGTCACGGATCGCTTCCACCTGAACTTTCATAAGGGCTTCCATCTTATCGGCAAGCATCAGCATGAGCGCGTCCTTTGCGCTGCCGCCTGCGGCACTTACGATGTCCGCAAAACCGGCTGCCTGCTTTTTCAGGATTTCCTGCATACCACGCGCTTCCGCTTCCATTTTGGCAAAAATAGCGTCCGCCTCACCGGCTGCCTGACGGCGCAACCGCTCTGCCTCCGCCTCCGCCTCCAGCTCGATCTGATGCTTTCTGATTTCCGCTTTGGCAATCACGTCCGCTTCCAGAGCCGCTTTTTCACGGGAGAACCTGGCAAGCTCCGCTTCCTTTTCCGCGGCATAGGCTTCCTGCAATGCTTTTGCAGACTGCACCTTTTCTGCGGCAGTCGCGATTCTCATTGCTTCGGCCTCTTTTTCTCTTCTCGCCGCGTCAGACTGCGCAATCTCTATCTTCGCGGTGTTTTCACCGGTGATCGCTTTGGAATTTGCGTTCGCAACCTCCACACGCTGATCTCTCTGCGCGTTCGCTTCACCGATCGAACCGTCCCTCACCTTTTCGGCCACAGACTTTTTCGCGTCATTGATCGCTTTTGCAGCCGCTTCTTTTCCCAGCGCCATGATGTAGCCGGATTCGTCGCTGATGTCCGTCACATTGACGTTGATCAGCCGCAAACCGATTTTCTTGAGCTCAGATTCCACATTGCGCGATACTGCTTCCAAGAATTTATCCCTGTCTGTATTGATCTCTTCAATGTCCATTGTCGCGATCACCAGACGCAGCTGCCCGAAGATAATATCCTTGGCAAGCTCCTGCACTTCATTCATTTGCAGGCCCAGCAAGCGTTCCGCGGCATTTTGCATAATGCCCTGCTCCGTAGAAATACCGACCGTAAAAATAGATGGTACGTCGATACGGATATTCTGGCGGGAAAGCGCGCTCTTAAGATCCACCGGAATGGAGAGCGGCGTAAGATCCAGATATTGATACGCCTGAATTACCGGCCAGATAAACGCTGCGCCGCCGTGGATACACCTTGACGTTCTGCTCGTACCATCCGTGTTCTGCCCCACCTTACCATAAATGACCATCACCTTGTCGGACGGACATTTTTTGTATCTGGTCAGGAAAATCAACAGGCACATAAACACCAGAATCACAATGACTACAATCAGAATCAATGATTCAATACTTAAATTTCCCATCATAACAACCTACCCCTTCTTTCTCACCCACAATCGTTTATTTTCGCTTCACAACGAGAGTGTTCCCGTTTGAAATGCCAACTACAGTGACCTCCGCGCCGGTGGGGATCACCTCATCCCCGTCCGTCACAGCGTCCATTTCCACAAGCCTGTCCTGCACCATCAACGAAACCTTTCCCGACTGGCTTCGTTTTTCATGGATCGGCAAATATACGGTGCCCGATTTTCCGAGCGCATTGCGGATATCGAGCGTTCCATCCGACTGCAGCCGCAGCATGCTGCGCATCAAAAGCGCAATCAAAACCATTGCCACAAATCCGCATACAATCGCAAGCACAACGCTCGCAACCGGCTGCACATCCGCCTTGAGCATAAGCAGGCCTGCCCAGCCAAATACCGCAAAAAATGCCACAAGCCCCTGCAGCGTAAAAAGATGCAGGCCGCTTCCTCCAAAATTTGGATGTGTGTCATTTGTTCCTGCGGCGTCCGGAACATCGGCAGCCCCGTCCGAAATATCCACGTCGGAAATTCCATCCGGACCGATATGCCCCACATGGATATCCATTCCTGATATATCCGTGTGAAAATCAGCGTGTCCGCCCGCGTCAAAATCCGTGCCGACATCCGGCGGCACGTCGGTATGCACGTCCACATCCGATCCATGCCCCGCGCCAATCGCCAGAAGGATCACCTCAATTACCAATAAAACGGTTGCGGCAATTCCCACCATGGCAAAAATCTGCTCTATGAGCGTCATGGCTTCCCACCAAGCAATCATTTCTGTTCTCCTCCTTTATGCATCCAGTGCATTTAATAAAACGCTTGCTTCCGCCTTAATCCTTGCGGAAATATGTGCCAAAATCATAATATCCAGCACTTTTTTCATTCTCTCTGCAAGCTGTGGTTCTTCCATTCCATTTTCCTTCACCACACGCTCGATCATTTCTTCCACGCCCGTTGCCTCGCGCACCGCGTCCTGCGGAATCGCCCGCAGCAAATCCACAAAGCAGGTGTAAATAAGCGACGGAGCCTGCTCTTTACAACAAAATTTTACGTAATCGATCATCTTTTTGATCTGATCAATCTGAAAAATATCGTTTAACATATTAATCATCACAATCGTGCAGAATTGATCACGGTCATATTTTTTATTGACCGGCGGGCTCAAAAACTTCCGCTTGACCCAGTTTTGCACAGTGTGCGCGCTAAGCCCTGTCAACTGCAATACCTGTGATAACACAAGCCCGTTTGCCGCGAACAGGGAATTTAAAAATTCCTGCACACCGTTGTCTATATTCAGCTCAACCGTAGTGCCCGGTAAAAACCTAATCATAGCAACCTATCCTTCCCAAAAGCACCATGCGACTCACATCACAATCCGTTCCTTTCTTTTTCTGGTTTTATTATATCACGCAGTCACTTGACTGTCAAACATTTTCGTATGACTTTTAGTGTTCAAAATCATTTTCTCCAATCAAAAAACCGCCTCTCTTCAGAGAAACGGTTTTGGATAGAGTGCCTCTTAAAATTCCGCGTTATCCGGATCGGCGATCAATCCCTCCGGATCGACCATCGCATCAATGGCTGCCATGTCCTGCTCCGCAATCTCAAAGTCAAACACCTTTGTATTTTCCTCGATTCTTGAAGCGGTCACGGATTTTGGCAGGGGCAGCGCGCCATTTTGCAGCACCCAGCGGATGCAGATTTGCGCGATGGATTTTCCGTACTTCCCTGCAATTTTCGCAAGCGCCGGATCGCCCAGCAGCTTTCCTGTGCCAAGCGGGCTATAGGCTTCAATAAAAATTCCATGCTTTGCGCAGTAGTCCACAACCTCCCCCTGCATCAAACCCGGATGATAGTTGATCTGATTGACCATGGGCGCAATCGTCGCCTTTTTGAGTAGCGCATCCGTGTGGCGGGGCATAAAATTGCTCAAGCCGATCGCACGTATTTTTCCCGCCTGGTACAGCTCTTCAAACGCCTTCCACGTTCCATTGTTCGCCTCTTCCCAGTCGTCGCGAAACGCAAGCGGACGCGGCCAGTGGATCAGGTATAAATCCAGATAGTCAAGCCCAAGATCTTCCAGTGTCCTGTCAAACGCGCGCAGGGTCTTTTCATACCCATGGCTGTCGTTCCAGAGCTTACTCGTCACAAAAAGCTCCTCCCGCTTCACGCCGCTTTCGCGGATCGCCTGCCCGACGCTGACCTCGTTTTCGTAAGCCGCCGCCGTATCGATATGCCGGTAGCCGCACGCAAGCGCCGTCTTCACCGCGGAAACCGCGGTTTTCCCATCCGGCGTCTGCCACGTTCCAAAGCCAATGCAGGGGATTTCCACGCCGTTTTTCAAAGTAAATGTATCTGTCAACTGTTTCATATTGCATCTCTCCTTATATGATTTTCTTTTCCTCACTATCATAAGCCTTTCCAGAACAGAAATCAATGCGGCGTTCCCTTATCTTCCGGCGCGGCCGGCGGTAAAATACAGTAGCGTTCGGGGCGCGTTTCATGGTAACATATGAGGATAATAGAAATGAACGTTCGGGGGACACAGTATGAACAAAGGCAGAGCGGTTGCTCTTTTACCCATTGCCGTATTTTTGGCGGTATTTATCGGCAGCGGAATCCTGTTTCAGGATTTTTACGCAGTGCCCGCAATCGTCGGTTTTTTAATTGCGCTCATTGTCGCATTCCTGCAAAACCGGAAAAGCAGCTTTTCTGAAAAACTGAACATCGCCGCAAAGGGCATGGGTGACCAAAACGTGATGATCATGTGTCTCGTATTCATTCTTGCGGGCGCATTTTCCGGGACGGTTCAAGCCGCTGGCGGGGTCAGCAGCGTGGTAAACTTCGCGCTTTCCATTATGCCTCCCGGCGTTGCCGTGGCAGGATTGTTTGTGATCGCCGCGTTCATCTCCCTTTCCATGGGAACATCGGTGGGCACCATTGCGGCGCTCGTTCCCATTGCAGTGGGAATCAGCCAAAAAACGGGTCTCTTGGGCGCGCTGTGCGTGGGCGCCGTGGTTTCGGGCGCAATGTTTGGCGATAACCTCTCCATGATTTCGGACACCACCATCGCCGCAACGCGCACACAGGGCTGCAACATGAAAGATAAATTCCGCGAAAATTTCAAAATCGTGCTTCCCGCCGCCATCATTACCCTTCTGATTTTTATTGCCATGACAGCGAATACCCCCTATGAAATCAGCGGCTCGCTGGATTATGATTTCCTCAAGATTATTCCTTATCTTGTCGTGCTGATCGGCGCATTGTGCGGCCTCAATGTTGTGATTGTGCTTGTCATCGGCATTGCCCTGTCGCTCGCCGTAGGCTTATTCTCGGGCACGATCCTGCCCGCTCAGATGTTTAGCGTCATCGCGGGCGGAGAGGATGGAAGCGGCGGTATTTTCGGCATGTACGATATCACGGTGATTTCCATTCTGGTCGCGGGCATCATCGGGCTTGTCAAGGCAAACGGCGGCATTGATTTCATATTATCCGCAATCCGCAAGGTAGTCAAAACGAAAAAAGGCGCGCAGCTTGGAATCGCGCTGTTAAGCTCGGCAGTGGACATTTCAACAGCGAATAACACGGTTGCCATTGTGATCGCAGGACCCATCGCAAAAGATATTTCAGATGAGTTTGGCATTGAACCAAAGCGCACAGCGTCCCTGCTCGATATCTTCACCTCCACATGGCAGGGAATTCTTCCCTATGGCGCACAGCTTTTGTATGCGTCCGCAGGTGCGGCGGCGGTAGGCCTTGCGTTAACGCCCATTGACATCATCCCTTTTCTGTTCTATCCGATTCTGATGGGAATCAGCGCCCTCGTTTGGATTCTATTCGGGATTGGCGACCGGAAAAAGCAAAAAAAGCAATGAGAATGGTTCAAAGATTCCTCTTTTGATTTTTATGCTCTTTCGTGATAAGATAAGTGCGTCTTTTAAATCATGCAAAGGAGAGATTTTATGGATATCAAACTGATTTTTGCAATTATTACCATCACGCTTGCCCTTGTGTTCTATACAGTCGGTGTTTTTGGCGAACGCAAAACCGGTACTCTCAGCAAAAAGCACGTCATTATTTTTTGGTGCGGCCTTATTTTTGATACAACCGGAACCACCATTATGAGCTTGATTGCTTCCGCGGGCACCGCGCAGCTTTCAGAGGTCACAAAACTCCTGCATTCGGTCACCGGTGTTGCCGCCATTGCTCTGATGCTCTTTCACGCGATATGGGCGACCTTTGTTTTGCTGAAAGGCGACGAGAGCAAGCGCGCTTCCTTTCACAAATTCAGCATCATCGTATGGCTCATCTGGCTCATTCCTTATATACTGGGCATGGTTGTAGGCATGAGCGTATAGCTCTTTTTCGGCCTTCCTGCCCTTTCAAGTTGTTTTAATTTCCTTTTCGCGAATCGATTTTTCTAAAACTCTTTACAAACATTTCATTTGTGCTATACTAAATATAAATCCGGGCGGTCTTGTTTGCGAGATTACCAGATTTTACGAATATCTATTGTTTTAGCCTCTTTTTATTTCTATTTCCTAGCTTTGATCTTTTAAAACATTTTATTTTGAAAACAAGAAAGCGCTATAGATATTCGGAAAATCGATTCGCGGAAACTCGGACTGCCGCACATTTCAAATTTTGATCCAATCGAAAGGAGCGAAACAAATGAAATTAAGTTGTCTGCCCGTTTCCCTGTTTGCCGACGTTGCACAGGCCAAACTGTCAGTTGGCGACTGGGCCAATGAAGCAAAAAAAATGGGGCTTGACGGAATTGATATCAGCATCAATTTTATCACGAACGATTCCTATACCTATCTCAAAGGTATCAAGCAATCACTTGCGGCAAGCGGCATGAATATCGTCATGGCTACCGCCTATCCCGATTTTACAAATCCTGATCCCCTCCAGCGCGAACGAGAAAAGGATTACTTTACCCGCGCCATCGCGCTCTGCTCGGAGCTTCCTATCAAATATCTGCGCATCCTCGCTGGCCAGGCGCATCCTCAAACCTCGCGCGAAGATGGAATCCGCTGGGCCGTAGAGAATTTCCACGAATGCGTGAAACTCGCGCAAAAATATGGCGTTACCCTGCTTTACGAAAACCACTCCAAGCCGGGCGCGTGGGATTACTGCGATTTCAGCTACCCGCTGGATATCTTTTTTGAAATTTTTGATCAAATCAAAGAGACTGGCATTCGCTTGAATTACGATATTGGAAATATGGTCTCCTGTGGTCAGAATCCCATCTCCATGCTGGAAAAAGTCTATGATTATGTGGATACCATCCATGTGTCGGATATCAAAGCGTCGGAAACTTTTTCTCCCACGCTTCTGGGAACTGGTATTGTGCCCATCAAAGAGATATTCTCTTACCTGAAAGAAAAGGGCTTTGATGGATGGTATTGCATCGAGGAAGCGGCATTTGCGGGCCTTGACGGTGTAAAAAAAGCGGTGGATTACGCGCGCAGCGCATATGAAGACGCCTAAAAGGAGGGCAAAATATGAACGGTTTATTGCAGGATAAATCGATCCTTGTGATCGGCGGCACCAAGGGCGTGGGCAGGGGCATCTGTGAATCATGCGCCCTTCATGGCGCAAAGCTCGTAATCGGTGGCCGCGACAAAGCCGCCGCGCAGGAAATCATTGACACCGTAAAAGACAGGGCGGCCCATCTTCCTGTTTTTATCGACGTGGATGTTACCCGCGTGGAGGACCTGCGCAATATTGTAGCACAGACTGAGATCCAAAACGGCAGGATCGACGGCTTTGTTTATTATTCCGGTATCCTCCCGTCGTCCCACATCTGCGACACCAGTGAAGAGCTTTTTGACAATGTATTTGACATCAATGTCAAGGGCGCGTTTTTTGCCACACAGATGGTACTGTGCTCCATGAAAAAAACAGGCGGCGGTTCCATCGTGTATACCGGCTCCGCACACGCCTACGGCGGCGAGGAAGACCGCGGCGTGTACTCTGTTTCCAAGGGGGCGATGCTTACGCTCATGAAGCACGTATCCCGAAATTTCATGAAGCATAAAATACGCTCAAACTGGGTCACCATGGGCTGGGTGGCCACTCCCGGCGAGCTTGCCCTGCGCGAAAGCCAGGGCCGCGACCTTGCGTGGCTGCAAAAAGAAGCGGCGGGCAGCATTCCCGTCGGCAGACTTCTGACTGTGGAGGATCATGTACCAGGCGTTTTATATCTGCTCTCGGACCAGTCTTCCGTTGTCACAGGAACAGAGCTGCACATCACCGGCGGTTTCACCGCCTGACTTTCGGAGGTGCCTTTATGAAAAAAGAACCCGAGCTCGTCGTCAAAGTCGATTGCCAGATCGGCGAAGGTCCCGTGTGGGACGAACGCACAAATACTCTGTATTTTCTCGATCTGCTTGGAAATCAAATCTATGCTTACGATCTTACCGGCGGCACGCTTCATTCCATGGATGCCGGCCAGAATACCGGATGCATGATTCCCTGCAAGGACGGAGGACTGATTGCAGGCCTGCAAAACGGTATCTATAAAATCGATTTTGCAAAAAAACAGATGGAATTCATAACCGATCCGGAAAGCGGCCTGCCGGGCAACCGTTTTAACGATGGAAAATGCGATGCCGCAGGACGGCTGTGGGCGGGAACCATGTCCAAAACACTGGATACGGGCTATGGAGATTACATCCCCAGAGGTTCGCTTTATTGTATTGATACGGATTTCAAGTTCAGTAAGCAACTTTCCTATGTCACGATTTCAAACGGACTCGCGTGGTCAAAAGATAACAAGACAATGTATTACATCGACACCCCCACCAAAAAACTGGAGGCTTTTGACTTTGATCTTGCATCCGCTTCTATTTCGAACCGGCGGGTTGCAATCGACTTTTCAAAGCTTGGCGGACTTCCGGACGGCATGTGCATCGACAGGGAAGACCGTGTGTGGGTGGCGTTTTATGGAGAAAGCATGCTGCGCTACTGCGATCCGCGTTCCGGGCAGATACTGGAAGAAGTTCTCTTCCCCGCCCCAAAAGTGACCTGCGCATCCTTCGGCGGACAGGATCTGTGCGACCTTTATGTCACAACGGGCGGCGCAGACACGCCCAAGGATCAGTATCCGCTCGCAGGCTCTGTTTTCAAAATCAAAACCGAGGTTCCCGGAATGCCTCTGAATCGTTTTGGCAGGTAGCCCCTGTTATCAAAAAAGGAGTAACTCAATATGAAAGCATTGGTATTAACAGAATATAATCATGTCGAAATACAAGACGTTCCCATGCCTCAAATCAACAGCAATGAAGTTTTGATCCGTGTGAAAGCTTCCTCCATTTGCGGAAGCGATGTACACGGCTATGACGGGAGCTCCGGCAGAAGAACCCCCCCGCTGATCATGGGGCATGAAGCCGCCGGAATCATCGAAGAAACCGGCAGCGCCGTTACGAAATTCAAAAAAGGCGACCGCGTCACCTTTAATTCCACTTTATACTGCGGCGATTGCTATTTCTGCCGCCGCGGAGAGCAAAACATGTGTGAAAACGGCAAAGTATTCGGCGTTGCAAACGCAGATTACAAATTGGATGGCGCAATGGCGGAATATGTAAAAATTCCTGAGCATGTACTTTATCCCGTTCCTGACAACGTTACCTTTGTACAGGCAGCGCTCGCGGAGCCCCTTTCCATTGCCCTGCACGCAATCAGCCGCATAAGCATCCGCATGAATGATACGGTCGTGGTTTTTGGAGCAGGCACCATTGGTATCATGATGCTAAAGCTATTGAAAATATCCTCTGCGGGAAAGATCATCGCCGTGGATATTGACGATGAAAAACTGGAAAACGCGAAAACACTGGGCGCAGATGTTGTGCTAAACTCCAAAAACTGCAATGTTGCGGAAGAAGTCCTACGGCACACGGGAGGATATGGATGCGATGTGTGCTTTGAGGCGGTGGGCATTCCCTCCACCACCAATCAATGCCTTGACTGCCTGCGAAAGAATGGTACGGCCGTGCTTCTTGGCAATGTCACGCCGGAGTTTAATCTCGCAATCAGCAAAGCTGTTTTCAGGGAATTAAAACTGATCGGCTCCTATGGCTGCACCACGGAATATGCAACCAGCCTCGCCCTGATTTCTTCCGGCAAGATTGCGGTTGACGACGTAGCGAGCAAGGTTGCCCCTTTGGAAGAAGGCAACGAGTGGTTCCGCAAGCTGCATGACGAACCGACGGGCCTTACAAAAGTTGTGTTATTACCATAAAAATAATTTTATAACTCAATCAATTTAGCAGGAGGAAAAAGGAAATGAAAAAAGTAAGAGTCGGAGTATCGGGATAT
>CAZQDA010000015.1:0-9882 GCA_964592155.1 uncultured Christensenella sp.
TGGTGTCCGAAATGAACACCTGCTTCCAAGAGTTGTTTCATTGAAATAACTGACATAATAAATTTACCTCCTCGTTTTATGCCTCCCCGCGCTTCGCATTTTGAACAAAAACCCTTTTAAGGGCACGAGTGTTAAAATCTGCACGGGTGCGTTATCGTGTGATATTATATCATAGTCCTATGCATGATTGCAAGATTTCTTTTATCTGCGGTTTTGAAGCTCGCTGAAAAGCTCGGTTAAGTCAAGCCCTTTCTCATTCATCAAAACAAGCAGATGATAAATGAGGTCGGCCGCTTCGTATCTCAGTTCTTCCGTTCCCTGATTTTTGGAAGCAATGATCACTTCCGCGCTTTCTTCTCCAACCTTTTTGAGTATCTTGTCGATGCCCTTTTCAAAGAGATAATTGGTGTAAGACCCTTCCTTGGGATTTACCTTCCTGTCCGCGATCAAGTCATAAAGCTCATACAAAAGCGATGAGTTCGCAACTGTTTCGTTCTCCTGCACCAGATTGAAAAAGCAGGACTCCTCCCCCGTATGGCAGGCGGGACCCGTTTGCTCTACCTGCAGCAAAACACAGTCTGCGTCGCAGTCGAGGCTTACGCTCACAATTTTCTGCACATGTCCGGAGGTTTCTCCTTTTTTCCATAACTGCCGGCGGGAGCGCGAATAGTAATGCGCATAGCCGGTGCTCAGCGTAAGGTCATACGACTCCTGATTCATATATGCCTGCATGAGTACTTTTCCGGTACGCGCGTCCTGCGCGATTGCAGGCACAAGCCCGTGGCTGTTGAACTTTACTTCCATATCCATTTTCAATTACTCCTTACCGCAATTCCGTTTTCTTTCAAATAGTCCTTTACCTGCCGGATTGTCATTTCCTTATAATGGAAAAGCGACGCCACAAGCACCGCGCTTGCGTCCGCTTCTTTGATCACCTGCGTAAAATCGCTGAGCTTTCCCGCGCCGCCCGAGGCGATCACTGGCACGTTGACACTGTCCGTCACGCATGTTGTCAGCTCGATATCATAGCCTGCTTTTGTTCCGTCCGCATCCATGCTGGTCAGCAAAATTTCACCCGCGCCGCGGCTCACGGCCTCTTTGGCCCACTTTATTGCGTCCATGCCCGTGTTCACCCGTCCGCCGTTCAAATAAACGTCGAAATTTCCATCGGGATTTCGTTTTGCGTCAATTGCCACCACCACGCATTGACTGCCAAAACGCAATGCGGCATCCTGGATCAGCTGCGGATTTTGAAGAGCCGAAGAATTGACGGATATTTTGTCTGCCCCCGCCTTCAAAATTCTTCTAAAATCTTCCACACTACGGATTCCGCCACCCACCGTGAGCGGTATAAATACCTGCTCCGCCGTCCTTGCCACCACATCCTCCATAATGCCGCGTCCGTCCGAAGAAGCTGTGATATCAAGAAACGTCAGTTCGTCCGCGCCCTGTTCGTTGTATGCTTTTGCGATCTCCACCGGATCCCCCGCATCTTTGAGATCCACAAAATTAACGCCCTTCACTACGCGGCCCGCATGTACGTCAAGGCAGGGAATGATTCTCCTTGTCAGCATTATTTGGCCGCCTTCATCGCTTCCTGCAAGGTAAACGCCTCATCATAAATCGCGCGACCCACAATGCATCCGCACGCCCCTGTGGCGCGCACTTTTTTGATGTCGTCAACCGTACTGATGCCGCCGGACGCGATCAGGTTCATCCACGTGTCTTTCACGATGCGCTCCGTAATATCCAGATTCGGTCCTTCCATCATGCCGTCTTTTGAAATATCCGTGTAGATAATATTTGCTACTCCCATTTTATGCATGGTGCGCGCAAGCTCCACCGGATCAATGTCCGTGTTATCCGCCCAGCCCTTGATTGCAACTTTCCCATTTTTGGCGTCAATTCCGACTGCGATGCGGTCTTTGTATCTGGAGACAGCCCATTTCACAAGGTCAGGGTCTTCCACCGCCACCGTGCCCAGAATGACTCTCGAAATCCCCACGTCGTCAAGCCTGACGCGAATATCTTCTTTTGTTCTGACACCGCCGCCCATCTGCACAGGAATCTTAATGGACTGCACAAGCTCTGTGATGATCGCCTGGTTGACAAACGTTCCGGAAAAAGCCGCGTCCAAATCTACAATGTGCAAATAATGCGCTCCTTGTGCCTCCCAGCGTTTCGCCATTTCAATCGGATCGCCAAAATCCGTCGAACGCTGCAGTTCGCCCTGCATGAGCCTCACGCATCTTCCGTCTCTGATATCAATTGCAGGATAAATTTTCATATAGTAAGACCTCCAAATCTTTGTAGCATTTTAAGTCCTGTTTCGCCGCTTTTTTCAGGATGAAACTGTAATCCGAACAAATTGTCTTTTTGGACGGCGGAAACAAAATCATATCCATATTCTGTCTTTGCAATCACATTCTCTTCCGGCACATCTGCCGCGTGGTAAGAATGCACAAAGTAAACATATTGTTCTTTTTCTTCTTCTTCAAAAAGCGGATTATCCACTATTTTTAGAGAGTTCCAACCCATATGCGGTATGCGCAGATGCTTTAAGTCAAACGGTTTGATGTCTCCCTTGACCAGCGCAAGCGCCTCATAGAGTCCGTTTTCATAGCTTTTCTCGAATAAAAGCTGCATTCCCAGACAAATTCCCAAAAACGGTTTGCCTGTGGCCGCCTGTTTTTGAAGCTCTTCCTTAAGTCCACATTTTTCAAGGCTGGAAACTGCGTCCGCCATCGCGCCCACGCCTGGCAGCACAATATGGCTTGCGTCGCTTAAGACCGTTTTATCGTGCGTTACCTTTGCGTCAAATCCCAAAAACGAAAACGCTTTTTCCACGCTGCGAAGGTTTCCCATACCGTAATCGACAATCGCTATCATAAAACTCCTTTGGTAGACATCACGCCGGAAAGCTGCGGATCAATCGAAATAGCTTCCCTCAACGCCTGTCCAAAGGCTTTAAAGCATGCCTCGATGATGTGATGCGTGTTTTTTCCATATTGCAGATTGATGTGCAGCGTGATTCCCGCGTTCATCGCAACCGCCTGAAAAAATTCCTCGCATAGCTCCACGTCAAAATCTCCTGTCTTGTCTGTCAGGAAATCCACATGATACACAAAATAGGGACGTCCGCTGATGTCCAGATTTACCATCACAAGGGTTTCATCCATCGGAACAAACTTCGTGGAATACCGCCTGATCCTCGCTTTATCTCCAAGCGCGGTGCGAATGGCCTCTCCGAGGGCGATTCCGCAGTCTTCTACGGAATGGTGCGCATCCACATGGGTGTCTCCCTTGCAGGACAGCGACAAATCCAGCATCGCATGTTTTGCAAACAAATCCAGCATATGATTGAAGAATCCAACTCCCGTATCGATTTTATAGCTTCCCGCTCCATCGAGGTTTAATTGCAGGGTAATATCTGTTTCATTTGTTTTTCTTGCAACCGTACTTTTCCTCATTGATTCTCCCCTTTTATCCCTCAAAACGAATTGCAGCCGAGCGCGCATGGGCGCCCAGTCCCTCTGCCTGCGCAAACGCTTCCACTTTGCGGTATACCTTTTCAAATTCTTCTTTTGAATAGTATATCACACTGGATTTCTTTTGAAAATCGTCAACATTAAGCGGCGAAGAAAAACGAGCGGTTCCGTTTGTGGGCAGAACATGGTTTGTTCCCGCAAAATAATCCCCCAGCGGCTCCGGCGAATATTCCCCAAGAAAAATAGAGCCTGCGTTGCGAATCTGCGGCAACAGTTCTTTTGCGTTGCTTGTGCAAATTTCAAGATGCTCCGGCGCGATTGTGTTCGAGATTTCCACGGCTTCGTCCATATCGTCCGCCACAATAATCGTGCCATAATTTTCCAGAGATTTCATCACAATCTCTTTTTTGGGCAAAAGCTGCGCCTGACGCAATATCTCTTCTCTGACGCTTTGCGCCTTGTTCCTGTTCGTCGTAACCAGGATACATGCCGCCATTTCGTCATGCTCCGCCTGAGAAAGAAAATCAGCCGCGATAAAGCGTTCTTTTGCGGCGTCATCCGCGATTACCAGCACCTCGGACGGACCTGCGATCATGTCGATCCCGACCTGCCCATAGACGCTCTTTTTGGCAAGCGCCACATAAATGTTTCCTGGGCCTGTAATTTTATCCATCTTGGGCACTGTTTGCGTTCCAAAGGCAAATGCCGCAATTGCCTGCGCGCCTCCCATTTTATAAATCTTGTGCGCCCCCGCTATTTTTGCCGCGGCGATTGTAACGGGATTCACCTCGCCGCCCCGTGCGGGAGTGGCGACTGAAATATCCGGAACGCCCGCGCATTTGGCAGGAATGATATTCATCAGCACGCTAGAAGGATAAGCCGCTTTGCCTCCGGGCACGTAAACGCCCGCCCGTTCCACTGGCAGATAGAGCTGCCCGAGAAATTTTCCATCCGATTCCATGAACCAGTTCTCACGCTTTTGACAGTTGTGGAACGCCTCAATATTTTGCGCTGCCTCTCGTATGATTCCAATCAATTTCGGATCAACGGACGCAAAAGCCTCTTCGATTTCTTCTGTGGTTACAAGAAGATTCTCTTCCCTTGCATCAAACCCGTCGAATTGGGCAATATACGAAAACAGTGCTTTGTCTCCATTTTTATGCACGTCGGCAAGTATTTTGTCCACAACCTTTTGTTGCTCCGTATAATCTGTGTCGGCACGCTCCAGAAGCCGTTTTTTAATTGCCCGCGTTTCTCCTGACGCTAAAATAGGCAGCAGCATTTCACATGTCCTCCAGTGCGGCCTTCATTTTTTCAATCAAAGGCTGTATTTTTTCGGTTTTTGTTTTCAAGCTTACCTGATTTACCACCAACCGCGCGCTGATATCACAAATTTCTTCCAGAATCGTCAGCCCGTTTTCGCGGATGGTGGCTCCGCTCTCCACGATATCGACAATCACATCCGAAAGATCAAGGATCGGCGCAAGCTCGATGCTTCCGTTTAACTTAATGATCTCGATGCCCTCGCCCTTTTCGTCATAATACATTTTTGCCACGCGGGGATATTTGGTCGCCACGCGCGTGATATTCGAAGTAATCCGCTCTTTGGGGTTTGGATAACCCGCAACGCAAATCTTGCATTTTCCACAGTTCAAATCAAGCATCTCATACAAGGGAAGCCCTTCCTCGAGCAAGGTGTCCTTGCCCGCGATCCCGATATCCGCAACGCCGCGATATACATAAACCGGTACGTCCGAGGGTTTTACCAGAACAAAACGCAGTTCATTTTTCCGATCATAGATAACGAGTTTGCGCGTGTCTTCCTTAAGCTCGGAAACGTCAATCCCGCATCTTGAAAATAATTCTATCGCAAACCTTGCTAACCGGCCTTTTGCAAGCGCTATCGTAAGTTCCATTACACTTCCATCCCTTCGTCAAATTCCAGTACGTCATATTTGGAACGGTCATACTCCCGATGTCCATTCAGCTCTAAAATCACCTGATTGCCGGTCTCCCGCAACCTTTTCGCATAAGCAAACGCTTTGCTCCTGTTTTCCGGCTTGCAGCATATCACAGTTATTTTGCCATCCTGCTTTTTCAGCTTTCCCTGCCTCTCTAAAACAATCAAAAGCTCTTTTACACCCAAGGCAAACCCAGTTGCAGGCGAATCCGCTCCAAATTCCCGCAACAGCTCGTCGTAACGTCCGCCGGAAAGAATCGCCGTTCCAATCCCATCCGCAATGCCGCGGAAGATGATTCCTGAGTAGTAGTTAAAGTTATTCAGTATGCCAAAATCGATGGACAAATACTGTTCATAGCCAAAATCGCAGAGAATATCGTATACTTCACGTATATTTTCCACCGCCGCCTTACAGCTGTCATTTTTGGCAAGCACCCGCGCTTTTTCAAGCGCATCCTTCCCGCCGAATAAATTTCCGAGCGTAAGCAGGGCTGTTTTGATGTCATCGCTTAAATGAAGCCGGGACAGCTCATATTCAAGCTCCACATTGTTCTTAGTATCCACAAGCATCCGAATACGCTCTGTCTGTTGCTCGCTGAGTGCGGCATCCGCAAGCAGTCCTTTAAAGTAAGCCACCTGCCCGAGATCAATTTTGAATCCCGAAAGCCCGATTGCGAGCATCGATTGTATGGCAAGCGCAATCACCTCAGCATCCGCATCCGCGCCAGCCTTTCCGATCAGTTCAACGCCCGCTTGCGTAAATTCCGTCTTTCCCGCAATCCCGCGCTCTAAAAAACCAAACGCATTTTGAATATAGCAAAGCCGCAACACATCCTCCTGAATCAAAAGCTTCGTTGCCGCCGCGCGCGCAATCGGCCCTGTTATATCCGGCCGCAATGCTAAAATGCGCCCCTTCTGATCAAAAAACTTCATCATGTTTTCCTGCACATATGGCACGGAATCATGCATGAACACCTCATAGTATTCAAAGGAGGGCGTTTCAATCTCCTGGTAGCCGTTTTTAAGAAAGCAATTTCTCAACTTTCCCTCAATTTTCCGCTTTGCCGCGCATTCTTCAGGAAGATAATCCCATGCTCCGCCCGGCACCTGTAATTTCAATTTTTCCATCTCATTACTCTTTCAAATTTTTATTGACGCAGTGATCCGCATCATCTCACACGATATTTTAGCGTAGTAAATCGCTATCACGCTACCATGATAATATATTTGCAATGTGATGTCAACTATTTCCGGCTAATTTAGAGCAATTTCGATCATCTTCTCCCTCATCTGTTCCTCCGCTATTTTTGTAATCGCGGCATATTCCCGATGAAAAAGCGCATTTTCTCTGATTGTCTGTAATGCGTCGCGCGTTTTTAAAAGCAGGTTCATATCCGTGATCAGATTTGCAGCTTTCAGCGTCCCCATGCCATGCTGACGCGTCCCCAAAAGATCACCCGTTCCGCGCATTTGCATATCTTTCTCCGCAATCTCAAATCCGTCGTTTGTTGCGGTCAGCACGCGCAGCCGCTCAAACGCCCCCTGATTGTCTGAAATCAAAAAACAATACGATTGCTCTGTTCCGCGACCGACGCGTCCTCTGAGCTGGTGCAACTGCGCAAGCCCGAAACGTTCGGCATTGGAGACCGCCATCACTGTGGCGTTCGGCACATTAATTCCCACTTCGATTACCGTTGTGGAAACCAGAATTTTGGTCTTTCCTTCTGAAAAATCTTCCATAATACTTTGTTTTTCCGCATTCCTCAGCTTTCCGTGAATGAGCGCCATCTCATATCCCTGATAGCATTGTTTTAGCTCTTCAAACATCTGCTTTGCCGATTTTGCTTCTATGCCCTCGCTATCCTCAATCAGCGGACAAACGATGTACGCCTGTCTGCCTTTGCGCAATTCATTTTGAATGAAGCCGATCATATCCTGATATTTATGATCATGGATCAAATAGGTTTTAATTGGTTTGCGGCCGGGCGGGAGTTCGTCTACAATTGAAATATCCGTCTGCCCGAATAAAACAAGAGACAGGGAGCGCGGGATGGGCGTTGCGGACATAATGAGCGTGTGTACATCATTTGTACCGGATAGTACGGCGCGCTGCTTCACGCCAAACCGGTGCTGCTCATCGGTGATAATGAGTCCCAAATTTTGAAACTCCAGCTCCCCATATAAAAGCGCATGTGTCCCGATAATAATTTTTGCTTGGCCGCTCTCTATTTTTTTGCGTTGCTCCGCCTTTTTCTTTGCGCTTCCTGTTCCGGTTAGGCAAATGATCTCGTCTGCGCAAAACAACTCTTTCGCCGTTTCAAAATGCTGCTGCGCCAGTATCTCCGTGGGAGCCATCAAAACGCTCTGATATCCCGCACGATACATGCAATCCATTGCAAAAAACGCAAGCACCGTCTTTCCGCTGCCCACATCCCCCTGCACCATACGGTTCATCACAACAGCGCCACAAAGATCTTTTCCAATTTCCTCCATCACTCTTTGCTGCGCCCCGGTTGGCTGAAAGCTTAATTTTTGAACAAAAGCAGCGATGTCGATCTCCGGAATCTTTGCTCTGCTCTCTTGCCGCCTATCTTCCCCCAACAAATCGAGCATGCGGTTAAACACCAGCAATTCATCAAATACAATGCGCATACGTGCCTGCTCTGACTTGTTTAGCTCATCCGGAAAATGAACCGTTTTTAACGCCTGTTTTTGGTCATATAGGCCAAACTTACGCAAAAAGGCATCGGAATATGGTTCCCATACCTCCGTTTCGCAAAGCGCCTGTTTTATAAACTTGCGTAGCATATTTTGATTGAGTCCTGCCGTGAGGGGATAAATAGGCAAAAAATTATCTTCCGGCTTTTTGAAATAGAGCTCAGGAGAAGACAGCTTCATCTTTCCATACTTGTATTCCAATTTTCCATAAAGCCAGATCGTTTTTCCCTGAATAATATTGTTTTTGATATAAATTTGATTGAAGATGTCCACAGTTACGATTCCTGTGGCATCAGTTACCTGAAACGTCGTAATCTCAAGGCCTTTGCGGATTCGCTTCACTTGCGCAGGCGTAAAAACTTTGACTTCCAAAAAAGCAGTCTCGCCAAACTTAACCTCGCCTATTTTTTTACAATGGGAAAAATCTTTATAAGTACGCGGCAAATAGTAAAGCAGGTCGCGTATCGACGCAACTTCTATCTTTTTTAAAATTTTTTCTGTTTTTTCGCCCACGCCGCTTAGCGCCGTGACAGATTCCGTCAAATTCATCTGGTTTTTCCTTGCTTTTTTCCTGCCTGCCGACAAGGTTTATCCTGCAATCAAAAAGCCGACACGTTGGCATGCCGGCTCTCGCTCTTTTCCCAATTATTCCACTGACAAAATATAAGGATAAACAGGCTGACCGCCATAATGCACTTCAACGTCGCACTGCGGAAGGATTTTCGACGCTTCTTCCGCCAGTCCCTGCGCCTGCTCTTCGCCGGCTCCTTCTCCATAATAGAGTGTGACAAGCTCTGAATCATCATCCGTCATTTTCTTGAGGAGCTGGCCAAACACAGCGAAAAGATCTCTTCCGTTTGACACAATATCACTTTCATAAATGCCGATCAGATCATCTTTTTTGATGCTGTTTCCATTCATTTTGGTATCCCGAACCGCGTTTGTAATGAGCCCTGTCCTTACCTGCCCGATCACACGCTCCATTTTCTTTACATTCGTATCAATGTCTGCGTCCGGATCATATGCAACCGCCGCCGCAATCCCCTGCGGAATCGACTTGGTTTTCAACACAACCACATGTTTGTCACTCAGCTCTGCCGCCTGATCTGCCGCAAGAATAATATTTTTATTATTTGGAAGAACAATCACATGATCGGACGGCGCATTTTTGATGGCTTGCAGAATATCATCCGTGGAAGGATTCATGGACTGTCCCCCCTCCACAAATGTTTCGATTTGCCAATCGCCAAAAAGCGTTCTGATCCCTTCGCCCGCCACAACCGCGACAACCGCAACGCCGCGCAACTCCGCCTGTGCGGTCATATGCGCCGCAGGATCAATTTCCGAAAGTTCCCTGTGCTGCTCGCGCATATTATCTATTTTGATGTGGCTGAGTTCCCCTAAAATCTGTGCATACTGCAGCGCAAGCCCGGGCTCGTTGGTGTGTACATGGGTCTTTACCAGTGAAAGATCACCCACCACCAAAACGCAATCTCCAATTTTGGAAAGGTTATTGCGGTAGGAATCGATGTCGCGCTCTTTTACCTCAGGGTAAATATTCTTAACAAAAAATTCTGTGCAGTATCCAAACTCAATATCGTCCTTGGAAGCATCAAGCCTTGCAAAATCTACAACAATATCAGGCGATTCAAGCACGCCCGTACTGTCGATCTCCACACCGTCCAGCACAGCTTTCAGACCCATCATAATGACGAG
>CAZQDA010000015.1:9982-38758 GCA_964592155.1 uncultured Christensenella sp.
GCCGCTGTGATCATGGTCAGAGACATATTTGTTCCCGTGTCGCCATCCGGCACGGGAAACACATTGAGCGCATCCAGCGCATCTTTATTTTTTTCGAGAGTTGCGGCAGCGCCGAGAATCATTTCTTTTAAACGCTGCCCGTCTAACGCTTCAATCAATCCTCTAACCCCCTCAGATCTGAATGCCCTGCACGATGATATCTACACTCTGCACATTCAGTCCGGTTTCCTTTTCAACAGAATATTTCACTTTATCGATAATATTTTCCGCAACCGCAGAAAGTGAAACACCATATTTCACTGTGATGTATAGCTCGATAATAATATTTTCAGAGCCGTCCGTTTTGATTTTAACGCCTTTTTTCAGGTTATCTCCCTTAAAAAGATTTGTAAACATTTCCGACATGTTTTTCTGCGACATTCCAACGAGCCCATAACATTCCAGCGCGCTATAGCCTGCAATGGATGCAATGTAGTCTTCGTCATAGATAATTTTACCTAAATCAATTTTTAATGTTGCACTCATGGGAAAAACCTCCTAATGGTTTATTATAGTTATTATATAACATAATCCGTTCAAGATCAAACGGTTATCCGCGCTGAATCTGATAAAAATATTATGATCAGCCCATTCTTTTGCAAAAAATACTTGCACAAGCCTCCTCTTCATGATAAAATAAATGCTGTTTGAACGTATACACCAAGAGGGAGGTGTTTTAGATGGCAAAATTTTGTGAGGTTTGTTCAAAAGGCGTTTCTTCCGGCAACCAAGTGAGTCACTCACACAGAACGTCAAAAAGAATTTGGGCTCCCAATGTGCAGCGTGTCAGAGTCATTGAAAATGGTACTCCAACAAGAAAATATGTTTGCACACGTTGCTTGCGTTCCGGAAAAGTAGAACGCTACGTGTAATTTAAGAAAAAGAAAGGGCAGATTTCTGGTCTGCCCTATTTTTTTATGTCTTTATCCTTCATAATAAACACAAAATCACTGCTTTTTATTTGCGCACATGTTTGCGTCAATACGTTGCTGACTCCTCTTGGCTTGTCATTACACAACTCAAGATTGTCAAGCGGGTAATATACCCCGCTTGCATTCACAACCGCCCGCTCGTTGACAGGAATAATGGAGACAGTCTGTCCAACTTCGCCACGAATCTCAAAGGAGCCTTTATGGAGCTCGATTTGCTGGAGCTCGTCTTCGATTGTCAATAAAACCGATTTACAATAGGCACGCTTTAAAAGCATGAGGTTGGAAAGCAAATGATCGATTCTGCCGCCAGTCGCTCCCAAAAACACAATTTCTTTTCCGCCGCGGGCAATGACCTCGTCAAGCGCCAGCATTGCGTCTGTCTCATTTTTTTCCGCGGGCGCAGTCAATAATTCGCATCCCTTTTGCTGATATTCCTGCAAAAGTTCCTTTGGAATGGAATCCATATCACCGACGATGAAATCCGGCAAAATGCCAAATTTATCGAGCGCAACCAGACCCCCGTCGATTGCAACAATCAGGTCCGCATTTTTGGAATGTTCTTGTAGCAAAGGACGCCCGGGCTGCTGCCCGGACGCAACCATGATAGCCTTCATTTACCGCTTCTCCCGCAGCCTTTTGACAGCCTCCGCCGGATCGGGATCATGAAACACTGTGCTTCCCGCTACAATCACGTTTGCTCCCGCGTCGATGAGCGCAGGACAATTTTCAAAATTCACGCCGCCATCAATCTCAATATCGATCTGCTTTCCATGCGCGTCAAGCATTGCTTTCAAATCCCTGACCTTTTGGAGCACAACAGGAATAAATCCCTGACCGCCATAGCCCGGATTGACTGACATCAAAAGAACCATATCAATATCGTCAAGCACATATTTGATTGTATCGAGCGGCGTTGCCGGATTCAAAACAACCGCCGGCTTTTTACCGCATTGCTCAATCTGCTTCAAAACCCGCTGCAAATGATTTGTCGCTTCCACATGTACTGTGATAATATCGGACCCCGCCTGCGCAAAGCGTTCAATATAGCGCTCAGGCTGCGCAATCATCAAATGCACATCCAACGGTATGTTTGTAATTTTCTTGAGTCCCTCTATCATCTGAAAACCAAAGGAATAATTGGGCACAAACATGCCGTCCATCACATCGCAGTGCAGATAATCCGCCCCCGCCTCTTCCATTAATTTCACGCCTTTTTCCATGTTGCAAAAATCGGCTGCCAATAATGATGGTGCAATCTTAATCATAGTTTCTTACTCTCCTTTAGTGAATGTATAATCCGCAAATAACGGTCATATCTATCCTTATCTATCTCGCCGGCCTCAACTGCTTTTTTCACCGCGCATTCAGGCTCCCTGTCGTGCAGGCAGGATGAAAACTTGCAGTCATCCGCATAGTGCAGCATCTCTGGGTAAAAACCAGAAATTTCATTCTCGTCAAGGCCTTCTATCTCATACATGGAAAACCCTGGCGTATCCACTACATATCCATGAATCTCCGGCACATACAAAAGCTCCGCCTGCCGCGTCGTATGCTTGCCGCGATCTGTCTTTTTGCTTAGTCCGCCTATCTGCTGTGCAAATTCAGGGTCGATCGAATTGATCAACGACGATTTTCCCACCGCCGACTGTCCCGCAAAACAAACGCACATACCTTCGATTACCTTTTTTAGCGCCTCCATGCCCGTTCCGTCAAGAGCCGAAACCAAAATCGTATCATAGCTCGCATCATATTGCTTCTTTAGCGCCAGCGCTTCCTTTTCATCCTCATCCGTTTTATTGATCGCGATAATGGGATGTATCCCGCCGCACACCGCCTGAATCAAAAGCTTGTCACAAAGCAGAAGGTCAGGCTGCGGCTTTCCCGCGGAAATCACCAAAATCATCCGGTCAATATTAGCAACAGCCGGACGAACCAGCGCATTTGTTCTGGGCAATATCTTTTCAATCGAATGATAGCCTTCCAGCTCTTCAAATTCGACAAGATCACCAACCATGGGCTTTAACTTTTCTTTGCGGAATCTGCCGCGGGCTTTACATTCGTGTACCTTGCCGCTTTTGTCGCTGACATAATAAAAACCACCGATTCCTTTTATGATCCTTCCCTGAATTGTATTAGCCTCCCTTTGCAAACGTGACTGTCTCAGGCCGCAGGAAGGTATCATCCATAAAAATCATCAAATCCTGCGTAACGGTTTTGTCATTTGAGTCAATCACAATGGAGCTTGATTCTTTCAAATCGATTTCCTGCTCTCCTGACGATACAATCGTGTCATAAATAATATAGTAGACCTGAATTCCATCGATTTCTGTCTGAATTCCTATTTTTAACTTTGTCCCGTCTTTTGGAATCGTCAAATTCAGCTTTTCTTTATAAGTATACCGCGCCCCGTCGATTTTGGAAACCGTAAGCGCCACCGGCTTATTGACCGCAAGCTCATTATCCGCCTGGGGCGATTGAGATAAGATGGTTCCGCTCTTCACATCTGAACTCTTTTCATAAATATAAAAGGTTTTGAATCCCAGCGTCTGCAGCTGCCCCAGCGCCGTGTCGAGCGCTTCTCCCTGCACGTTTGGCAAAACGACCTTGTCCGCGTCCGGAGAAGCTTTAATAGTCAGCCAAACGCTGCCGCTTTCCGAGATTGATTTTCCAGCCTCGGGATATTGCCCGATCACATAATCAACCGGCTGGTCTCCTTTTGTGTCTTTGACAATCTGGTTCAGCTCAATTCCGCTTTCCGCCAAAATCTTTTTTGCCTGCGCTATATCGATGTTGGTCACGTCCGGCATTGTGTCGGTTCCCGTTCCCTGACTGACCACAATCAAAACAGGGTCACCCTTTTTGACTGGTTCTCCCGCAATCGGCTCCTGCCTGATCACCACTCCCTTTACCGCTTCCGCAGAATATTCATAGGTAATGGTAGGCACGGAGGTAATATCCTTTACCGCCTCCTGCGCATTTTTTTGAGTCAGCCCTACAACCGACAGCATCTCAACTGGCTTTTCCGTATTAAAATTAATCACCGCGCTTGTAATCGCAATGATTGCAAACACAATCAGAGCAGCCGCGGCAAATACAAGCACCAATCTTTTCAGGCTACGCCTAGAACGCCTTACCTGCTGCTCCTCTAAATGCTGCTGGACACGCCTGCTCTCCGTATAGCGGACATATTCTCCGTCCGGCTCGGAAAGACAGCGCTGCAAATCTTCATACATATTAAAAGCGGACTTGTACCTGAAATGCTTGTCCTTTTGCGTGGCCTTTTGGATAATTTTATTGATACTTTCCGGTACGTCGGTTTTTTGCGTATGTACATCGGGCATAGGCTCATTGATATGCTTTAAAGCAATCGCAACAGAGGTATCCGCATCAAACGGCACATGCCCGGTCAGCATCTCATAAACCAGAATCCCCAGAGAATAGATATCTGAGCGCTTATCCACCCGCTCTCCCCGCGCCTGCTCTGGAGAAAAATAATGCACCGATCCCATGACGCTGTTGTCTTCCACTGTAATCGTGTTTTGCGCCGTATTTCGCGCAATTCCAAAATCCGCAATATAGGGTTCGCCCGTCATGTCGATCATAATATTGTGCGGTTTGATATCCCTGTGCACAAACCCTTTCACATGCGCATATTCGAGCGCCAGACAGAGCTTCTTCGCAACATTCACCACATATTTCACTGGCAGCGGACCGCTGGTGTTGATCAGGTTTTTCAGCGTTTTCCCATGGATCAGGTCCATTACGATATAATACGTTCCCTGATCGAGCCCTGCATCATACGCGCGGATAATATTCGCATGGCGAAGTTTGAGCGATGCCTGTACTTCTTTTTTAAAACGCTGTATAAATTCTTCATTTTCCGTCAGCTCCGGTTTTAATATCTTAACCGCAACTTCCTGCTTTGTCTTTTCATCGATTGCTTTATAAATATAGGCTGACCCGCCTGAATCAATCTGCTCGATCAGGCGGTATCTGCCGGCCAGAAGCATATTCGGTTCTATCATACCCGCATTCTCCCCTCTTCGGAACGCTGCGCGAGTATCACTGAAATGTTGTCTTTTCCTCCGCCGTCAAGCGCAATATCGATCAGCCGCTGCGCCTTTTCTTCCAGACTGATCTCCTGAGATAATATTTTACTCAGCAATTCTTCATTCGTATAATTGGAAAGTCCGTCCGAGCACAGCAAAATAATGTCGTCTTTTTCCCAGTTCGCCTGGAAAAAATCAACGTCAATTTCCTTCATGCCCACCGCACGAGTGATGATATTCTTGAAAGGATAATCGTCAGCGGCGCCCTTTTTGATCACTCCGCTGTCTATCAAATGCTGAACATAAGTATGATCTTTCGTTATTTTTTTTACACAGCCGCCCTGATTATGATAGGCGCGCGAGTCTCCCACCTGTGCGAATATAATGCTGTCCTCATCAAAGGAGGCCAGAGTCAGCGTGGTGCCCATGCCTTTGAGCTCACTGTTTTTATCCATCTCGTCGCGCAGTTTTTGATTCGCATATTCCACTGCTTCGCGGATCTGGTCTTCACTTAGCGATTCTGCTTTCAAGCCGTCAATATATTCTTTGATTGCGTGACACGTTGTGCTGCTCGCGATCTCTCCCGCGGCATGACCGCCCATTCCGTCCGCCACCAGCATATAAACAGGCGCGCATTCATCATGCACGAAAATGGAATCTTCATTGACCGTTCTGACCTTGCCTACATGGCTAAGCGCTGCAATTTTCATAGTTCTCCCCTGTTATATTGTTGTTTCAACTGTCCGCATGCCCCCGCGATATCGCTGCCCATCGATTTACGCACCGTGGCCGATATTCCCTCGGCCTCCAGAAGATTACAAAATTCATAAATCTTACGGCGGGACGGCGCATTCCATAAAAGCCCCTCGTTGCGGTTTAATGGGATCAAATTCACATGGCAGTTAAGACCGGAAAGAAGCCCTTTTAAAAGCAGGACATCGTCCCTTGCGTCATTAAAATCTTCTATCACGGCATATTCTATTATAATACGTCTGCCCGTTTTTAAAAAGTAGTAATTTGCTGCTTCCATAATTTCAGAAATACGGTATTTGTGTGCCGACGGCATAATTTTCAGGCGCTTTTCATCGCTGGCGGCATGCAGGGAAATCGCTAGCGTTACAGGCAGGCCTTCCTGCGCAAACTGGCGGATACGTTCCACAATACCGCAGGTTGAGAGGGAAATATTTCTCAATCCGATATGAAGTCCGTCTTCCCCACTTACCAACCGTAAGAATTTAACCACCTGATCATAATTATCAAAGGGCTCTCCCATCCCCATGAGCACGATATTGGAAATATTTCTGTCTTCCCCCTGATCGGCATTTACGGCGATCACCTGCGCAAGAATCTCACCTGCAGAAAGATTGCGGCGAAGTCCGCCGACGCAGGACGCGCAAAAGCCACAGCCCATTCGGCACCCGACCTGCGTGGAAATGCACACTGTATTGCCGTAGTTCTTTTTCATAAATACGCTTTCCACCGTGCTTTTATCCGCGTATTCAAATAGATATTTTTTGGTGCCATCCTCTGATTCCGCAATTTTTAAAATCGAGGCAAACCCTTCCGTAAAATTTTCCTGCAATTTTTCCCGCAGTGCCTTGGAAAGATTCGTCATCTGCCCCGCTGTTTTCCCTTTTGCAAGCCACTTCATAATCTGGCTTGCACGAAACGGCTTCTCTCCCATGGAAATCAAAAGCTCTTTTAATTCATCCAAACTATAATCCAGTAATAACTTCATTGTTTCCTGAGCCTCGCAATAAAAAAGCCGTCGATTCCGTCTGAATGAGGCATTAGCTGAATCGTTCCTCCATTCGCCTTGCCGCGCAAGTGTTCCGGCAAATAGGCGCTGATTTCATCCTCTGCAAACGCCGGATACTCACGTAAAAACCACGTGATAGTATCCTCATTTTCCTCCCTGTCGATTGTGCAGGTGGAATATAAAAGCACGCCGCCTTTTTTCACATACTTTGCACATGTGGTCAGGATTGCCCTTTGGATGGCGACAAGCTGCGGAATATCTTCTGCGCGTTTCCATAACTTGATATCCGGCTTGCGATATAAAAGCCCCAGCGCAGAGCAGGGCGCGTCAACCAGAACAACGTCGAATTTTTCCCTGTATTCCAAAATTTCCTGCGTCGCATCCTGCAGCCTCACCTGTGCATTTTCCACATGCAGTCGACGCAGTGTTTCTTCTGTGAGCTTTACGCGGTGTTCATGCAGCTCAAGCGCCTGAACCGTCCCATCCTGCGCAAACTGCGCCGCATAGGCGCTTTTCCCCCCCGGCGCAGCACAGGCGTCCAGCACCTGATCCTGCGTCTGAATGCCCGCTGCACGCACGCAAATCATGGACGCCTCTCCCTGTACGGCAATGGCTCCATCCACAAACAACGGCATTTTTTCCATTGCGGAGGCATTTCTGATGTAATATGCATCCTCGCAATAGTTTCCGGGCAGGAACGTTTCCGGCAATTCTTCTTCTGCCAGAAGATTTTTTCTCACACAGGTCAGCGAATGATCGCCCGCATAGCTGAGCATCTGCTCTGTTTGCTCCGCGCCATACTCCGCGATATATTTTTCGCACAGCCACTTGGGATAGCTGTAAAACACATGGAAAAATTCCGATAAATTTTCCTTGCGGTCAGGATATTTTATTTTGCCCAGATTTTTGGATAGATTGCGCAGTGTTGCGTTCACAAAGCCCTTTAGTTGATGTTTTCCCGCTTTTTGTACCAGCTTCACGCTTTCATTCACCGCTGCGGAAACGGGAACCGATTCAAAAAACAAAAGCTGGCACGCGCCCAGACGCAAAATGTTCATAATCACAGCGTGAACGCGCTTTGCCGTAATAAACTGCGCAAGCACATAATCGATTCGATATAAATTCTCGATTGTGGTATTAGCGAGCGCAGTAATAAAGCGCTTATCTTCCGCACTCCAGTTTGCGGACAATACGCGCCTTGTCTCCAGATTCAAATAGCTTTTATTTTTCAGCACGTTCGAAACAATCGTCAGCGCCGCCTGTCTTGCATTCAAAATAAATTATTCTCCATGTTTTGTAAAAAGATATCCCTGCTCCAGTTTCTTTCCCCGCAGGCTGTCTTTTGCATTCATACGCCGCGCACCCTGACGCTGCATCTCTTCGATGACAATCAGTCCGTCCTTTGCGCGGATACCAAGCCCCTGCCTGTCGTCTGCAAATACCACCGTGCCCGCCGATTCGCCGCCTTCATAATCGCGCGCGCTTACTTTGTATACCTTGATTTTTTCCTCTCCGCACATCATGTATGCACCCGGGGCAGGATTCGTCCCGCGTACAAAATTATGAATTTCTTTGCACAGCCGGTTAAAATCAATTTCGCCAAAGCCCTTTTGAAACATTGGGAAGTAGGTTGCGTCCTCTTCCTTTTGGGGAATGCGCACAAGCGTTCCATTTTCGAGTTTTTTGAGAGTACGCTTTAATACGTCCGCACCCAAAACGCTCAGCGTTTCATATAGCTCTCCCGCCGTCTCATCGTCCGAAATAGATACGGCTTCCTGCTCTAAAATATCGCCCGCGTCAAGCGCCAAAACGGTATACATCGTCGTAATGCCCGTCTGTTTTTCTCCATTGATAATGGCCCACCCAATAGGGGCCGCTCCCCGCAGTTTCGGTAAAAGCGAAGCATGTACGTTGATGCACCCGTCAGTTGGAATATCCAGAATTTCTTGTGTCAAAATATGTCCAAACGCAGCTGTCACCAAAAGATCTGGCCGCAAATCACGAATTGCCTGCACTCCCTGCGGCGCGCGAACCTTTTCAAACTGGTAAACGGGAATTCCATGCTCCTGTGCCAGCACCTTCACAGGCGGCGGAGTCATTTTGTGTCCACGGCCCGCTTTTCTGTCCGGCTGCGTAAATACACCGACGATATGATATTGCTCAGAAATCAGCATTTTTAAGGATGGAACGGCAAATTCCGGCGTTCCCATAAAAACGATCCTAGAGCTCTTGTTCATCGCCCACTTCTCCCTCTTCCTTCTCCACTCGTTCCACCATTTTGTCGGTAAAAAGAATTCCATCCAGATGATCGATTTCATGCGCAAAAGCACGCGCAAGCAAATCCTCGCCTGTGTATTCTTTTTCTTCACCGTCACGATTGAGTGCCCGCACCGTCACTTTGGCGGGACGGATCACATATCCCTCGTCGTCAGGGAGGGATAAACACCCTTCTTCTACGCGCTGCTGACCTTCGGCATGCACAATCACAGGATTGATCAGCTCAATGAGCCCTTCGCCCACGTCGATCACAATTACGCGACGCAAAACACCCACCTGCGGCGCGGCAAGTCCCACGCCACGAGCCTCATACATTGTCTGTGCCATATCATCCAGCAGATCGAGAATGCGTTTATTGATTGTGGTCACTTCGCGCGATTGTTTTCTTAACCTCGGATTGTCATTTAAAAGAATTGTTCTCGTAGCCATTATGTTCCTCCACTATGCCATGTTCGCCGGATTGATATCAATTCCGGTCAATACAGTTTCATATTTTGCCTGATTAAAAATTTTGAAAATCTCAGAAATCATGTCAGGGTTGTTATTCTTCAAATGAATCAGGATGTGGTATCGCTCCATATCCCTGATTCTCTTGATTGCAGATTCAGAAGCCCTGATACTTATTATATCATTTTTATGCGGCAATAACACGGTTTTTAATCTCCTGATGAAATCTTTTACCGCGCCGATCACACGCTCTTCCTTTTCCCCTGAAAACTGTATTTGCAGGTATGTGGAAAAAGGGGGCAGCATGGCCATTTCCCGCAGAGCAATCTCTTCATGGAAAAAGCCCTCATAATCATGGTATTTTGCGTATTGTATCGCATAATGCTGTGGATTATATGTCTGCAGAATCACTGTTCCCGGTTCTTTTCGCCCCGCCCGTCCCGCAATCTGGGTAATATGCGAGAAAGTACGCTCTGCGCTGCGGTAATCCGGAATATTGAGCATCGTATCCGCCGCAAGCACTGCCGATAAGGTGACGTCTTTAAAATCGAAACCTTTTGTAATCATCTGCGTGCCAATCAGGATGTCAGCCTCGTGCGCCGCAAAGCGCTCGAATATCTTTAAATGAGCGTCCTTTGTGGTCATGGTGTCAAGGTCCATCCTCAGAAGCCTTGCCTGTGGAAAAAACTGGGAGACTTGCTCCTCTATTTGCTGTGTTCCCGTTCCAAAATATTTTAAATGAGGTTTGCCGCACTCCGGACACGTCGTCTCAGGAGTTTTGATTCTACCGCAATAATGGCACTTCAAAATATCCTGTGATTTGTGGTACGTCATCGTTACATCGCAACTATCGCATTTCACCACATAGCCGCAGGAACGACACATGACAAATGTGGAATATCCACGCCTGTTCAAAAACATCATCGCCTGCTTCCCGTTTTTAAGCGTGCGCTCCAGTTCATCATAAAGCCTTCCGCTGACTGCGGTTCTGTTTCCCTGCTTAAGCTCCGCGCACATATCCACAATTTCGACGGAGGGAAGCTGCAAATCAAACAAGCGGTTGGGCATTTTCAGAATTTGAAAAGCACCCCTTTGCGCATGATAATAGGTGCTGACCTGCGGCGTGGCGCTGCCCAAAATCAAAAACGCATCCTGCAGCTCACAGCGCTTCTGTGCAATTTCGTGCGCGGTATATTTGGGATAATGATCCGCCTTATAGCTTGTTTCATGCTCCTCGTCAATGATGATAACGCCTATATTTTCAAGCGGCGCAAATACCGCAGAGCGTGCGCCCATCACAATCTTAGCCTCGCCACGCTTCACCTTCATCCATTCGTCAAAGCGCTCGCCCGCCGAAAGCCCCGAGTGAAAGACTGCGATTTCTTCCTCAAAACGCTGCTTTAAAAACTGATAGGTCTGCGGGGTCAATGATATTTCAGGAACAAGCAAAATGGCGGTCTTTCCCTTGTTCAGGCACTCCCTGATTATGCGGATGTAGATTTCTGTCTTGCCGCTGCCGGTCACACCGTGAAGCAAAAAATTCTTTTTGCCGCTGCTTAGAATTTCATCCAACACCTGACTCTGTTTTGATGTAAGCGCAAAATCTTCGGTTCTTTTTACTGCTTTTTCAAAGGGCAGACGCGCAATTTGCAGTTCCACAACTTCCACAATGCCCTTTTTTTCGAGCGTCTTCACAGCCGAGGCATTGAGCTGCGACAATGGAGCGGTTTCATGTGTTTTCAAGAATTTAATTGTTTCAAGCTGCTTCGGAAATTTTACAGTGCCATCCTTTTTTTTCAGGCTCTCTTCCGCCTCAAAAAGTTGATCGCCCTCAAGCGCAAGCCTTACCTGCTTTTGTGTCTTGGCGCTTACTCTGCCGCCGCGCACCTGCGCGGGAAGCATAAAGCGCAATGCACCGGCAAGCGTGGTATTGTATTTCTGACTGATGAATTCAGCAAGCTTTAATTGTTCCTGCGTAAGCGCACAAAAATCATCAAGCGGGCGCAAAATCTGCTTGATTTTTTCAGGCGGATACGCCGAACTCTCCGTAAGCCCAATCACAACGCCTTCCGTCTCGCCCATTTTACCAAATGGAACCGCCACGCGCATTCCTGCCATAATATTCATTTGCTGCGGGATCAGATATTCAAACACCTTATCAACCTGTGTATGCGTGATATCCACAATCACCTTTGCGTACAAATAAAGAACCTCCTATTTGAAAAAAAGCGTACTGAGTACGCTTTTTACTCCCTTTTCATTCGGATGTCCGCAGCGATTTCTGTTACGATACGATCCGCAATTTTCCGTTTGCTGTCCCGCTTAAGATGAAGTTCGGTGCCATCCTTTTTGTAGATAGAGACGGCATTGTATTCGCTATCAAACCCTGTATCCGCTCCGGAAACATCATTTGCAATGATCAAATCGAGATTTTTGCGTTGCAGCTTCTCTTTGGCATATCCTTCCAGATTCTGCGTCTCTGCCGCAAACCCCGCCAGATAGGAACGCTTGTCTTTCCCAAGTTCGCTTAAAATATCTTTTGTTTTTTTCAACTCTATGGTCATCGTTTCCTGCTTTTTCATTTTCTGGCCTTGGCAGCATACGGGCGCATAATCCGCAACTGCCGCGCACATAATGATAATATCCGCGTCCTCTTTGCGGCGCATGACCTCGTCATACATCTCCTGTGCGCTGCGCACTGCATAAACCTGTACGCCGTCCGGAGGCGCAATCGCCACAGGGCCGGACACCAAAGAGACAGCCGCGCCACGCTCTGCCGCACTGTGCGCAAGCGCATAGCCCATCTTTCCGGAGGAACGGTTGGTCAAATAGCGAACCGGGTCAATCGCCTCACAGGTAGGCCCTGCCGTGATCAGCACTTTTTTTCCTGACAGGTCTTTTTCTTTTGCAAGCTCCGCCTGCACGGCTTCTAGGATTTCCTGCGGTTCGCGCATCCGTCCCGCGCCCGTGTCTCCACATGCAAGCATCCCTTCTGCCGGCGGAATAATCACAAATCCCCTATCCCTTAAAATCTGCAAATTCACCTGTGTCGCAATGTTTTCATACATCGCTGTATTCATCGCCGGCGCGACAACGATTGGACATTTGCAGGCCAGCAGAGTCGTTGTCAGCATGTTATCCGCTATGCCGCATGCAAGCTTAGCAATCGTGTTTGCAGACGCGGGCGCAACGATTGCCAGATCGGCCTTTTTGGCAAGAGCAACATGCTCCACCTCCCACGGCTTTTCGCGCGAAAAAAGATCAGTGACAACCGCGTTATTGCTCAGCGTTTCGAAAGTCAGCGGTGTTACAAAACGGACGGCAGCATCCGTCATGATCACATCAACGTCCGCTCCCGCCTTTTTCAGCATACTTGTTAAGTTTGCGCTTTTGTAGGCGGCTATCCCGCCTGTCACGCCCAAAAGGACGTTTTTTCCCTCTAACGTCATTTACTTGATTCCGTCTGTCACTCTGATATAAGTCACTTTATCGTGTAAAATTTCATCTACAGCCTGAGAAACCGAATTCTTGTCGGCAGGCTCGGTTAAAGGCTGCGCTCCGTCAATCAGCTGCCGTGCGCGTTTCGCCGTTTCCACAACGAGCGTATACCTGCAATCAACTTTAGAAAGCATATCGTTTAACTCCAAATGTATCATCGATCAAATCCTCCAATTTTTCTTATATTAACTATTCTGTATAATCTGCCGTATTTCCTCTACCGCAATCATTAAATCGTCATTGACGACCTTGTAGCCGTACCGGTCCGCATAAGCCATCTCAGCCTTTGCTTTGCCAAACCGTTTTTCTATCTGTTCCGGTGTTTCCGTTCCGCGCCCCTTAAGCCGCGCAAGCAAAACCTCCTCCGAGGGTGGAAGAATGAAAATCATCAATGCCTGCGGATAATTTTCCTTGACCTGAACCGCACCCTGCACGTCAATTTCCAAGATCACATTTTTGCCGCTGTTTAGTTTGTCAAGCACATACCGTTTTGGCGTTCCATAGCAGCGACCAAATACGTCGGCATATTCCAAAAATTCGTTCTCTTCTATCATTTTTTGAAATTCGTCCGCCGTTTTAAAAAAATAATGAATGCCTTCCTTTTCCTGGCCACGCGGCGCGCGCGTTGTGCAGGAGATGGAAAGCTCATAATTGCCATCCCTTAATAACTGCTCTACAATCGTTCCTTTTCCCGCGCCCGAAGGGCCTGAAATAATAATCAGTTTTCCAATTTTTTCGTTTGCCATGCTTTCCCTCAATCGTCCGAATCGTCGTTGTCTTTCGAAATAATCCTGTTGGCAACGGTCTCCGGCTGAACTGCGGACAAAATGACATGGTCGCTGTCCATGATGACAACAGCACGGGTGCGTCTGCCATACGTCGCGTCAATCAATCTTCCCTTTGCGCGCGCTTCCGATATAATTCTTTTGATCGGTGCGGATTCCGGACTTACGATTGCCACAAGCCTGCTTGCCGAAGCAATGTTTCCAAATCCTATATTAATCAGCTTAATCGCCATATGTGCCCCCTTATTCGATGTTCTGTATTTGTTCCCTGATTTTCTCGATCTCTCCCTTGCCCGCGATTACTTTCTTCAGAATCTCCTGATCCTGCGTTTTGGAGCCGATCGTGTTAAACTCGCGGTTTAGTTCCTGCACGATAAAATCCATATTCCTTCCCTGCGGCGCGTTTTCTTCGGCGGCGGCTTTGAACTGCTTCACATGGCTTTTGATGCGCACCAGCTCTTCTGTAATATTGCAGCGGTCTGCATAAAAAGCAACTTCCTGTGCCAATCTTTGCTCGTCCACTTCCGCGCCATCCAAAATTTCCGTAAGGCGGTCTTTGAGCTTTATTTTATATTCTTTGACGACAACATCCTCTTTCATTGCAATTTCATCCACAAATTCGAGAATTGTATCAAGTCTTTGAATCATATCCTTTTTGAGCTGCAAACCTTCGCGATTTCGTGATTCCTTCAGCTCCGCAAGCGCCGCATCCAGATTTGTGTAAAGGAGCGTTCTCAAAGCGGCTTCATCAGAGTTTTCATCCTCATATGTCACTGCGTCCGGCAGACGCATCAATTGCGAAACTGTCAAATCGTTCTGTACTCCGCAGGTGCTTGTGATCTCCTTTGCGGCGGCAATGTATGCCGTAATGAGCGGCATATCGACAAGAACCTTTTTCGCGTCGTCGCGCTCTGACGAATAATACATGAATACATCCACGCGTCCGCGCGAAAGCTGCTGTTTTAGATACTTACGTACTTCATCTTCCAAAAACATCATAAACCGCGGTTCGCGGATGCTGATATCAAGAAAACGATGATTCACCGTCTTAATTTCCACCCTGAGCTTTCTTCCGTCGATTGCGATTTCACTTTTTCCAAAGCCTGTCATGCTTTTCAATGCGCACATACCTCATTCTTCTAAATCGTGCCTAACTAATATATTATATCATATAAATCCAGGGTTATAAAGGTCTTTGCAAAACCTTATAAAGTTCATCCGCCTCATAAGGCGCAAGCTGCCTCTTTGCTTGGCCGCTCACATCCAAAATGCCTGTTTTCACGGCTTTACCAATCACAGTGGCAAAAATTCCGTTTTTTGCCAGATAATCCGTCAGCTTTTTGCCGTTTTGGGTGGAAATCAACATACTGCCACTGGAAATCAGTCCATAGATATCAAGACCGTATTTTTCGCATATTTTTTTCGTTATGGGAAGAACCGGCACCTTGGACAGGTCAATTTCAGCTCCAATACCGGATGCTTCGCACATCTCGCATACAGCGCCGAGCACCCCGCCTTCCGTGATGTCATGCATCGCGGAAACGCCCTCAAACTGTGCGGCAAGCGTTCCGTCTTTTACAACGCTTAACGAATCCTGTATCTGCGCCAACGCCATTTTGTCTGCTACGTCAAACAAGCCATCAAGCTCCCCCGCAAAATCGCTCGCAATAATTGCAGTCCCCTCAAGCCCCGC
Organism: uncultured Christensenella sp.; assembly: GCA_964592155.1. Classification (GTDB taxonomy): domain Bacteria; phylum Bacillota; class Clostridia; order Christensenellales; family Christensenellaceae; genus Christensenella. Next base: position 25,462 of record CAZQDA010000015.1, read on the forward strand.
GTATTTGGTCATAACAAGATCGTCTCCCTGCCTCATATCTGCGGTTTTGAACATTTTTCCCTCTACCACAGGCCGACCGATCATCGTCACTGAAACCACCAGCCGCGATACGCTGTCCGTGACCTCCGTATGCCCTCCGATGATATCAATTCCGAGTTTCTGCGCTGTTCTGGTTAACTGATTCATCGTTTTTTCCACTTGCTTTTCTGAGGAAGATGGAGGAATCAGCAGCGTTACAAGCGCAGCAATCGGCGTTGCTCCCGCCGCGGCAATATCGTTGGCATTAATATGCACGGCAAGAATCCCCGCCTGTTCATTTGACGCGGTGATCGGGTCTGTGGAAACCACACACAAGCCGTTTCCCACGCGAACAGCGCAACAATCCTCTCCCACGCCCGCTCCCACAACCGTTTCAGCGTTCTGCGGAACAATTTTATCAATGACCAACTCTTTTAATTTTGCATTGGTCAGCTTTCCCTGCTTCATGCTTTATCAAGCTCCGCCTTTACCAGCTCATTCACTGTTTTGGGGTTCGCTTTTCCCTTAGTCGCCTTCATCACCTGACCGACGAAGAATGTCATTGCTTTTGCGTTTCCGCCTTTATAATCTGCCACCGGTTTGGGATTATCCTTCACAATCTGCTGCACAAGCACTAAAATTTCATCCGTGTCATCAAGCTGCTTAAGACCCTTTTCTTCCACGATCTGCGCAGGTTTACGCCCTGTTTTGAACATTTCCTCAAACACCTGCTTGCCCACGCTGGAATTGATCACTCCTTCGCTTACAAGCTTCAGCAAATCGGTGAAATCCTGTGGTGACACGGGAATGTCCTTTGCCTCTACACCATTTTCTTTCAAAAGACGCGCCAGATCGACCATGATATAGTTGCTGATTGCCTTCGGCTCCGGATAAACCGCCACGCTGTCCTCAAAAAATTGCGCCGTATATTTTGACATGGTAAGAACGCCCGCATCATATTCCGGCAGACCGAATTCCTTTACGTATCGCTCGCGTTTGGCAGCCGGAAGCTCTGGCAAAGACGCCTTGATTTCAGCAATCTGCTCGTCTGTTAAGTAAACCGGCACAAGGTCCGGATCCGGAAAATAACGGTAATCGTGCGCTTCCTCTTTGTCTCGCATCGAAAATGTCTTTCCTTTGGCTTCATCCCAACGGCGGGTCTCCTGCACAATCTCTCCGCCATCTTCAATCACTTCAATATGGCGTTTGGATTCATATTCAATGGCACGCTGCGCCGCTGAAATACTGTTGACATTTTTCAGCTCTGTGCGTGTTCCATACTTTGTTTCGCCTTCCGGACGGACGGAGATATTGATGTCGCACCGCATGGAGCCCTCCTCCATTTTGCAGTCCGAAACGCCGATATACTCCATATTTGCGCGCACCGTATCCAAAAACGCTTTTACCTGCGCCGCGTTTCTGAAATCCGGCTCTGTTACGATTTCCATCAGCGGAACGCCCCCGCGGTTATAATCCACAAGGCTTTCTGTTCCCTGATGCACCAGTTTGCCCGCATCCTCTTCGATATGGATTCGCGTGATTCCAATGGTATGCTTGGCTCCGTCCGCTTCCACCTCCACCTCACCGCGTGAACAAAGCGGAAAATCAAACTGTGAAATCTGATAGGCTTTGGCAAGGTCAGGATAAAAATATCCTTTGCGGTCAAGCTTGGAGTAATTGGGAATTTCGCAATGAAGCGATAAACCCGCGCGCACACCATACTCCACCGCCTGCCCGTTCAAAACAGGAAGCGTGCCCGGCATGGAAAGACACACGGGACAAACATTTGTATTTGGCTCGGAACCGAACTCGTTTTTGCATGAACAAAAAATCTTCGTTTCCGTCGCCATTTCCACATGGACTTCAAGTCCAATTACTATTTCATATTTCATCGCAACTTCTCCATCATAACGTAGGTTTCTGACTAAATTTTACTGCCTGCTCAAAATTCCATGCAGCGCGGAACATTGTGTTCTCGTCAAACGCCTTCGCGATGATCTGCACAGAAACCGGAAGTCCTTCTTTGGTCACGCCGGACGGAAGCGAAATTGCCGTAACACCCGCAATATTGACCGGAACCGTGAAAAGATCGTTGACATACATTTCAAGCGGTGTGGATTTTGCGCCGATTGAAAACGCCGGCGTGGGCGCTGTTGGCGATAACAGAATGTCATACGCTCCAAACAAACGCTCAAAATCGTTTTTAATCAGCGTTTTGACCTTTAGCGCTTTCAAATAATAAGCGTCGTAATACCCTGAACTTAATACATAATTTCCGAGCATGATCCGCCGCTTTGTTTCGTCGCCAAAACCTTCTGAACGCGTATTTTTATACATTTGCTTTAAATCGTCGTAATGCTGCGTGCGATAGCCGTAACGAATCCCGTCAAAACGAGACAGATTGGAGGCCACCTCCGCCGAGGCAATCACATAATAGGCGGAAAGCGCATAATCAAATGTGGGCAGGGATGTTTCTTCCACAATCGCCCCCATGTTTTCAAACGACTTGATTGCATCAAGGTAGGACTGGCGCACCTCAGCGTCAATCTCCTGCTCGAGATATTCCTTTGGAATGCCCACTTTCATCCCCTTGATTTCCTCTTTCATACCCTCGCCGTAATGCGGATAGTCCATGATGGCCGAGGTGGAATCCCGCTTATCGTTGCCCGCGATGATGTCCATGAGGAATGCGGAATCTTCCACATTTTTAGTAAGCGGCCCAATTTGATCAAGGGAAGACGCAAACGCCATTAATCCAAAACGCGAAACCGTTCCATAGGTGGGCTTTAAACCGACCACGCCACAAAAAGCCGCCGGCTGACGGACAGAGCCGCCTGTATCTGACCCAAGCGCAAACATTGCCTCATCCGCCGCAACACACGCCGCGCTGCCGCCGGAAGATCCTCCCGGAACGCGGGAAACGTCCCATGGATTCTTCGTTACTCCAAAATAGGATGTTTCCGTTGAGGAGCCCATTGCAAATTCATCCATATTTGCCTTTGCAACCATCACATAGTCTTGCGCTTTCAGTTTTTCAACCGCTGTCGCGTCATATACTGGTTTATAGTTATAAAGCATTTTGGACGATGCCGTGGAGAGCACGCCTTTGGTGCACATGTTATCCTTAATGATACCCGGAACGCCCGCAAGCTTTCCCAGACTTTCTCCTTTGGCCCTTTTTTCATCCACCTGCTTTGCCGCCGCGAGGGCGCTCTCGTTGCAGGTTGTGACAAGTGCGTTTATTTTCGGCTCTACCTTCTCAATCCTGTCAAGACAGGCCTGCGTAAGCTCGGCAGATGAAATCTCTTTTTTTGCAAGCAGCTTTGCCGCCTGTTTGACCGTTAGTGCTGTCAGTTCCATATTTTCCTCCGTCAATCGACTACTTTTGGCACAACAAAGCAGCCGTCTTCTGTTTCAGCCGCGTTTTTGAGCATATCTTCCCGCTGCCAGACTGTCTCCGGCACATCCGGCCTTACAACATTTTGCTGCTTTAAGATGTAGCTGGTCGGCTCCACGTCCTGCGTATCCAGCTCGTTGAGCTTTTCCGCATGTTCCAGGATATCATCCAGATTTTTTTGCAGCATCTGCTTTTTTTCATCTGTGAGGCTCAGCATGGAAAGCGACGCAATCTTTTCTACTTCTTCTATTGTAACACGCATAGCAAATTCGTCCTTTTCTAAAATTCATATAATCATATATTATATCATAAAAGACCGTTTTCGTGAACCAATATTCTCACCTGAAAAAGGAATGAACCACGCCATTCCTTTTGATCTTTATGCTTCGTTTTCCATGATTTTTTCCAATAGTTCGGTTGCGCCCTCCACCGTCTTCCAACAGCGCAATTCTTTGCTGAACTGCTTTGCGCGCACCTCTTTGCACAGGTTACTGCCGAATTTGTTTTGAAACTCCTTCATCATTTTCCTGCACGCCGGCGCAAGCGTCTCGCATTCATGCGCGATTGTCTTTACTTCCTTTGCGCTGATCGCTCCCATTGCCGCGCTGATCGCGCCGCAGATGTTCCCGCACTGCATCCCTGCGCCAAAGCAGCCGTATGATTTTAACCCCGCTTCATTGATGCCGAGCTCATATACATCGTTTGCCGCGCGGATAATCGCTTCTGCACAGTTATAATCCTTATCCTCATAATAGTCATGTGTTTTTTCCTTTAGCATGGTTTTTATTCTCCTATCATTTCTTTTAAGTCATCTTCCGTAATGACGGTTACGCCCAACTCCTGCGCTTTTTTAAGCTTGCTGCCCGCCTCCTGCCCCGCGAGAACGTAGTCTGTTTTTTTACTGACGGAGGAGCTTGCTTTTCCGCCCAGACCTTCAATCAACTCCTGCGCCTGCTTACGCGTATACTGCGTCAGCGTGCCTGTGAGAACAAACGTTTTGCCCTCAAACAATCCGCCTTCTACTGCGCCCGCATCCTCCTGCGGCCTGATTCCCGCATCAAAAAGCTCCTGCACCACGCGCATATAATTTTCATTGCCAAAAAATTCTACGATATCCTGTGCCACGACCTCGCCAATGTCTTTGATTGCAACAAGCTCTTCAAAAGACGCATGCTTGATTCCTTCATATGTGCGGAACGTTTTTGCCAAATCTTTTGCCGTCTTCTTCCCAACGTTTGAAATACCCAGCGCATAGATAAAATTTGCGAGAGCCGGATTTTTACTCTTTTCAATCGCTGAAATAATATTGTCCGCGCGCTTGTCTTTGAAGCCTTCCTGTTCCAAAAGCTGCTGCCTCGTCACCGTGTAAATCGCCGCGATATCTTTGATGTCGAGCTTTTCAAACAAAAGCCCGATCGTTTTTTCGCTCAGATTTTCAATATTCATCGCATCGCGCGACACAAAGTGTACCATGCGGGATGTAAGTTGAGGCTTGCAGTTTAAAGAGTTGGGGCAAAATAAATTGGGCCCGATTTCCTCCAGATGCGTTCCGCACGCCGGACAGTATTCCGGCTTTTTGATCGGAACAAGCTCGCCATCCTGCACGGGCGCCGCGCCGAGGATTTCCGGGATCACATCATTGGAACGGCGAATGAAAACAGTCGCGCCGATTGCCGCCTGTTTGCGCAGAATATCTTCATAATTGTTGAGCGTTGCACGCCTGATGGTCGCACCCGCAAGCTCCACCGGCTCCAAATGCGCAAGCGGCGTCAATTTGCCGGTTCTGCCCACATCCCAGGAAACGTCGAGTATTTTTGTCGTCATTTCTTCCGCAGCGAATTTATAGGCAATCGCCCACCGCGGGAACTTTTGCGTGTATCCCAGCGCCTCGCGCGTTTTAAAGTCAGTCAGCTTGATCACCATGCCGTCGATCAAAAAATCGAGGGAACCGCGCGTGCGGTCTACCTCATCAATCGCGTTTTTGATATCTGAAACATCTGTCAATTCCTTCTCGTAGGCGCTGACATTGAATTTATTGCTGCGCAAAAACGCAATCATTTCGCCATGATTTTGAAACTCCATCCCCTCAATATAGCCCACATGATATAAAAACGCATCGAGATGGCGTTTGGCGGTTTGCGCTGGATCGAGATTCCTGATGGCTCCCGCTGCCGCATTACGCGCATTTTTCAAAGGCTCATCCGCCGTGCGGTTATAAGCTTCCAGAACGGAAAGACGCATAATCGCCTCCCCCTGCACCTCCATTTTGCCCTTAAAGTCGATTTTAAGTGGGATAGACTGTATCGTTTTCACCTGATGGGTTACATCTTCCCCCACAATTCCATTCCCGCGCGTTGCCGCGCCGATAAGGTAACCCCCATCATAGGTTAGATTAATCGTAAGTCCGTCAAATTTATATTCCAGCGAATAACTCGCTTCCGGTAATTGGAGTTGCTCAATTTGCTTGTTGGTACGCTCTTGCCATGCAAGGACGTCCTCAATGCTCTGCGCTTTATCAAGACTCCACAAGGGTGCAAGATGCGTATGCTTCTGAAAGCCTTCCAGCAGTTTTCCCCCCACGCGCTGCGTAGGAGAATCCGCCTCAATGATCCCCGTTTCTTTTTCAAGCGCAACAAGCTCGTCATATAACCTGTCATATTCCGCATCCGCCACAGACGGATCGTCCAGAACATAATACCGGTACGCATAGTCGTTTAGTTGATCGATCAGTTGTCTTAACCGCTCCATAGACACACCTATTTCAATATTTTCAGCGAAGCAAAGGCCAGAAACATTTTTTTCTCGCCGGCCTCATAAAAATCGACCACAGCCACCTGTGAGTCGCCTTCTCCCATAATCGTCTTTACCTTGCCGCGCCCAAAACTTTTATGCTCTACCACAGTGCCAACATGATAATCTCCGCTGACCTTCTGCGGTTTACTTTTTTCCAGCTGAAAACCGCCTGAGAAAAAGGACGGTTTTGACTGGGGCGCTTTTGCCGCAAGAACCGGTTTTTGCTTCTTGTTAATATAATTGAGCAGATCTTCATCAATCTCATCCAAGAAACGCGAAGGCACCGACGGCTGCATCCGTCCATAAAGCGTTCGCATATTGGAATGAAGCAGATACAGCTTGCGCCTTGCACGCGTGACCGCCACATAGCAAAGCCTGCGCTCTTCCTCCACATTATCCTCGTCAATCGCCCGCTGGCTGGGAAAAATATTTTCGTCCATGCCTGCTACAAAAACAGCGTCAAATTCCAGCCCTTTTGCCGCGTGCATGGTCATCAGCGTAACGCCGCCCTGATCGTCCATGCTGTCAAGGTCTGTAATCAGTGCGATATTTTGCAAAAATCCTTCCAGAGAAGAACCTTCCTCCTCATCGTAGGTATAGGCGGAGTTGATCAATTCCGCGATATTCTCCATGCGCGCTTCCGCCTCAGGCGATTGCTCGTCCTCAAGCATCTTTTTATACCCTGATATTTCATATGCCTGCTCCAACAGCTCGTGAACGGATTTTTCAGTATATCCTTCACTCATGCGCCCATACATCTCTATAAACTCATTTGCTTTTTTGTTCAGCGTCTTATCTGCAATGAAAACATTCGCGTTTTGCATCACATCCAGAATGCAAATGCCGTTATAAGCCGCAATTTCTGTAAGCTCTGTAATTTTCGCCGCACCGATTGCCCGCTTTGGCGTATTGATAATGCGCAGAAGCTGCAAATCTGCCGCCGGATTGGCAATGATATTCAGATATGCCACCATATCTTTAATTTCCTTGCGCTCATAAAAGCTGATGCCGCCATAAATGCGGTATGGAATCGCGTACAGGCGTAACTTTTCTTCCAGTATTCTTGACAGCGTGTGGATGCGATACAAAATCGCCATATCCGAATAGCGCATCCCGTCGTCCGACAAGCGCTGAATCTCTCTTGCGATGGTTTCCGCTTCCTCATATTCACTGTTGGCGGCATAAAGAACCGGCTTTTCGCATTCATTGATCTCGCTCCACAGCGTCTTTCCCTTTCGGCCCGCGTTGTTTTTGATCACGCAGTTTGCAACATCCAGTATTTTTTTGTCGGAACGATAGTTTTGCTCCAGCCTGATCACGACCGCACCCGGAAAATCCTTTTCAAATTCCAGAATATTCCTGATGTTTGCGCCGCGGAACGCGTAAATGGACTGATCGTCATCGCCCACGACAAAGATATTGCCATAGCCCTCCGACAATAGTTTGATCAATTTATACTGCACCATATTGGTGTCCTGATATTCATCCACTAGTATGTATTGGAATTTATGCTGATAATAGCCGCGGGCTTCCTCATCCGTTTCCAGCAGCAGCAAGGTATTGAGCAGCAAATCATCGAAATCCATCGCATTTTGTCGCTTTAATTCCTGCGTATATTCTTCATAAATCTCTTCCGCATGATCTGCGACAAAGGGATTCTTTTCTTCCGCATATTGACCAAAATCAAGGCTTGTGCTGTCATTTTTATATTTGCTGATCAGATTTTTCATGTACCGGTCCGAATAGGTTTTATTCTCCTTCAATCCCATTTTTTCCAGTATTTTTTTCATTAACCGCAGCGTGTCATCCGTATCGTAAATCAGAAAGCTCTTCGTATAGCCGATATGTTCCGCATACCGCCTCAGCATACGCACGCACATCGCATGAAACGTGCTAATCCACATATCACGCATATCCACGTCCACAACGCCCGAAATACGCTCACGCATTTCCTGCGCCGCTTTATTGGTAAACGTGATTGCCAGAATCTGCCATGGCGCGACTCTTTTTTCATTGATCAAATAGGCAACGCGCTCTGTTAAAACCCTCGTTTTGCCGCTGCCTGCGCCCGCAAGAACAAGCACGGCTCCCGTAATTGTTTCCACCGCTTTTTTTTGTCTGTCATTTAATCCCTGCAACGTCATTCTCCCTGCTGTTTTTTGTTTCTGTCAAGCACCATTCCATAGCCGCCCGTACCATAGTTAAGACATCGGTTGACGCGCGAAATGGTCGCCGTTGATGCGCCTGTCTTTTCGGCAATGGCATGGCACGTAATCTTTTCTTTCAGCATCTGTGCGACCTTATAACGCTGACCGATTGCCGAAAGCTCCGCTACAGTGCATAGGTCTTCGAAAAACAGATAGCACTCCTCCTCGCTCTTAAGCGACAAAATTGCCGCAAATAGAGCGTCCAACTCTTTTGATTTTAACTTTGACTCAAACAATGAATAACACCTCTTCACACGCAAAAATGCAGGTATATTTGATACCTACATTTTAACACATTACTACGCGAAAATAAACTCACGATCCTCTATTCAAAGATATTTTTATATAATTTTACAATATCATTCCCCATCAAGGCCAGAACAACCTGCTCTCCTTTTGTATTGCGCGCGTCCACAGGAATGGAATCCGTGGATATTTTATGGAGATCGCCTGATTTCTGCAAGCTTGTCACAGTGGAAATCTTATCCACCAGCAATGCTCCTGCAACTTCCCTGCCGACCGCTTCCGTCAGATTATAGGATTTGAGGCCTTTTCCGTTCCTGCCCTGCTCGTCAAACTCCGCAAGAGGCGTGAGCTTGGCAAATCCCTTTTCCGTCATTAGCAGAACATTTCCCTCCTGTCCGTTTTGAATCTGCTCTGCAAGAACAACCGTCGCGCGTTTACCAAGCTTAATCGCGCCAACGCCTTTTCCGCTTCTGCCCATGACCGAAATTTCACTCTTTTTGATATTGATTGACATTCCGTCCGATGTAATGAAAAGCATATTCTCAAGTTCCGGTACAGATGGCTTCGCGTAAATCAGCTCATCTCCGTCTTTTAAACCGCACGCCATAATCTTTGATTTTTTCACATCAAATTCTTCCATCTGCGTCGCCTTGACAAGCCCGCTTTTCGTTGCAAAATACATCAATTTGCACTCGAAATCATTTTTCGTGACAATGCTGAGAATCTCTTCATCCGAATCAATTCCGGTCATAATCGCATTCAATGATTTACCCGCTTCTTTCATCCGCGCTTCCGGAATGCTCGAAACAGCCATCATCAGCATATTGCCTTTATTGGTAAACAGATAGACCTTGCTTGCCGTGTCAGTTTTGATCAACATCGCCGGCTGCAGCTTTTCTTCCAGCTCTTCCGCCTCCATACCCTTTTGCAGTGCCTTGGCGGACATCCGCTTCAAATTGCCGCCGCGCGTCAAAATCAACGTGCATTCCTCTACCACCATGAATTCGCTTTCATCCACTTCGATTTGTGCATGTTCTTCTTTCATGAGCTGGGTACGTCGTTTGTCGGAATATTTCTCTTTGATTGCCGTAAGCTCTTCCTTAATGACTTCCAGAAGCTTTGTCTCAGAGCCCAGAATAGAGCGGAGATATTTGATCAGCGCCACGACTTCTTTATATTCGTTTTCAAGCAGCTCCACCTCAAGGTTGGTAAGCCGCGCAAGCCGCATATCGAGAATCGCCTGCGCCTGCACGCCCGTCAGGTTAAACTCCTTCATCAGGCTGTGCTTGGCTTCTTCCGTATTTTTGGATGCACGGATTATCTTGATGACCCTGTCGATATTTTTAACAGCAATAATCAAACCAAGCAGAATATGCTCGCGCTTTTCCGCTTTTTCCAGATCAAACTGTGTCCTGCGGGTGATGACGTTTTTCTGGTGCCTGATATAGTAATCGATGATAGGAAGCAATCCAAGCTGCTGCGGCGCACCATCCGCAATCACCATCATATTGATGCCAAACGTGGTCTGCAGATCCGTATACTTATACAGCAAATTCAATATTTTTTCCGGATCGTGTCCCTTTCTGACCTCAACCACCGCGCGGATTCCTTCGCGGTCAGACTCGTCCCTGATGTCTGCGATTCCGGCAAAAATTTCCTTTTTATTTTCGCTGACCGCCAAAATCTTTTCCAGCATGGCGGATTTTTTGACCTCGTAAGGAATTTCCGTGATTACAATCAGGTTTTTTCCTGAGCTTGTTTTCTCTATGTGCGCTTTTGCGCGGATATAAATTTTTCCTTTTCCGGTCTCATAGGCCTGCTTTAGCCCGTCGCCCTCCAAAAGGTATCCTCCCGTGGGAAAATCCGGTGCCTTAATCTGCCTCATGATATCGCCCAGCGAACAATCCGGATGATCGATTCGCTCCACTACGCCATTAATCACCTCGCCGAGGTTATGCGGCGGAATATTCGTCGCGAGCCCCACCGCGATTCCGGACGAGCCATTCACAAGTAGATTGGGATACCGTGCCGGAAGCATATCCGGTTCGCGTTCCGTATCGTCAAAATTAGGACGAAAAGAAACCGTATCTTTATTTAGATCGCGAAGCATTTCTAGCGCAAGCGGTGAAAGCCTCGCCTCTGTATAACGCATTGCCGCGGCGCTGTCGCCGTCCATGGAACCAAAATTTCCATGGCCGTCCACAAGTGGCATACGCATGGCATATGGCTGCGCAAGGCGCACCATGGCGTCATAAACACTGCTGTCGCCATGCGGATGGTATTTACCCAGCGCTTCACCCACGATCCTCGCTGATTTTTTATAAGGCTTATCCGGCAGAATGCCAAGATCATACATCGTATACAAAATACGCCTCTGCACGGGCTTAAGGCCATCCTCTACCCGTGGAAGCGCGCGCTCCATGGTAACGTATTCCGCATAAGTCATGTAAGAAGTATGCATGACCTCTTCGAGCGCCGCATTGATGATTTCCTCATTAAAGTCAATTTGCTTCGTTTTCATACTGCGCCACCTCGAAATTATCCTGTTTGTTAAAATTAGCGTGTTCCGCGATATATTGTTTGCGTGGCTCCACGTTGTCTCCCATCAATGTTGTCACGATCTGTTCCACGTCCGCAAGGTCTTCAATGGTAACGCGGATCAACGAACGTTTTTCAGGGTTCATTGTCGTCTCCCAAAGCTGCTCAGGATTCATCTCTCCAAGCCCTTTATACCGCTGCACCGTATATCCTCTGCCTACCTGAGACTTCGCTTTTTCGAGCTGCTCGTCGTTGTAGGCATACAGCACCTTATTTCCTTTGGCAATTTTAAAAAGCGGCGGGCGGCCGATATACAGATGCCCGTCCGTGATCAGGTCTTTGAAATAACGATAGAAAAACGTGATTAATATGGTGCGGATATGCGCGCCATCCTGATCCGCATCCGCAAGAATAATAACTTTATTATATTTAATATTGGCAAGGTTAAAGCTATCGTCAAAGCCCGCTCCCAAAGCCGTAATGATGGAACGGAACTCCTCGTTTGCAAGCACCTGGTCGATACGCTTTTTTTCCACATTGAGCGGTTTGCCGCGCAGCGGCAGGATTGCTTGAAATCTCCTGTCGCGCCCCTGCTTCGCGCTGCCACCTGCGCTGTCGCCCTCCACAATGAACAATTCATTGATTTCCGGTTTTCTGCCCGTGCAGGCGGAAAGCTTTCCAACAAGCGGCGAATTTTCCAGCTTGCTCTTCGCGCGCTCCATTTTTTTTGCTTTGCGGGCCGCCTCGCGCACACGCGCCGCGCCGATGGCTTTTTCCAATATCTTTGTGCAAATCTGCGTATTATTGAGGTCTGACATAAATGCGGAGAGCGTTTCCGTTACAACCGCCTCCACCGCAACACGCGCCTCTGCGTTTCCCAGCTTCGTCTTTGTTTGGCCTTCAAACTGCACATCCTTCATCTTAATGTTGACAACAGAGCAAAGCCCCTCTCTGAAATCATCCCCTGTAAGGTTTGCTTCCTTTTCCTTGAGCAGATTATTGGTGCGCGCATAATCGTTCATCACCTTTGTGATGGCCGTCTTAAATCCCGTTTCATGCATTCCCCCCTCTGTGGTGGGAATGTTATTCACATAGGAAAAAATGCTTTCCGTATAACTGGAATTATACTGCATGGCAATGCTCACAAGAACGCCGTTCCGCTGCCCTTCCAAGAGAATCGGCGCGGCGTGCAGCGGCGTTTTATCTTTATTTAAATACAAAACAAAATCGACGATTCCGCCCGTATATTCAAACACTTCCTTGCGGGGTCTCCCTCCGGTCTGCTGCCGCTCGTCTACAAGCGTAATGTGCAGCCCTTTGGTGAGGAACGCAAGCTCCCGCAAACGGCGGCGTACTACATCAAACTGAAAATCAATATTGTCAAAAATGGTATCATCTGCAAGAAACGTGATTTTCGAGCCCTTTTTACGTGTTTCTCCAATTTCCTTTAGCGGCGCGACAGGCTTTCCCACCTGCATTTTCCCTTTGGCATCCGCCTCTGTGACATATCTCTGAAAATAGACTTTTCCATTTTGGTAAACCTCAACCTCCAGCCATTTAGACAGCGCGTTTACCACCGAAGCGCCTACGCCATGCAGTCCGCCTGAGTAAGCGTAATTATCGTTGTTGAACTTCCCCCCTGCGTGCAACTGGGTGAAAACAACCTCCACGCCTGAAATTTTGAGTTCAGGGTGCGGTCCTGTCGGTATGCCCCTGCCATTATCCTCCACAGAAATAGAACAATCCGGATGAATGGTCACCGTAAGCTTATCGGCAAATCCGTTTGCCGCCTCGTCAATTCCATTATCTACAATCTCCCACAGGAGATGATGAAGTCCTTTTGTGCTTGTCGTGCCGATATACATTCCCGGACGGCGACGCACCGCATCGAGCCCCTCCAATACCTGTATATCGCCCGCCGTATATGTCTTAGACATGATGATTCCTCCACAAGATTATGTATACATACTGTAATATTATATAACAGACCACAAAATATGACAATCAAAAAAGGATGCAATTTTATTTGCATCCTTTTCTTGATACTTTAAAAATCAAGAAGCGCTTTCTTCCGGCTCCTTCAGCTTAAGCTGGGCTT
>CAZQDA010000016.1:0-38692 GCA_964592155.1 uncultured Christensenella sp.
CCTTTTCTGATGTGCGCGCCTTATTCTGCGTCAAAGACCGCGGAGACATCCTTGAGGGTTTCAGCGATTTCTATATGCTGTGGGCAGTGATGCTCACAGCGCTTGCAGCCGATACAATCGGAAGCTTTTCCGTAAGTTTGTATCAGGTTGCCATAGTAATTTTCGTGGAGCGGAGAATAGCCGTATTGGTGCTGATCGTTATACAGCGAAAAATACTTGGGGATCGGTATCTTTTTGGGGCAGTCGTCCACGCAATACTGGCATGCGGTACACGGAATTGCGATACTTGCGCCGATGATGTCCCGTGCCTGACTGACAATGCGGTTCTCTTCCTCGCTCATGGGCGTAAAGGACTCCATGAAACTTACATTGTCTGCAAGTTGTTCAAAATTGCTCATCCCGCTCAACACGACGATCACGCTTTCAATGGAGGCTGCAAAATGCACCGCCCACGAAGCGACGCTCCTTTCGGGATGATATTGCCTGAACAATTGCTCAGCCTCTTGCGGAATGTCCGCGAGCGCGCCGCCTTTCACCGGTTCCATCACAATGACTGGCTTTTTGTGCTTGACGGCGACCTCAAGGCATTTGCGGGATTCTATGGAATCGTTGTTCCAATCGAGATAGTTGATCTGCAACTGAACGAATTCCATTTCCGGATGCTCTGTGAGGATGCGATCAAGCACATCCGCCTTGTCATGGAAAGAAAGACCGATTTTTTTCGCGCGGCCTTCGGCTTTGAGTTTTTTCATAAAGTCAAATCCGCCGTATTTGAGCGTGCTGGCGTAATTTTCCTCGCCCATTGTGTGCAGCAGATAATAGTCAAAATATTCCACGCCGCATCTTTGAAGCTGCTCGTCAAAGAATTTTTGATAATCCGAATTTTGGGTGACCAGCCAAACGGGCATTTTATCCGCCAACACAAACGATTCTCTTGGATAACGATCGGTCAGGGCTTTTTTCACCGCTGCTTCGCTCGTTCCCTGATGATATGGATATGCCGTATCAAAATAAGTAAAGCCTTTTGATAAAAAATAATCCACCATTCGGTTGACGGCATCCTGATCGATGCTCTGAGGGTTATTTTCCTGCGTGAGGGGAAGGCGCATCAGGCCAAATCCCAATTTTTTCATGGCTCTTTCCTCCAATTGTTATGTCATTCTATTTTACTATACAACTTGAAGTACACTCTAAGTCAAGCACCAATTTTGATTTAAAAAAACAATTTAACGCGGTGTTAATAAAATTTATGCCGTTTTCTTGTCATCCTGTGAAATGGTATGGTCATGCGGGGCAAGAAGTGATAAAATGTAGAAAACTAGGGAAAAGGAACGGTGATTATGGAGCTTTTGAAAGAACGAATTTGCAAGGATGGCGTTGTGAAGGATGGAAACGTACTTAAGGTAGATAGTTTTCTGAATCATCAAATGGATATCGGGCTGTTCAATGAAATCGGAAAAGAGTTCAAACGCCGTTTTTCCGGCGTGCAGGTGGATAAGATTCTGACGGTGGAAGCGTCCGGAATTGCAGTTGCGGCTGTGGCCGCCCAATATTTCAATGTGCCGGTTGTGTTCGCAAAAAAGGCGCAGTCCATTAATCTGGACGGCACAATGCTATCGGCGCCGATTGAATCATTTACCCACAAACGCAAATACGAAGTCATTGTGGCAAGCCGCTTTTTATCCCCGAATGAAAATATACTGATCATTGATGATTTTCTGGCAAATGGCTGTGCGGTGATGGGGCTCTGCCAGATTGTGGGAGCCGCGCGCGCCAATGTGGTGGGAGTGGGGATCGTGATCGAAAAAGGGTTTCAGCAGGGCGGTGCGATTTTGCGGGAGTGCGGATTGCGCGTGGAATCCCTTGCGATCATCGACGCGATGGACGCGAAGACACAAACCATTCAGTTTCGTGCAGAATGACGGACAAAAACAGTAAAAGGATGAAACGGTGTGACGTTTGATGAATGCGCAGATGTGCTTGGAAAAAACGTTGGAACAGATTCGGGAGGCGGGAAACAGACCGTCTTTGCTGCTGCATGCTTGTTGTGCCCCGTGCTCGTCCTACGTGCTCGAATACCTATCCTCCTGCTTTGACATCACACTTTTCTTTTATAATCCCAATATTTATCCCGCAGAAGAATATAACCGCCGGCTGGAAGAACTGCGCGATATGCTTGCCGCGCTGAACAGCCCTGCCGCTCTGGTGGAAGGCGCATTTGAACCGCAGATTTTTGAAGAGCTTGTAAAAGGCCGCGAGAAAGAGCCGGAGCGTGGATCGCGCTGCTTGCTCTGTTATGCGCTGAGACTGGAAAAAACGGCGAAATTTGCCGCGCAAAACGGATTTGATTATTTCACCACCACCCTCAGTATCAGCCCGCATAAAGATGCCGCAAAGCTGAATGAAACCGGCCTTTTGCTTGCGAAAGCCTATGGAGTGGAGTATTTGATTTCCGACTTCAAAAAAAAGAACGGCTATCTGCGTTCTCTGGAGATATCCGCACAGCTTGGACTTTACAGGCAGGAGTATTGCGGGTGCCGTTATTCCATGCGGCCCGCAAGTAAAGAAAAGTAGTTTGCTTCCCTTATGCAAAAGGCACGGGAACCGTTTTGGTGCCAGTGCCTTACAATGCAAATTTGCGTTAAATGTAAAGACGTTTTTCTTGTTATTTTGTCTTAACAACACCGTCTTTTTCTATTTTTGTAATCCCTTTGGTTGATTCATATAACACAAACTTATAATCTGTTTCAATGGTTTCGCCTGCCCTGATCAAGGCAAGCGAACCATTTTTTTGCGCTGCGCCATAGGAGGAGGGATATCCGCTCCATGGCTCGAGTGCAAACTGATACGTGGCGGAGTACCACGGATATCCCAAATGTCCTTTCGCCACCTGCCAATACCACAGGCATGGAAAAACTTTTGTATCAAAAACCATGCCGTAGCCTAGGTTTTTCTTTGTGTTTGTGACGGCGAACCAACCGTCGTGCAGTTCTTTGAGAAATAAAACTTTCATGCAATTTGCCGTTTTGGCAGGCATTTTGGAAAAGTCCACCTGCGTGCCGCCCGCATCGGTGGCATATGGCCAGTTCGCTTCCTCGTCTCCAAAAGAGCTATCCTCCGCGTGATAGACATCCCCCCTGATATCCAATTTCCCTGCCGGTACATCTATGACGCAATGTTCGTCCAGAAAAGGTTCACCTACAGCGGGATGGTTGCCCCACATGAGTTGCATATCATCGCCGCCGTGATTGGTGACGGACTCATGGAACGAGATGATTTTTTTGCCGGAAGCAAGCGAAATCACGCGGCTGACGGAATAAGGCGTGCGATACGCTTCTCCGTTCAGACGCACTTCGATTTTTTCTGCTGTATCGCAAAGCACTGTGAATTCCCACGGCACAAGGCACAGCTCGCCGTGCAGCCCGATATCCGCGCCATAATAGTTCATTGGTCCGCCGCCGGGGAGGACAAGCTGCCATCCGCCGGGATAATAATCATGAAAATTCCCCTCGGTATTTGCAATGGATGGAAAATATTTTTCATATTCGCGGATGCCGACGGGCGTTTGCCACATCAAATTGATATCGCTCTTTTTATCTGTAATTTCTATGATGTCCGCGCCCTTGTCCAACACCATGGTGACGCGCAGCACTTCGTTTTGCAGGCAAAGCATACGAAGACCACGATGAAAAAATTCTGTGATTCTGCAGCCGGTATTACGTTTTGAATTATAGTCCATACGAATACCCCTTTATGGTTTCAAACAGAGCAAGAACATTTTCCGGGGGAACGTTTGCGACGATGTTGTGGATGGATGCGCAAACATATCCGCCGCCCTTTGAAAAAATAGCAAGGCGCTCACGCACTTCTTTTTTTACATCTTCCACGCTGCCAAAGGGAAGTGTTTTTTGTGTGTCCACCGCCGCACCCCAAAATACGAATTGATCACCGTAATCGTCCTTGAGCATATGCGGATCCATGCCCTGTGCAGAGCATTGCACGGGATTCAGGCAATCTACGCCCATTTCATGCAAATCATCCAGCAGCGGCACAATGCAGCCGCAAGTGTGGAAAAAGGTTTTCCAGTCCGTATTTTGATGCACCCAGTCGTTGATTGTCGTGTAAAACGGCTTATAGATGTCTCGGAAGGTGTCCGGAGACACGAATGTGCTGATCTGGGTGCCGAAATCCGTTCCGGATATCCAAACCACATCAATGCGGTCGCCCACCGCCTGTTTATATCGTTCCAGATTTTTGAGCATCACATCCGTTTGTAGCGCAAATACTTCCTTGACATAATCCGGATACAGCAAATGAGCCAGCATCCATTCCTCTACGGTGCGTATTCCTTTCGGGTGCTTGGTGGCAGGACCCGGAACAGTGGCCACATCGCCAAGACCGGCGCCGCCCAATATGCCAATGATACCGTAGTCGGTATCTTGATAGAGCTGCATACTCCTTTTTTCCCAATATCTTGCGTCCTCGTCTGTCGCAACACTAAAATCCTCTTTGAAATCCTTAAGCGCATCGAGCAGATTTTCGTCGTAAGACTTGCACCGTTCGATATTATCAAAAAAAGAGCCGTCGTTTGTCATGTGCAGGCTGGGTTCACAGCTCTTATCGCCGGAGGGGTACAACACATATCCACCCTGAGCGTCCTTGTCATACGTAAGGGTAGAGGGCATTAAAACGGGCGTGCCGTCCGGCATGGTGAATGGTTGATACTCTTCATTCAGTGTGCCGATCATGTTGCCGCGGTTCCATATGCCGATCACATCCGTCCCTAAAATATCGCGCAGTTCTTCGTCTATTTCTCCAAGCATCTGAAAGGGTTCGATAATTTTTATGGGCTTTTCTTCCAGTCCGCATAGCTTGCGCAGTTTGTAAATCGTGCTTGCGTTGATGCCGGTTTGCCCTGTCGCGCCTGCGTCCAAAACAACGCGTTCCGGCTGCTCGTGGTTCAAGGTTTGTCGAAATCGTTCACGTTTTGTCATTTTTAGTATTCCCCCAGTTCTTTTGCCAATGAAACGAATGCTTTGATATTTTCAACGGGAGTATTGTACTCCATAAAATCCGCATTTTGTACGGCAAATTTATTGTTTCCATATTTTTTCCCTGTCAGGATAAGCTGCTCTGTTTCGCGCCTTACATCGTCGGGCGTTCCATTTTGCAGGACATTGACCTGATCCACGCCGGCAACCACCATATATGCCCCGTCAATCTTCTCTAGAGCGGTTTTTAAATCGGTATCGCCGAGTGGCGGTGGAGAGAACGGCTCTACAATATCAATGTGAATATCCTGATAGCATTCGATCAAATTCATGATTTCACCGCAATTATGGTACATCGCGCTGATGCCGTCTTTCTGGCAAAAGTCAATATATTCACGCTCGTATCCGCTGATGTAAGTTTCATAGTTCCGGCTGCCCAAAAACCCGCCGGGGACGTTTCCACCGATGTGTATAACGTCCGGATGCGCGTCTAAGACGGCTTGTGCGTAAGGCTGATTGCGGTCGATGCAAAAACGCATCAATTTCGCGTAATATTCCGGCTCTGTCAAATACAGCATGTAGATTTCAGATAGCTCCACCAGCAGGGACGCCGTGTTAAACGGGCCGTAGGGCACCCAAACGGAAAGGATGGCGTCGTCGCCGACGGCGGCTCTCGCCCTCGAAAATGCGTTTTTGACAATTGTTGGATAGGAAACGTCCATCGCAGGCTCGTATTGGATCACGATATCCAAATCCTGTTCTGAGCGCACAGGGCTTTTGGTGCAGGCGTACATCAGCGTGCCTCGCCTTAACTCGTTTTTGCTGAACTCCTGCTCCAATATTCCCGCTGGTGTTTTGATGGTGGAGCGATAGATGGTAGTGTTTCCGTTTTGTATGGTTTGCGTCGAGACATCCCAGTTTTCGCCGCTCTGTGTGTTTACGCCGCCATAAATCACGTGCAGCGCCGGCTCGTATAAATCCGCGAGCAGCCGCACAAACACATCAGCCCCCATTTCCCTTTGGAATTCAGCGACCTGCCGGATTTGCGTTTCATGGTCGTAAGTGTCCGTTTCAGGATGCAGCTGCGTCATAAAATGCCCTTGCTCCATGAGGAATAAGCTCACGGGAACTCTGTCGGTCTTTTTGCCGCTAATTGTGTTAAGGTATCTTTGCCGTCCGTTCATGCGTACCTCCAAAGTGCGTTAGAATTACTATTTAATGTATCTCAAAATCGCATCGAGTCAAAGCGCATTTTTTCACCTTATCTAATGAAATATTAACTTTGAAGAAAGCTACCCGCGGTTTGGAATTGTAAAAATTGATTCCGACGGAACCAAAAAAGTGAATATTTTATAATCATAAGTTAATAATCCAAATTTTTAATCCATGGCAGATCTGTATAATCGCCTTATAAACCGAAAAGGGGGCCGCTGTATGGAGAATTACATCGAATTCAAAAACATCAGCATGGAGTTTCCGGGCGTCAAAGCTTTGGATGGAATTTCATTCGGAGCGCAGAAAGGGGAAATCATTGCATTTCTGGGAGAGAACGGCGCGGGAAAATCAACCTTGCTTAAAATTTTGAATGGCGATTATCAGCAAACATCAGGGGAAATTTTCATCAATGGAAAATCGGTACATTTTGCCAATCCGAATGAAGCCATTCGTGCAGGAATTTCAGTAATCTATCAGGAGCGCCAGTTGGCGCAATACTTATCAGTCGCAGAAAATATTTTTATGGGCTATGCCCCGTCAAAGGCAGGATTCATCAACTATAAGGCGCTCAATGCAGCCGCCAGCGAGGCGCTTGCAGAGTTCAATCTTCCGATTAAGCCGCAAGAGCATGTCAAAAATATTTCTGTCGCCTATCAGCAGATGGTGGAGATCATGAAGTCCTATAATCGCAAAGCGGATATCTATTGCTTTGACGAGCCAACGGCGCCTCTTACGGACGCGGAGATCGGTACGCTGTTCCAAATTATCAGGAAATTAAAGGAGCAGGGAAAGGTCATTATCTATGTATCACACAGAATGGCAGAGATATTTGAACTCACGGACAAGGTCGCCATCTTCAAAGACGGAAAAATCATGGGAGTCAAAAAGACAAGCGAAACCGATGAGCGTGAATTGATTTCGCTCATGGTAGGGCGAAATCTCGGCGATGTGTTCAACGACCTTGACCGCAATCAGGTGTTTGGCGATACGGTGCTTTCCTTGCAGAATGTAAGCAACAAAAAAGTAAAAGATATCAGTTTGAGCGTGCGTGCGGGTGAAATTGTGGGTCTTGCAGGACTGGCCGGCGCGGGGCGGACAGAGGTGGCGCGTGCCATTTTTGGCGCAGATGCCATCTTGCAGGGAAAGATGTTTTTGGAGGGCAGAGAGTATGCGCCCAAGTCTCCGCGGGAGGCGATGCAGCACGGAGTTGCGCTTGCGCCGGAAGATAGAAAGCTGGAAGGGCTTTCACTCATACGCAGCGTCAAGGAAAACGCAAGCCTTGCAATCTTAAAAAAGCTTTGCAAGTTTGGGTTTGTTCAGAAAAAGGAGGAAAATGCCTTTATTGACAAGGCGATTGAAGCATTCAACATCAAGACGCCTTCTCCTGAACAGAAAGTGATCAATTTATCAGGCGGAAATCAGCAAAAGGTGATTTTGGCGCGCTGGATGAGCATGAACCCCAAGGTTTTGATTTTTGACGAGCCCACAAAGGGAATCGACGTCGGAGCAAAAAGTGAAATTTATGCCATGATCTGTGAGGCGGCAAAGCGGGGGATGGCAGTGATTATGATCAGCTCGGAGCTGCCGGAGATCATCGGCATGTCTGACCGGATTATTGTCTTAAAGGACGGAAAGATCACTGCTGAAATAAACAGAAATGAAGCAACCGAAGAGCGTATTCTTGGGTATGCAATGTTGGAGGTATCAAATGGATAACGGAAGAGTACTGCGTAAAAAAATTATCGGTTCGGAAAATTTTAGTCTGGTGATAGCGCTCATCGCGGTCATTATCATTTTTTCATCTTTGAACAGCAATTATTTCTCGATGCAGAATTTTCGCAATATTTTTACCGCCGCGTCACTGACCGGATTAATCGCGGTTGGTGAGGCAATGCTCCTGATCGGCGGGCAGATGGACTTATCGCCGGGCTCCACGGCTGCGTTTTCAGGTGTGGCTGCCGCTATGCTTCTGGCGTCGGGGGTGCCGACCTTTCTCACGATTTTGATCGTAATCGCCATCGGCATAGGCATAGGCTCATTCAATGCGTTTTTTACCACGCAGTTAAAAATCAGTCCGTTTATCGTGACGTTTGCGGCACAGTCCATCATCAGGGGCTTCTGCTATATTATCTCAAACGGTGAAAGTATACTGATCACGGATTCCGATTTTCTGAAAATCGGCACGATGGATGTGTTGGGCATTCCTTTTCCGATCTTCTTCATGGTATTGATGTTCATTGTGTTCTTTATTGTGATGAAAATGACAAGATTTGGGCGCAGCGTATATATTGTGGGCGGAAATAGAACGGCGGCACGTCTTGCGGGTATTTCTACAAAATTTACTACTTATATGCTGTTTATCATCATGGGCGTTCTGGCGGCAGTGGGCGGCACCATTTTAGCGGCGCGCATGAATACCGGACAGCCGCAGGCATCTACAGGGCTTGAGTTTGACGGAATCACCGCCGCAATTCTGGGCGGCGTTGCGATGAGCGGCGGCTATGGCTCGCTGATCACCACATTTTTAGGGTTGATGATTTTGCAGGGGTTCAACAATGGATTGATTTTATTAAACGTTCAGACCTTTTGGCAGTTGGTGGCAAAAGGCGCGTTATTGCTGTTGGCGCTGTCATTTGACTATCTGCGGTCAAAAAACAGGCAATGACCAAAAAAGGTACCCAATTGGCGAAATCGCCTATATAATATAATTTAATGGAGGAAATGAAATGAAGAAAGTAATGATTTGTGTGGCACTTCTCATGGTTGCAATGTTTGCTTTGGCGGCATGTACACCCGCATCCACTACTCCCACAACAGAAGCTTCCACTTCTGCGGAGGCTTCCGCGAAGGCGACCGGTGAAGCAAGCGCAGAGGCATCTTCAAAGCCTGCTGCAGCGGGCGAAGAAATCATACTTGCGGGCATCTATAAATCAGGTGATCAGCAGTGGTTTATTGGCGAAGGCGCGGCAGCAGCCGAAACAGCAAAAGAAATGGGCGCAAAAGACTTTATGTATATCGACGTAAAACTCGATCCTGACCTTTTCCTGCAAGCGCTTGACAATGCGATCACACAAGGCGTATCCGGAATTTTGACCTGCGTTCCCGATCAAAAGCTTTCGGGCGTGGCGGTGCAGAAATGTAAGGAAGCGGGCATTCCGATTATTGCCTGCGACGATGCGCTCCTTGACGATCAGGGAAATTCGATTGCTCCTTTTGTAGGCATCGACGCATATGCTATCGGCAAATCCGTCGGACAGTGGACGGCTGATTATGCAAAGGCAAACGATATGACAGGCGAGGACACGGGCGTGTTGTTGCTGGCTGCCGATCAAATTACTTCCTGCGTTCCGCGTACGGACGGACAGCTTGAAGTGTGGATGGAAAACTTCCCAGAGTGGCCGGAAGACAGAATCTGGAGAGTTGATTACAACGGTCCGCAGGAAAAGGCATTTGACTCTGCGGCGGCAACCTTTACGGCAAACCCGAATATCAAAAAATGGGTGGTTATGACAATTAATGACGAAGGTGCGGCAGGCGCAACCCGTGCGCTGGAGCAGGCGGGGCTTGATAAAGATGCGGTGGTTTGCGGTATTGGCGGCTATCTTGCAAAGCTTGAGTTCCAGAAGCCGGAGGGCTCGGCGTTTAAAGCGACCGCGTTTATTAACTATGTGGACGTAGGCGCGTCTTCCGCGAAAAACATGATGGATCATCTGCTCAACGGAACAGAGATTCCCATGGATTACAGGGTAAATGCAGAAATCGTAACGCCGGATAACTATATTGAGATCATGAAAGATCAGGCGGAATAAAAATTATTTAGCAGAGAAGCGAAAGGGAATTCCTCTTTCGCTTCTTTGTAAGTTATAATAAAGCTATGAACATCAAAAGCAAATCAAGTATACGCGGACGGATCACCTTATATTTTACTGGCTTGATTCTGGGAATTGTGGTTGGAATAATCGTCATTTTAGCGATGATTATTGCAAGCGGTTTTACTGAGCAAAAAAAAGCGCTGCTGTCGGAAAGCGTCAGCCTGATTGCGGGGTCGATTGAAGAACAGATGGATTCTTATCGCGGGGCGGTTTCTTCGATTCGCGATACGCCCACGCTTGCAAATATTGCAAACAAAGAAAATACTGTGTTTGGGATGCAAAAGATATTTTTGCTGAACCAAGACGCAGAGATGATTTCGGAGCAGGAGATTGATCCGCGGTACTTTGAGCTGGTAAAAGAGATCACACAATTTAATGATTTTCACACGTCAAACCGTGAAGAATTGTTTTCCCTGCCGCATAGCTATGATTCGGCGCCCACGGCGTGGGAGGATACCAACAGAATCAGTTATATCAGGAGAATACGCAGCAGACCGGAATATGACGAGGTAGGCTATATTATTGTCAATATTGATTCGCGCGCAATTTTTGAAGATAAGCGCGAGGAAATAGAACGCCTTTTCGATGACTTTTATGTTGTGGATAAATCCGGCAATCTAATTTATTCTATGGGGAAAATTCAGCAGAATACATTTGATTACGCGGCGCAGCATGCCGGCATGAATGCAACTAGCCCCATATTTTCGAAATTTGGAGGCGCACAGGAAGTAACGCTTACGCTCCATTCCTATCCCGACTGGTCTTTGCACGCATTTGTATCCAATGAATCTTTCAACAGCGAAATTATTCGTATTCTTACCTTTATCATCATGGTGGGTGTTTTTGGGATTTTGATGGTGCTGGTATTTGCGTCTGTTATCTCGAGGAAAATAACCAAACCGATTTTCAGTATGAAAAACGCCATGCTGGATTTTCAAAACGGAGAGGTGCCCGCGCCGCTAAAATCCGATACAGATGATGAGCTAGGTTTTTTGATTTCCGGATTCAATGCAATGATACAGGATATCGAGACTTATGTGGAAACGATTTATAATGAGCAAGAGCAAAAAAAACGTGCTGAAGTATACGCGGTGAAGTACCAGCTTGAGTCTTTGCAAAGCCAGATAAACCCCCATTTTTTGTATAATACGCTCAATACCGTAAAATATTTGGCTTCCACAAAGCAGTATGAACAGATTGAAGAACTGATTTTTGCGCTTAATAAGCTGCTTCGCTCTACGCTATCCAACAGTGATGATGAAATTACAGTTCGTGAGGAGCTTGAATTTATACAGGCATACATCAAAATACAGTCGTACCGGTTCCCGTGTATGATTGATTTAAAGGTTAATGTGGAGGAAGAGCTGATGGACTGCATGATTCCCAAGCTGATTTTGCAGCCGCTTGTAGAAAATGCGATTTTGCATGGGATTTTCCCAACGGGCAAACGCGGAATGATTCACCTGCGCATTGCAAGACAAGACAACCGCATGTTTGTAAGCGTGAGTGATAACGGCGTGGGAATGGCGGATACTTCTCTTTGCACCATGAGATCGGATCATAAACAATTTTCGGGAATTGGGCTGCCCAATGTAAACGACAGGCTGAGACTGCTGTATGGCGAAGAAAGCGCCTTGCATATCAGCAGCGTTCCTTATAAAAAAACAGAGATCGCTTTTACAATTCCGTTGATTAGAGAGGAGGAGTCATGCGCGTATTGATCGTGGATGATGAATATTCGGCACGGCAAATGCTGTTATCCCTTGTGGACTGGAAGGAGGCGCAATGCGAGCCTCCGTTGCTTGCGGGGAACGGACAGGAGGCGTCTTTGCTATGCGAATCAAATGAGTTTGACCTGATTTTTACGGATATTGAAATGCCCATTATGAACGGACTGGATTTTATTGCGCAACAAAAGGAAAAAGATAACGCGGCGCAATTTGTGATTATTTCCTGCCACGAGAGCTTTGAATATGCAAAGCAGGCGATGAAGTATGGCATTCAGGAGTATATTTTAAAAGACCTGGCTACGCGGGCAGAACTGATGGCCATTTTGAGCAATGCACTTCAAAAAAAGCAAAATAGGCAGAAGCCTCTTTTACAGACTGGGAAAGCGTGTTTTGCGATTGCCGTGGACGATTATTACAATGACTATGATACAAGCTGGCTTAATCTAATCAAAAACAATATCGAGCATCAGAGCAGCGCTGTCCGCGATAATATCCTGCTGCTCACCCTTCCGGTTGCTCACTCCAGATCCGCTTGTCAAGGCATTCAAAGCGCTGTTGCAACCGCGAATAGAGTCCGCGAAACCGCAAATGCGCTGGGACTCAAAAATGTGAGCATCGGTATCGGCGAAGACTTTGTGAATGAAGAACAGGCAATCCTTGCTTTAAAATCAAGGGTTTATTCAGGAATGAATAAAAACCTGATCTATTCTGCAAATTGTGAAGATATGGTGATCGATGTCGATAAAGTTGAGAATATGATTTTGACGGTGAAACAGCTTGCAATCAATGAGGATGCGGAATGTATTAAGTATATCGACCGTTTGTTTTCCATGAACGGGCTGAGTGGGTTTGAGAAAGTGTACTACTATGACTATTTGTTGATGAAGCTGTGCTCTCATGCGTTTCACATTGCGTCGCGGCTCGATAAAACATTTTTTTCATTTGACCGCGCTGCGCTGCAAAATGAAGAGGCGATCAAAGCGGCTGTTAAAAAGATGTATTATGAGTTGCTGGATTTGAATTCAAAAAAGAATATACGGCCGATTATTGCGCAGACAATTGAATTAATTGAGCAGTGTTATAAAACGGATGTGTCGCTCAATAACCTCGCGGAAAAATTGTTTACGCATAAAGGGTATTTATGCAGGGCATTTAAAGAGGATATGGGCGAAAATATTATGCAGTACATCATCAACCGCAAAGTAGCGGAGGCGAAAAAGCTGCTGAAATCCAATCGATATAAATTGTTTGAAATTTCTGATTCGCTCGGGTTTGCGACTCCCCAATATTTTAGTTATGTATTTAAAAAGACAGTTGGCTGTACGCCAAACGAATATAAAAAGTCAAATCGGTAAATGTATAGTCAATATCTCATAAAAGCAAGCGAATATTCCATAATAAAGCAAGAAAACCATACGGTATACTATTGAAAAATAAACTGTAGGGGAGATTTGTCTATGGAATTGTCGTTTGGAACACAAAAATATATCGATGCCTATCACATGAAGAAAAACGCGCCGATTTATATGAAAGAATTTGGATATTATACGCTGGAGCGATGGGCGGCGGAAGGGCATATTCCATCGGTGGAAAATGGCACGGAGGAAGCGGAAGCATATATCGCTGAATTGTTTGAATTCGATGAACCAGCGTGCTTTAAGCTTGGCGGACTTGGATGGTGTGAAGCGGGGTTTGAACCTGTTTTTGAGACCAAAATCCTGGAGGATTTGGGAGAGTATGAGCTGGTGCAGGATTTTGCGGGGCGCGGAGTACTCTATTTCAAAGGAAGAAGAAACGGGTTTATGCCTGAATATAAGGATCATCCTGTGAAAGATATGAAAAGCTGGGAAGAGCTTTGCAAATGGCGTATGGACCCCGCCACGCCTGCGCGGTATGGCGCACCATTTGAAGAAAAAATGCTTAAGGCAAAGCAGGCGCAGGCACAGGGCAAAATGATTACGATGGACATGGTGGGCGGTTATATGTATTTACGCAGCCTGATGGGGCCGGAGGAGATTTTATATGCGTTTTATGACAATCCCCAGCTGATTGAGGATTGCATGCAAACGTGGTTTGATCTTGCGGACAGCGTCATCACAAAATATCAGGAACATGTGGAGATTGACGAACTCTTTTTGGCAGAAGATATATGCTACAATATGGGGATGCTGATTTCACCGGTCATGGTGCGCGATTTCCTGTTTCCTTATTATGAAAAGCTATATGCAAACATCAAGGCGCGCAACAGGTCGGAGCGCAGGGTGTTTTTTCAGGTGGATACGGATGGGAACTGCATTGAGGCGATTAAGCTTTATTCGGAAATCGGCGTGGATGTTTTCTCGCCGTTTGAGGTTGCGTCGGGCTCGGATGTGGTAGAGATCGGCAAGCAATTTCCGAATCTGGTGATGTCTGGCGGGATTGACAAGCGGATCATGGCGGAAGGCGGAAAGCTGCTCGATGAGCATATCGACGCCATTCTTCCCGCGATGAAAGCGCGAGGCGGTTATATCCCCACCTGTGATCATGGCGTTCCGGAGGAAGTGAGCTTTGAAAACTATTCGCATTTCAGAAAGCGTTTGCTGGAATTTGCAAAATAGCGAGTTGGGTCATTGCGTTTTCAACCTGATGTGAGACCGGAATCCCTGATCTGCACAAAGCAAAAAGCAAAGCATGCGTGAAAAGGAATCGCTAAGCGTAGCCATTTTAAAAAACAAATCGGCGCAAATAAATTTGTGTTTTTTTGCAGATAGGGATAGATAATTTTGAAAAAAGAAAATATAATGGTGTTAACAGTTGGTTAAGTCAGTTTTTTAGAAAAGAGAGTGTATGACGATCGTTTGCATCATAGCAGTATTTGCGGGGGCTGCCATTTTACTGATTAGTATGATTAAGTACTACCGGTTGCTGCTTCGTTTCAGGGCGGAGGCGCGCGAAAAGCGTTTGTTTTCCAGGTGGACCTACGGCTTTTGTATGCTGTTGATGTTGTTCTTCTTGTTGGGCTATGCCGCGCTGGGGGCGTACTATTTGTTGGGGCCGGAAATCGAGTCGTCGGCTTATCTGGTCGCCAGTATTTTCTTTTTTGGGGCGGTCTTTGTTTATGTTGTAGTCACGGTACAGGCGCAGATGTCGGCAGTGATCACCAAAAAGACGGACGAGCTTGTTCGCACGCTTGTAAACGCGATGGAGGCAAAGGATGAATATACCCGCGGACATTCGGTGCATGTTGCGAATCTGGCAAGAATATTTTATACAAAGCTGCCTGAGAAGTGGAAGAAAAAAATTAATTTGAACCAATTGCTGGATGCCGCTATTTTGCATGATATTGGAAAAATAGGAATTGCGGATCAGGTACTCAATCAGCCGGGTAAGCTGGATGAAGCGCAATGGAAGCTCATACGGCAACACCCAAAAATGGGGAAGCAAATTTTGGAGCAAACAAGCTTTCGTGAGCTGAGTGATATGATCTTGTATCACCACGAGCGCATGGACAGACAGGGATATTATAAGATTCCACAGGAAACAATACCGATTGAATCCAGGATCATTTCGATTGTCGATACCTATTCCGCGTTGGTGACGGACCGGGTTTACCGGCCGAGGCACAGCTATGCGCAGGCAATGGAGATTATTCGGGCGGAAGCCGGGAAACAATTTGACGAAGAGCTTGTGGATATTTTTTGCCGGATTCCTGAAGAAGAGCTCGATGAGGCGCTGGAGAACATTGTTTTTAAGGGCGGCGCAGAGAAATAGTAACAGAAATATCAAGACCTCCTGTCGTTTTCTATTTTGTGGCAGGAGGTTTTTTATTGCTATGATATACGGCTTAAGCTGTCCTGATTTTTTTGATAGGAGCAAAATAACAATTGGTTGTGTTAAATGAATTAACATAAAATAAAGCGCAATCATAAATCGAATTATCATAAATTGAGATAATTCATAAAAAAATATGAAAAAAGTACAATAATACTGTTGACAACTGCAAAATGATGTTTTAATATATAAAAAACAAACAATTTAAATTCATTCAATTATCAAAAATAAATATAAGCAAAATAAATTAGTTAATTAAATTAACACAAATAATGTGAGGTACCTATCTATGCGACTTGTAGTGAAAAACGGCATGAACAGTAGCGAGATGAAAAAAACGAATCGTTCGTTGGTTTTAAAAACTCTGCTGGAGAACGGCAGTATGACGCGAACGGATTTATCTGAAAGTGTCAAACTGCAAAAAGCAACGATAACGAATATCATAAATGAGTTTGCGGAAATTGGAATTATTGAGGTCGATGGGGTAGTGGCCTCGGGCAGGCGTGGTGAACTTGTAACACTTAAGCTGGATCATCTGTCCATCATGTCTGTCAGTATCAACCGTAAGGAATATCAGATAAGATTATGCTCGCTCAAAGGAGAGACGATTGAGCAAACAAAAGTGGAGTTTGATTCCAGGCAGGATATCAATCAAGTGGTTGACAGGCTCAAAGAAGATGCAAAGGGTATCATCAGCAGGCATGGCAAAGAAAATGTAATAGGCGTTAGCCTTGGCTTGCCCGGACCCTATATTCGCAGGGAAGATAAAGGCTTAATAGAAGTCAATATCGTTTCTCAGTTTGAACAACTGAGCCTGGTGAATATTCACCGGGAGCTAGAGGAGGCGCTCGGCATTAAGGTTTTGTCTGAGCACGATGCCAAATTCTCGGCCTATGCCGAGTGGAGAAATGCGGAAGAGGCACAGGAAAATCCAATGACAAGCCTTCTCACCTTTACTTCTATAGGCATGGGGATTGGCGCAGGCATCATTATTGACGGCAAGATTGTCAAAGGGATGCTTGGTGTTGCGGGTGAAATCGGACACATGGGGATCAATTATAACGGCAAATTTATCAACGGCCAGTACGACAGCTCTTTTGAATATTGCGCAGGAACAGAAAGCTGTGTGCGTTATATGATGGAAAGACTGTACGAATTCCCTGACAGCATCTTAAATGAAAAAAGCACCTATACGCAAATCGTTGAGGCGTATAAAAAAGGCGATGAGCTGGCGGTATATGCTATGGAAAAAATGGCGTGGTTTTTAGGATACGGCATAGCCAGCATAATCTATATACTGAATCCTGACTGTATCATCATAGGTCAATCTTATCCTGATTATGAACCGTTTTTGGCTAAGGTGAAAGCTTCGGTCGAAAAATATGTTCATCCGTCCATTTTGGATGGGGTGTCGATCAGAAATTCAAAAATCACGACTGATACCGTTTTGCTTGGCGGCTACTATGTGGTTTTAAACAAATTGATCAAGGATGGTACTTTAATCAACATTATAAAGAGAAATCAAAAAATGCAAAACTAAAGGAGTGGATTCATGAAAAGTGCAGTATTTCAGGGAAAGAGAGATATTCGGGTTGAGGAGCGTGAGATACCAAAATTAGGTCCTGATGAAGTATTGATAAAGGTAATGGCTTGTGGCATTTGCGGTTCTGATTTGCACATTTTTGAGGGCGATCAAGGCTCAACATCTACAACACCGCCCCAGGTTCAGGGGCATGAATTTTCCGGCATCATTGCCGGGGTAGGCAATCATGTAAACAATTTTAAAATCGGTGACAAAGTTTGTGTAGACCCTGCCGATAACTGCGGGGAGTGTTATTATTGTGTGTCTGGAATGATGAGCCATTGTGATAACATGCGGGCAATCGGAACAAATGTGGATGGTGGATTTTCTCAATATTGCAAAGTGAAAGCCCGACTGGTTTTAAAGCTTGATGAGAGCGTTTCGTTTATCGAAGGAGCAATGGCGGAGCCGCTTGCGTGCTGTATTAACGGCATAGACCGCAGCAATATTAAGGTTGGCGATAGCGTGCTGATTTATGGAGCCGGAACGATTGGCTTGTTAATGTTACAGCTTGCAAAGCTTAAGGGAGCCGGAAAAGTGATCATCGTTGAACCTGTAAAAGAACGGCGGGAAACGGCTGTCAAGTTGGGCGCGGATATCACGGTTGATCCGTTTGAAGAGAATTTAAAAGATGTGTTGGCGGCCAATGGTGTGTGTCACGTTAGAGTGGTTATTGAGTGCATCGGACTGAAATCAACCTCTGAGGAAGCGGTTGAAATCGTTGACAAACAAGGAACGATATTAATGTTTGCGGTCACTGCGGTAGAAGCAACGATTGCTTTGAAAAGTTATTTGGTTTTCCAAAAGGAAATATCGGTATGCGGCTCGTTTTGCAGCCCTTATACCATGACAAGAGCGGTTGAGCTTTTGAATTCTCACAAAATTGACGTGATGCCTATGATCGGGGGCACAGGTTCGTTAGAAGATGTATCCGAAATCCTGAGTAACCCGCAAAAGCGCGCAAAGGGCAAGGTGATGATCTTGCCGAACGGCGGGGAAACTATTTAAAAGTGCATAATATAGCGATGCTGTATTAATCTTAAATGCAAAAAAATTGGGAGGAAAAAAATGAAAAAGAAAATTATTACGGGCATATTGGCAGTGGCAATGATGTTCGGGCTGGCCGGTTGTGCAAGCGCGCCTGCGGCTCCGAGCGCTGAAACGTCCAGCGAAGCAACGCAAAGTACTGAGGCTCAAAGCGCCGAAACTCAAAAGACTGACGGAGAGGCGACCGGCTTAAAGCTGGGCGTTGCGGTTCAAACGCTGGGCAACCAGGTATGGGCACAGCAAATGGACGCGATTCAAAAGTCGGCGGAAAAAGATGGAAATACCGTTACGGTTGTTGATTGCAACGAAAACGCCAACACACAAATTAGCCAAATTGAAAACTTTATTACATCGGGCATTGATGTGTTAATCGTAAACCCTGTTGATCCCAACGCGATTGAGGAAGTGTGCAAAAGAGCGCAAGAGGAAGGAATTAAAGTTGTTGCGTGGGATGAAGAAATGACCAACACAGATATGAACTGGATTATCAAAAACTATGATTTGGGTGCTGCGATTGGCGAACAGGCGGCAAACTTTATCAATGAAAAATTTCCGGATGGAACATGTGAAGTCGCGGTGCTAGGCTATCCCCAAACGCCCATTCTTCTTGAAAGAGAGAATGGCATCCTTGACAAGCTGAAAGAACTGGCTCCGAATGCCGTAATTGCAGCGAATCAGCCGGCCATTAACCCGACCGAGGGGCTTGACGCCATGGAAACAATTCTGCAGGCAAACCCGAATGTAAAAGTTGTTTGCTCCATTGGCGGAGGCGGAGCTGCCGGTGCGAATGAAGCGTTTAAAGGCGCGTATGGCAGCGAAGTGCCGGAAGATGTGGGTATCTTCTCCACAGATTTAACGGATGAGACAATCGCAGCAATGGAGAATGGGGAATTTAATAGGGTTTGCGTCGCGATCACGGGCAACGCATATGTATGCGGCGAGACCATTTATGACTTGGCCGTCAGGCTTGGACAGGGTGAAAAAATGGACAAAAATGTTTACAGGGATTTGGTTCCTGTCACCGTTGACAACTTAAGCGAAATGAAGTAAGAAGGCAAACTGGAATGATATGGGGTGCGCACTGATCGCTTCGGTGCGCACCATTCATATCAAGCAAGAAAGGATAGTATATGAATGCGATTGACAACATTTTGGAATTAAAAAATATTTCAAAGCATTATCCCGGCGTTGTCGCATTAGATGATGTATCGCTGAGCGTCAGGCGAGGAGAGATACACGCTCTAATTGGTGAAAATGGCGCAGGAAAATCCACGCTGATCAAAACGTGCAGCGGCGCTATAGAACCGACCAGCGGTGAGATTATTGTCAATGGGAAAACCTTCCAAAGCATGACTCCTGCTGTATCAGAGGAAAACGGCATCGGTGTTATCTATCAAGAGTTTAACCTGGTGGGAGATTTGTCGGTAGCGGAGAATATTTTTTTGGGCAGGGCCATCAGGCGTGGAATTGTGATTGATACAAAGGCAATGGAGCGCGAGGCAAAAAAGATTTTGGATTCATTAAACATTGATATTGAACCGCGCACTCTGGTAAAAAAGTTAACGGTCGGTTACCAGCAAATGGTGGAAATAGCAAAGGCTGTTTCTCAAAATGCACAAATACTTATTATGGACGAGCCTTCTGCGCCTCTTACGAACTCGGAAGTTGAAAGCTTATTTGCAATTGTGGATTTACTCAAATCCAAGGGAGTAACGATTATTTATATTTCCCATAGACTCGATGAAATTTTTAGATTATCTGACAGAATCAGCATTTTGCGCGATGGACAATTTGTTACGCAGCTAAATACGCAAGAGACGACGAAAGATGAACTGGTGCGCTACATGGTAGGGCGCGAGCTTACTGAAATTTATCCGCAACGCAGCGAAAATTGCATACAATCAGACGTGCTGTTTGAAGCGGTCGATGTTTGCGGAAATGGCGATCAAAATATATCTCTCAAGATTCATAAGGGCGAGGTGCTTGGTCTGGGGGGATTAATCGGCGCAGGAAGAACTGAGCTTGCTGAAATGATTTTTGGATTGGCACCTAAAACATCCGGAAAATTTTACTATAATAATCAAGAAATTGCCCCCAAAAATCCCAAGCGGGCAATTGAGCATGGAATAGGACTTGTGCCTGAGGATAGAAAGGCAAAGGGTGTGCTCCTTGAAATTAGCATACAAAATAATATTAACATGGCAAACTACCCTAAGATTTCCAAAGCCTCTGTGGTAGACTCAAAAAAAGAATTGGAAATAGCACAGAAATACAAAAATGAAATCTCCATAAAAACGCCGAGTTTAAAGCAGCTTGTCAAAAATCTAAGCGGTGGCAATCAACAAAAGGTTGTATTGGCAAAGTGGCTGGCGGCCGATGTCGATTTGCTTATTTTTGATGAGCCGACAAGGGGCATCGATGTGGGCGCAAAACATGAGATATATACCCTGATTAATTCTTTGGTGGAAAAGGGCAAGGCTGTGCTGATGATTTCTTCCGAAATGGAAGAGTTGATCGGCATGTCGGATAGGATTATTGTTTTATCAGAAGGACGTATTGCGGGTGAGATTCAAAAAGATGAATTCGATCAAGAGACGATCATGAATCTTGCGTCGATGTAATGAAAGGATAGAGTATTATGAAAAAAGCAATTCAACTCGTTCAAGGAAGAGCGATTTATGTGTTTCTGATCGCGATGATTATCTTCTTTTCGTTGACGAACAGCAATTTTTTTACGGTTAATAATTTACTCAATATAGCAAAACAGGTATCTATTTTCGGCATTGCATCGGTTGGCATGACCTATGTTATTTTAACGGGCGGGATTGATCTGTCTACGGGTTCAATCATCTCTTTCGTCAATATTATTACTGCTTATTTTATGGTGAATTCGGGCTTTAGCCCATTTATGGCGATTCTCCTGTCTTTGGCGATAAGCACTGCGATCGGTTTTTTGAATGGCGCGATCATTGCGCTCATCAAAATGCCTCCTATTATTGTGACATTCGCGGCACAAACCATATTTGCGGGGCTTGCCTATATTATTTGCAACGGGCGTCCGATCTCAAGATTTAGTCCTGAATTTTTAAATATCGGTCAAGGCTATGTGGGGATTATCCCAATTCCGATTCTCATCATGGTTCTATGCTTTGCGCTTGGCGCGTTTATCTTGGTAAAAACTTATTTTGGAAGATATTTCTATGCGCTGGGCAGCAATGAAGAGGCGGCAAAGCTTTCCGGCATCAACGTAAACAAAACGAAGTTTTTGGTTTATGCGTTGTCAGGGCTTTTTGCGGGAATTGCGGGGGTCGTTATGTTATCAAGAGCCAATACAGGCCAGCCCAATGCGGGATTGGGCTATGAATTTGATGTCATTACGTGCGTTGTTTTGGGAGGCGTTAGCATCAGCGGGGGCTCTGGAAAAATCTCAAATGTCATTGCGGGCGTATTGATCATTGGTGTGCTCAGCAATGGAATGATTCTGATGGATGTCAGCTCCTATGCGCAGATGGTAATCAAGGGGATTATCTTGCTTCTGGCTGTTGGTTCGGATTGCGTTCAAAAAGAGGGGTTGTTAAAAACGAAAAAGGCTTTGAGGGCCTAACGGAGGTTTGGATATGGAAAAAAAGCATAAAGTTGCTGTTATGACAGGAGTCGGTAAAATGGAGCTGGCCACTGCGGGCACGCCGACGCCAAAGGCGGATGAGGTTTTAATTCAGGTGGAATATGTTGGCGTTTGCGGTTCGGATTTGCATTATTATGAATCGGGCGGAATCGGAGCCAACATCGTAAAACCGCCGTTTGTGTTAGGCCACGAGGCCGGCGGTGTGGTGGTAGAGGCGGGCGAGAATGTTACGTCGCTAAAGGTGGGAGACAAGGTTGCCTTGGAGCCGGGTAAAACATGTGGAACGTGTGAGTTTTGCAAGACAGGACGCTATAATTTGTGCGCGGATGTTATCTTTTTTGCGACGCCGCCGATCGACGGGGTTTTTCAGGAGTTTGTCACGCATCCTGCGGATCTGTGTTTTAAGATACCTGACAATATGGATACCATGGAGGCGGCTTTGATCGAACCATTGGCGGTTGGTTTTCATGCGGCGAAGCAGGGCGGCGCGCAAATAGGCCAAACCGCCGTGGTGACGGGAGCCGGCTGCATCGGCTTTGTAACCATGATGGCGCTAAAGGCGATGGGCGTTACAAACATAATCATGGTTGATATCATGCAAAACCGTCTCAAAAAAGCTCTTGAGTTGGGCGCGACCGCGGTTGTAAATGGGAAAGAACAAGATGTTGTTTCGGAAATCATGAGGCTTACGGACGGAAAAGGGGCGGACCTGGTGATCGAAACTGCAGGCTCTGAAGTAACGACGAGGCAGGCGATCCATTTTGCCAAAAAGGGCGCAACGATTGTTTTGGTGGGCTATTCGGCTACTGGCGAAGAGACGCTGCCCATGGGGCTTGCGATCGATAAGGAACTTACATTTAAAACAGTGTTCCGCTATCGCAATCTTTATCCTATGGCGATTGAGGCGGTTAGCTCGGGCAGGGTTAATCTAAAAGGAATTGTTACGGATGTTTTTGATTTGGATGATATCAGCCGTGCGATGGATCAAAGTATTAGAAACAAAGCCGATATTATAAAGTCCGTCATCAAAATAAGAAAATAATTACAATGAACCACATTTGGTTCTGCTGATAAAAAAGTACATAAAATAAATTATGAATTTAGGACTGAAGAATGAAAGATAAATATACGATAGGTTTGGATTATGGGACGTTATCCGGGCGCGGGGTTTTGGTAAGATGCAAGGATGGCAAAGTGGTAGCCGATGCGACAAAAGAGTATACCCATGGAGTGATGGATGAATATCTTTTTGAGCCTGAAAACGCATTGCCTGTCGATTGGTGCTTAGAGCATCCCATGGACTACATTGAGGTTTTGGAGCAAGTAATACCAGCGCTGATTAGGCGCGGCAAAATAGACAAGGAAAGTATTATTGGAATCGGCGTAGATTTTACTGCCAGCACGGTATTACCTATCGACGAAAATGCTGTGCCGCTGTGCGCGAAAGAAGAATATAAAAACAGGCGTAATGCTTATGTTAAGCTGTGGAAACACCACGGCGCCCAAAAGCAGGCGAATGAAATCAATGACGTTTTAGAGAAAAATAACCTGTCTGAATCAGACCGGTTTGGCGGAAGCGTTTCACCGGAGTTAATGGTGCCCAAGGCATTCGAAATACTGCAGGAGGATCTGCGACTATATGAGGCTGCTGCGGAAATCATAGAGGCGGGCGACTGGATAACACGCACTCTGACAGGATCCAACAAAAGGAGCTGCTCCATGGCGGGATATAAAATGTGGTGGAGCCATGAGGATGGATATCCAACAAAAGAGTTTTTCAAAAGCATTGATCGCAGGCTTGCGGACTTTACAGATGAAAAGCTGCCAGGCGATGTTTGTTCTGTGGGCGAGAGTGTTGGAAACCTATCAAAAGAGTGGGCGGAGCGTCTTGGCCTAAAGGAAGGCATTGCTGTTGCGGCGGCGGTTATTGATTCGCACGCAGGTTTTCCGGGGAGCGGTGTATCTGAAAAGGGACAGGTTATGTTGGTTCTTGGAACTTCAAGCGTTATGATCACCCTCAGCGATACGCCGTATTCAAAAAAAGGAGTTTATGGCGCTGTTCGTGATGGAATTGTTCCGGGATATTATGCGCTAGAATCAGGCATTGCTGCCGTGGGAGATTTATTTGAATGGTTTGTTAAGAACATGGTTCCCCAAAGCGATTATGATGAGGCGGATGCACAAGGGATTCCGATTCATGCGCTGCTGAGTGATAAAGCAGGCAGGTTAAAAGTTGGTGAAAGCGGGTTAATTGCGCTTGACTGGTGGAACGGCAATAAAACGCCATACGTGAATGGCAATTTATCGGGCGCTATCATGGGCATGACGCTGAATACAAAGCCGGAGGAGATTTATCGCGCGCTGATCGAAGCGACTGCTTTTGGAACCAGAACGGTGATTGAACTTTTCAAAGAAAGCGGAATTGAACTCAATGAGGTGATTGCAAGCGGCGGAATTTCGTTAAAGAACCCGCTCGTCATGCAAATATACGCTGACGTTCTGGGGATTGATATAAAAGTGGCCAAAAGCAATCAAGCCGCTGCGCTGGGTTCTGCCATTTATGCTTCGCTGGCTGCCGGTGAACGAAATGGTGGATATAATGACTATGCGCTTGCGGTGCAAAGCATGACGGAGGATTATCAAACAATTTATCACTGTAATGTGGAAAATAAGGCGGTTTATAACGAATTGTTTGAGGTGTACACTGGTTTTTGTGATGTTTTAGGCGATAAGCATAAAAAGCATATAGATAAATTGTACGAGCTTAAAGCAATGTGCAAGGGATGACGGCAATAAATTTTGCTGATAAGGAAAGAAAAATAATCCCGCGCAGGGCGCGTGCCGGTTTGTAAGGAGAAGGAGTTGAAAAAAGTAGATTGATCGTGTTTGCTAAAAAGTCTGCTTACATAATTTTGGCTCAAAAGCCCATATAAAAAACGAGCATGGAAATTTTCCATGCTCGTTTTGGGAAAAAGAGTTCCAGCATCAGGTGATCTGTTATGACTGGGCTCCTTGTGTAACAGGCTGTGCGTTTTCTGAAGCGGAAGCATTTTTCAGCTTACGCTTTTTCATGACGCGGTTTAGGATAATCGTCATGACTGCGCATAATATAGCGGCAACCATTGCATAAACCCATGTCATGTTAAATCCATCTCTGCCAAAGCTATCCATCCAGCTGCCCACCAGTGTATACATAAAGATGTCCGGTGTGTAGCCCAGGCACGAAGCGATACCAGATACACGTCCGCTCATGGTGACGGGAATGTCTGCGTCGTCGTGGATCGCGAAGTACTGGCTGCGTACAGCGTAAATCAGGAAGAGACCGAAGAAGAAGTTGAAGATTACCGCGCCTAACAACGAGACGTCTGTAGGCAGGGCGATGAAGATACCAAAGCAGACGGCAAGCAGGATACAGCCAAAGATGATGACTTTAAAACGCGACTTGATTTTATCTGCCAGAAAACCGCCGATGATACCGCCTGCGCCTTGCAGCAGATAGCGATATGCACCGAGCTGTGCGCCGTCAACCGCGGAAAGGCCGTAAAATTTGATGGCATACGTGTTTACGTAGCCGATGAGGCCATATACGCTGTATGCCGTAAAGACAATGGCAACAAGCAGCCACACGCGTGGAATGGTGAGCGCCTTGAACATGCCCTTTGTGACCTGCAAAACAGTTTCCGGGTTTTGGGATTTTTCGGTGTCCTTGATAAAGATGAAGTTCAAGACGCCGATGATAATGACAACGATGGAACATAGTTGAATGGCTGCCTGCGCACCTGCGACTTCATCAACGAAGGATGCAAACACAAATGTCATACCGAACACAAGGATGGCGTTTAAAACGCCGCGCAAACCCTCCTGCAAACCGAAGAGCCGGCCTTGCTCGTTTTCCGTACCCAACATGCGCGTTGCCTTGATGCAGGCGGACCAGTATGTGATGATAGTGGAAATCCCCATCAATACAAAGATCCAGCGGCTGACCTCAAATCCCGGAAATGTGGAGAACCACAACCCGAGCGCTCCCGTTGCAAGGAACGAAAACGTGAGCAGCTTTCGTGCCGATACCTTGTCGGCGATGATTCCGCCGATAAAGTAAGCAAACGTTGCCATTGCCGCATAGCCTGCCGAAAGCAGGCCCATCTGCTCATTTGTGAGGCCCATCGCGTTTTGAATGGGCACATAGAATGTTTCGCGGATGTATGGTAACTGAAAGATGATTCCGGCACCCGCAGCGAGAAGTAAAAGTGTGGCATACTTCCTGAAGTTTTCCTTTTTCATAAAATTCCCTCCCATTTTTTTATGTATTTTGAACAATCAATAAAAATATAAAATCAGAATCTGGTCGTGCACAAAAAAGCATCCAACATATCCTATAATGATGCGATTGGCATGAATGATTGAAAAAAGCTCATCCCTGATTGACATTTCGTAAGAAAATAAAAAAAGAGAAAAGTAAAGTCGGGATGACGTTACTTCTCTCAATCTCTTTTGTAACTTGCTTGAATCTTAATATATTTTAAAATAAATGTCAACAGGAAAAATGAAAAAACTAAAAGTTTGTTTTTTATAAAATGCAGTTGACAAGCCCGGGAATGTGAATTACACTATTATCAAGTTACCTAGAGATTTTAGAGAAAAAGTAACGACAGGGCGAAGTATATTCTCTCCTTGTTGTTTTTTTTTAACTTCCGGATTGTCTGTTTCAACAATTGGTTTTTAAAACAAATCAGCAGGATGAGTATATGCTGACCTTATTGCCAAACCAAAAATATGCACAGAACGCAAATAAAAGGGGGATAACCACATGGCAATTATTTCAAGAGGTCACATTGTTGAAGGCTTAATCAAAATCTTAGGACAAGATCAGGTTGTAACAGACGAACAGGTTCTCAAAGAAAGCAGTATTGATCGTTATCGTAAGTATGAGCAGGTATTTGAAGTATATACTCTGCCCATTCCCGCCGCGGTTGTTTATGTGAAAAGCACGGAACAGGTA
Organism: uncultured Christensenella sp.; assembly: GCA_964592155.1. Classification (GTDB taxonomy): domain Bacteria; phylum Bacillota; class Clostridia; order Christensenellales; family Christensenellaceae; genus Christensenella. The sequence continues at coordinate 26,872 of CAZQDA010000016.1, forward strand.
TCTGAAATTTTAAAATTTGCGAATGATAACGAAATCAATGTCGTTCCAAGAACAGGTCATTCGGGCATCGAGGGCGGCCTTGAAACAGCGCTTCAGGATTCTGTGGTGATCGACGGTTCGCTTATGAACAAGGTTCTTAAAGTGGACGAATACAATATGCAGGTAACGTGTCAGTGCGGCGTACCGCTGCAAGAGCTTGACGACATGCTAAGAGAGCGGGGACTCACAACAGGGCATTCGCCGCAGTCAAAACCGCTTGCACAAATGGGCGGATTGCTTGCAACGCGCAGCATTGGACAGTTTTCCACACTTTATGGCGGTATAGAGGATATGATGGTGGGCATGGAGGCTGTATTCCCGGACGGGAAAATCTGCCGGATTAAAAATATTCCAAGACGCGCTGCGGGTCCGGATATCCGCCATATTATATGCGGCAATGAGGGGGCGCTGTGCTTTATCACGGAAGTGACGATGAAGCTGTTTCCGTACATGCCGCAAAACAACCGCTATATTGCTTACAAATTTGACACGGATCAAATGAAACTCGGTTTTGATTGCTTAAGAGAAGTGATGGTTGCAGGCTATAGGCCATCCTTTGCAAGACTCTACGATGCGGTAGATGCGCAAATGCATTTCAGCTCATGGCTGGAAGATGGCAAGGCGATTTTGATTTGGATGGCGGAGGGGCCGCAAAATATCACCCAGGCCATAGAAGCAGGCATCAAGGGTATTATGTCTCAAAAACCTGAGCTGGAAGAGGTCGATCCTGCACTCATTGAAAAATGGTACGAACACTTAAACTGGGGTGCGGAGCAGATTGCGGAAGAAGCGGCAGAGATTAAGGCCACAAAGAATATCGGCATCACCACAGAGGTGTCGGGCTGCTGGGATGTGATCTATGATATCTATCAAACGGCAGTAGACCGTCTAATGGAAGAGGTGCCGGATCTGACGCTCATTGGCGGACATTCCTCGCACAGCTATATCAATGGCACAAATATGTATTTTACCTACTATTATAATGTTGTGGATTGCCCTGTAGAAGAGGAAATTAATAAGTATCATAATCTGATCAACCAGATCATTTGTGAGCAAGTGCTGCTTTACGGCGGATCGATTGTGCATCATCATGGGCTTGGAAAAGCGCGCGCCAAGTATGCGCCGGAAGAATACGGCTCTTCGTATTATATGCTCAAGACTTTAAAGCAGGCGTTTGATCCCAATGGGATTATGAATATGGGAACGCTCATTCCTTTGAGAAAGTAATTACAATGAACGTACTGGTGGGGTTTAAGGTTGCGCCGGATATTGATATTTTAGCAGACACGGACTGGCATGCGGATGAGAATCTGCACGTCGATACAAGTTACGCAAAGCTGATATGGAACAGCTTTGACGAAAGCGCACTGGAGATTGCTTTGCGGCTTTCAGAACAAATGGAAGCTGCAAAGCGGCAACCTTGTCTGCTGAGCGCGATAACCGTGGCGCCGCAAAAGCACGATCCTTTTTTAAAAACATTATATGCACTGGGTTTTGAAGCAGCTATCCGCATAGAGAGCGATCGGGAACTGCGGTTTGCCCCCCATTTCGTTGCGCAAGTCATTGTAAATTATGTAAAGACAGTATGTATGCAGGATATCATTCTGCTGGGAGAACAAAGTCCCGAAGGAAATAACATGAAAACCCCGTTTTTGATTGCGGAGATGCTTGGATGGCCATGCGTTACGCAGGTATCAGGGCTTGAAGCGGTGGACGAAAATCATATCAGGACCACAAGCATCGCGCAGGGCGGCGAGGTCGTGCAGTCAATTAAGACTCCCTGCGTGATATCGATTGGTAATGCCGCTTGTTATTTAAGGGTGCCTACGCTAAAAGCAAGAATGAGCCTGGGCAAAAAAGAAATCTATGTTTTTCCGGAGGCGCAGTTTTGTGCAGAATACACAGAAGAGGATATGCACCTTGCAGCGTTGAAATGTGTGAACCAGCATAGAGCCTCTTGCCATATCAATGGGAATACGCCTGCGGAATGCGCAGATATTCTTTATCATAAATACATAGAAAAGCGGTTTTAAGTGAGATGAAATACCATTTTATGGTTGTATCAACTGAAGACTCTGCGCAAGCGCAGCTTGAAGAGCTAAACGGGTTTGCCAACGGCGCGGTCAAAGGAGCGGACGAAGGCGAGCACTATGTATTTACAGTGCAGGAGTATTATGCAGAGCAGGCATTGGAAGCGGTATGCACCCATATGAACGACGAAGATATTTACTTGTTCCGTTCAGATGTGCAGGGAGCGGAGCTTGCCGTGCGCGCCGCATACCGGAAAAAAGGAAGCAGCGTTGCAGGTGCGGGGGAGATCCACAGGCAGGGCGATGCAGTGTGCGTAAAAAAGATGGTATATGCAAACCATATGGAGGGAACATTTGCATTGCATCGTCCGCCGTATGGCATTTCAATTGCGAAGGGCAGCAAATGCAAGCCGCTTACACAGGAACAGCAGAAGAATGTGCACAGCATTCGGCAAACAAGCACGACGCCCGACTATATCAGCGAGCGCAGACATACGTACAATGCGCCGTCAAAAGGATTGCAAAACGCGAAGATTGTTGTGATTGCCGGCAGAGGAGTGGATGGCAGGGAACGGGTTGCGGATGTCGCGCGTCTGGCGGAGCTGCTGGGAGCGGAGCTGGGGGTTACGCGTCCGGTTGCGATGAATGCATGGGCGCCTATGCACAAGCTGGTAGGTGTTTCGGGGGAGATGGTTGCGCCGGAATTGTGTCTTGTATTTGCGGGATCGGGAGCCCCGGCGTTTTATGCGGGAATCGAGAAAAGCGGCACCATCATCGCCGTTAATAACAAGGAGTCGTCGCCTATCATGAAAAAATCCGATGCCGTAATCACATCTGACTATCAGGAGATTTTGTCGGAATTGCTGCACTTGCTGGAAGAAAAGCACAAACAAGATATTTCTGAAAAAACACGGGATGAGAATTTATGAAAACGCAACTATATTCGATGGGCGAGCAATATGAGGAATATTTGACGGATGAATCAAAGCTTTGTGGTGCGGCCAAAAGTATTTCCTTTCCGCAAAACGAAGAAGAATTAGGCGCGATATTCAGTATGCTTCCCAAAGAGTGTCCCATCACAATACAGGGTGGGAAAACGGGGATTGTGGGCGGCGCAGTGCCGTTGGGCGGCCATATCATGAACTTATCGCGCATGACTCAAGTGTTGTCGCATGAGTGGCACGGGGATGATAACGCAACGATCACCGTGCAGCCGGGCGTGACGCTGATGGATCTCAGAAAAGAAGTGGGCAGGCGGTTTCAGCAGAAACTGTTTTTTCCGCCTAATCCCACGGAGACGTCCGCGACGATCGGCGGTATGGTTGCTTCAGGGGCGCAGGGGATCAACGGGATGGCTTATGGCGACACATCGCGCTATATTTCCGCTTTAGGCGTGATGGATACGGAGGGAAACAAAACGGCGATAGAGCGTGGACAAACGCTTAAGCTGCCCAGTGGGCAGCAGATCGATGAGTTGGACGCTTTTTTTGGAAAAGAGGGGATCAGCGGACTGATTACGCAAATTACGCTGGAGTTGGTCAAAAAGCCAGATGGGATGTGGGGCATCACGTTTTTCTTTCCGCAAAAAGAACAAGCATGGCAATTTGCGCAGACGCTCAGGCAATGCGACCTGAAAAATGAAGACGCGCAGGTTGCGGCAGCTGAGTACATGGATCGTAATACGCTTGACTGCATTGGTCAGCATAAGGAGAACATGGCAAAGATTAGGGAGCTGCCCGACATCGAAACCGATGTTCAGGCGCTTGTCTATGTGGAATTGCACGGAGAAGAAGCCGCAATTGAAGCGCTTGCAGAGCGGTTAATGGAGCAGGCGGCAGATTGCGGAAGCGATATCGATGCTGCATGGGCGGTTACAGGGGAAGCGAATGTGGAAAAGATGCATGCATTGCGCCACGCTGCTCCGGAAACAGCAAACCTGTGCATCGAGCGGGCGCGTAAAAAAGACAAGGACATCACCAAACTGGCAACTGATATGGTGGTAGTCGGGTATTCTTTTGAGCAAAGCATGTGTGAATACGAGCAAGGGATGCTTGACGCGGGGATCGGCGGCTGCGTTTTTGGGCATGTTTTAGGCAATCATATGCATGTAAACCTGTTTCCGCAAAACGAAGACGAATACAAAAGAGGCATTGCGCTGATGCGTCACTGGGCGCAGTGCGTTCAGAAGAAACGGGGAGCGATCTTTTCAGAGCATGGAATTGGTAAGCTCAAACAACGTATTCTGGGCACAGAACTTCTGTCTGATTATGCCTTGTACTGCAAAGGAATAAAAGATTCCTTTCCTCATGTTGCTTATTTAAACCAAGGAAATATCTGGTAATTATTTAGGATTGAGAAAATGAAAATAGCCGTATGTATGAAGCAGGTTCCAAAAGTATCGGAGGGAAAAATGGATGCGCAAACAGGCGTATTGCTTCGTGACGGTCTGGGAACGACCGTGAATGTATACGATTTGGCGGCGCTTGAGGCGGCGTTGCGCATAAAAGATTTGTACGGCGATACGGTGATAGACGTTTTCACGATGGGGCCAATAAAGGCGGAGGATGTGCTCGGGGAGGCGTACGCAATGGGGGCGGATCAAGGATATCTGGTGTGTGATCCTGCATTTGCGGGTGCGGATGTACTTGCAACATCCTATACGCTCATGCAGGCGATCAAAAGTGTTGGCGGCTATGATTTGATTTTATGTGGCAGGCAAACGACGGACGGCGATACCGCGCAGGTGAGCGGTGCGCTTGCGCGATGGCTTTCGATGCCTCACATCAACTGGGTGCAGCAAATTATCGCGGTCACGCAAGAAGAAATAGAGGTTTGCTCGCTGACAGAGCATGAAAAAGTATATGCGAGGTGCTGTTTTCCATGCCTGATTTCTGTCGAAAAGGATTGCTTTATACCGCGTATGCCTTCGCTTAAGCTGCGTCTCGCCGCAAAAAAGAATGGGCAGAGCATACGGCTTACCCTTGCGGATTTACAGGATAAGGAAAAAGAACATTATGGACTGAAAGGCTCTGCAACACTCGTCAAAAAGATTTATTCGCCGCACCCAACCGGGAAACAGCCGATCATGCGTATGCAGCCACAGGACGCTGCCCGTTATATTGCAGACGTTTTACGCACCGGAGAAAGCGGGGCGCATGCAACATGATACAAAAATGCAACGAAAACATTTTAGTATATGTGCAGTGCCATAAACGATCGGTACATCCTGCCAGTCTGCAAATGATCGGAGAGGCGTATCGTTTGGTGAAACGAAGAGGCAAGGGTGGGATCGTACACGCGGTTGCAATCGGTGAGTGTGCGCAAGAGATTCGTGAACAACTGAGAGGACAACCAATCAGTATGCTTTATTTTTATGATGCTGCGGATATGTTCGATTCTGTGGCATATGAACAGCTGCTGGTCGAATGTATCCATGAGGTACAACCGTCCGTATTGCTTTTGGCAGGCACGCCAGAGGGCAGGTCGCTTGCGCCGCGCATTGCAGTCGCGTTCAAAACGGGGCTAACGGCAGATTGCACAGAGCTTGATATGGATGATGAGGGAAGCCTTATACAGATACGCCCAGCTTTTGGCGGGGATGTGATGGCGAGAATCTTGACGCCGTTTGCCCGTCCGCAGATCGCAACGGTGCGCCCGAATGTTATGAAAGAGACCGAGTGCCTTACGCAAGACCCTCCGCCGTGGATCTATCATGTGAAGAACAAACTCAAAACAGGCATTACACTGGTAAGGACAGAACCGCTGCTTATGCAGCAGTCGCTTGCGGATCAGCGATTGCTCGTGGTTGCCGGCCGCGGTGTGCAAAAAAAGGGAGACCTCGAAATGCTGCGAGAGCTGGCAGAGCTGCTGCATGGAGCGCTTGCCTGTACGAGAGCGCTTGTGGAAAAGGGTTTTTTGGGGGCGGATTGCCAGATTGGGCTGTCGGGGAACACGGTGAGTCCGGAATATATGATTACATGCGGCGTTTCAGGGTCAATCCAATTTATGGCAGGCATGAAAATGACAAGGAATATTATAGCGATCAACAACGACGAAAATGCCAATATTTTTCGGTTTGCCCACTATCCGGTCTGTGGTGATCTGTATGAGGTCGTTCCGGAATTGATCTCTCTTGTAAAAGAAAAAAAGGATGAAATATGTATTTAGACCTGCGATACAATATGACAGAAGATGAAATACAGGAAATGCTTTTGTGCATTCAATATAAAAAGCAGGGCGGGTTTTATCGTTGGAATTTGTATTTGATTACAGCGCTGTGTGTGTTCATTATTATCGAATACATGCTGCATCCGGAATTGATCTTTCTGTTTGCGGTGGGCAGCGGAATGATTGTGTTATTGCTGTTTTTGTATTACTATCCGGAAAAAATCAGAAAAAAGAAGTGCAGGCAGATATTGGAACGCGGGGGTGAATTTCGGTTCAAGATGACGGACCGGATCATTTGCTTTGGAGACCATGATGAAAAAACCATGCTTGCAGGGAAAAAGCTTGAGCTGTTGGAATCACAAACTATCTATGCACTGCGTCTGGAGCGCAACGCGTTTGGAATACCAAAAAGGCTGTTGACAGAGCGGCAGGAAGAGTGGCTTAAGGCTGTTGTCCATGAGGGGAAGGGACGGATTGTAAGGATTCAAATTGTAGAGGGGTGAAGAAATGAATACGGGGATTCAGGACAAGGTTGTAACGCTGAAACTTAGAAAAACGGTGTTTTTTCCGCCGTGGATTTTGCTTATGGCGATGGTTGTGGTGAGCGTTTTAAACGGTGATGCGTTCTTGGAGGGGTTAAACGCAGTCACCGGTTGGATATTGAATAACTTTGCGTGGGCGTTCAATTTGACAACTCTGCTCTGCGTGATCATTGTCATTTTCGTGTTCTTTTCACCGCTTGCCAAGGTACGGATCGGCGGCAGAAAAGCAAGGCCGATGATGAAATATAGAGATCTGATCTGGATTACGCTGTGCACGACGATTGCCGCAGGAATCCTTTTCTGGGCCTGCGCAGAGCCGATCTACCACTATAATGCGCCGTCGCTTGCGTCAGGGGTAACGGCGGGGACGCCTGCGGCGGCCGTTTTTTCGATGGAAACGATGTTTCTGGAATGGACGTGGTCCCCTTATGCGTTGTATACGGTCGCAACGCTTGTTTTTGCCTTTGCCTTTTATAATATGAAGCAGCCTTTTTCAATGGGCGCATCGCTTGTTCCGCTGTTTGGGACGAAGGTCAATAAGTATAATACGATTATCGACATGATTTGTGTGATCACGCTGGCCTCTGGTATGGCTGCGTCGCTTGGAACGGGGACGATGACCATTGGAGGCGGGATTGAAAGCATCTTCGGTATCAAAAGCAATGTGTTTTCATGGGGGATTATCATTGCCGTGATTGTGATAACCTTTACTATTTCGAGTGCGTCGGGAGTCATGCGTGGTATCCGCGTGCTTTCTTCAGTCAATGCAAAAATTTACATCGTTCTTTTGGTATTTCTCTTGATTTTTGGCCCCACAGCATATATGCTTAATTTAGGTGTGGAGTCATGGGGCGCTTACCTAAGCGATTTTTTCAGGCTGAGCTTATACACGGGCGAAGCGTTTCAAGATGCATGGGCGCAAAGCTGGCCGATTTTTTACTGGTGCAACTGGCTTGCGTGGACGCCTATCACGGCAGTATTTCTGGGCAAACTTTTAAAAGGATACACGATCAAAGATGCTATCCTTTGTAATTTTATCATTCCTGCGATTTTCAGTACGATCTGGATGGGGCTTTTCTCCACAGCGGCGCTTTATTATGAACAAAACGGCGTCGGGCTTTCGGGCGTTATTGCGCAGCAAGGGCCTGAAGCGGCTGTTTATACTGTGTTTAATCAATTGCCATTACCCTTTATAATCATCCCGTTCTATCTGTTTATTGTCTTTATTTCGTTTGTCACAGCATCGGATTCCAATACGAATGCGATGGCGGGTTTATGCACCAAAGGCATTACAGAGCAAAATCAGGAATCACCTGTATGGCTCAAGGTGGTGTGGGGGGCGTCAATCGGTGTGGTTACATGGATATTGATTGCTTTTGCGGGCATAGATGGTATCAAAGCGGCATCCAACATTGGCGGGTTACCCAATATGTTTTTGATGATTATGATGGCTGCGGGGCTTTTCCTGATTGCGCTGAAGCCGAAAAAGTATGATGTGCACAAAGAAGATTATGATGAAAATGGAAGGCCGCTTGAATCACCGCGGCTTCCGGTCGAAACAAGTGAAGAGCGCTCCAAAAAATCAGGGGCATAAAAGGAGAAGAAGATGCGTTTTACATTGGATACGCTTATGGAGGCAACAGAAGTTCATCCGGTTATACCAGCCATTAAAAATGAGGAGTGGCTCAATGAGTGCGGCACGGCAGAATGTGGCGTCGCCTATGTTTTATATGGAGATATTTGCAATATTGCTGAAAATATAAGAAAAGTTAAAGATAGCGGAAAGCATGCCATTGTGCATCTGGATTTGATCGACGGACTTTCTACAAAAGAAATCAGCGTGGACTTTCTGAAAAAGTATACGGATGTGGACGGCATTATCAGCATGAAGCCTGCGATTATCCGGCGCGCAAAGGAATTGGGATTCTTTACGATTCAGCGCTTTTATATGATGGATGCGTTAAACTATGCCAATATCCAAAAATATATGAAGCAGTGTGATCCGGATGTATTCGAATTTATGCCTGCGTGCCTGCCAAAACCGATTCACTATTTGTTTGAAGATTTGAAAAAGCCAATGATTTTGAGCGGACTCATTCTGGATAAACAGGACGTGATTGCGTCGCTGCAGGCAGGGGCAATTGCCGTATCTACCACCAACAGAGACCTGTGGACGTGCTAGGGCAAGGAATGGCTAGACAAGGCGATTTATCTGCGGAAAAAGTTGTTTGTTGACAAGCGGCTCGATTGTGAGTATAATAGCGGTAACAGTGAATATTTGATTACTTGAAGAGATTTAGAGTGAGAGTAATTTTTACCTGAGAAGGGTAAAGATTGCTCTTTTTTGTGCATCTTGTTTTTATGTTTTGCATATCAGATTTGACCTGAAAATAGATCAAAAAATAAAATTGGAGGTAAGGATGTATGAGTTATGAATTGAACGATTTCTCTTTGGATTTCTTTTCTTTGAAAGGAAAAAATGCGATTGTCACAGGTGGGAACACAGGGCTTGGACAGGCGTTTGCGATGGCGCTTGCGAAGGGCGGAGCGAATGTGTTTGTTTGTTCCTACGTGGATGATGACGGTACGACGCAGAAGATGATTGAAGGCTGCGGCGTGCAATATTCATTTATGCAGGGCGACATCTCTAAGCCCGGCGTATGCAAGCAGGTTGCGGAGACTTGTGTGAAAACGCTTGGAAGTGTAGATATCCTTGTTAATTCTGCTGCCATTTGCAATATTGCGGACGTTACGGAGTTTGGAAGAAAAGAGTGGGATCCGATGATAGCAATCAACCTGACGGCATCCTTTGAATTGAGCCACGAATGCGCAAAATATATGATCCCGCAAAAAAGCGGAAAGATCATCAATATTTGCTCGCTGTTTTCATTTTTGGGCGGTCTGGGCTCACCCGCTTATGCGGCGATGAAAGCGGGGCTGATGGGTCTCACCAAGGCATATGCAGATGAACTGGGACAACATAATATTCAGGTCAACGGCATCGCTCCCGGATATTATGCAACGGATATCACAATCGGCACAAGGAGCAATCCTGAGACAAACAACAGAGTGCTTGCGCATATTCCCGCAAACCGATGGGGAGAGAGGCAGGATCTGATGGGAACGACGGTCTTTCTTGCAAGTCAGGCATCTAATTATGTTACAGGAACGGTTGTCGTAGTCGACGGCGGATACTTGGTTCGCTGAGCGGGCACAGGCTGGAGAGTGGGGAAGCAGTTATGAGTGGAAAATATATTATTGGTATCGACGAAGGCTCCCAGAGCGCCAAACTATTGATTTTTGATCTGGAAGGCAATATAGTTTGCGAAGATAAGGAGGCGTTGAAGCCTTATCACTTGCCGGAGCCGGGCATTGTGGAACATCCGGACGACGATTGGTGGGATGCGATCTGTAAGGCAAGTCAAAAGTGTATGGCAAAGTTTGAGGGGAACAGAGAGGATATTCTGGGAATCGGTCTGTGTACCATTCGCTATTGCCGCGCATACCTGAAAGCGGATGGCACGCTTGCCCAACCGGCGCTTAGTTGGATGGATATGCGTGTTGCGAGGCCTTATGAGCATACCAACAAAGACGTGGCATATATTACGGCATCATCCGGTTATATTACGCATCGCCTCACGGGTGAGAAAAAAGATACCGTCGCCAATTATGAGGGCGTTTGGCCGATGGATATTGATGCGTGGAAGTGGTCGGACGATCCCAGCGCGTATGAAGCGACAGGAATGCACCGTGAAATGTTGTTTGATCTTGTGATGCCGGGCGAAATCCTTGGCTATGTGACCAAAGAAGCGGCAGCGGCGACAGGGCTCCCTGAAGGGCTGCCCGTTGTTGCGACCTCAAACGATAAAGCGGTGGAAGGGCTTGGAACGGGATGCAGAGGAGACGGTACAGTGTGCGTGTCTCTTGGAACCTATACTGCTGCCATGACAGAGGGAAAAGAAAATTTGAAAAACACTAGCGCGGTATGGCCGAAATTCGCCTGTGAGCCAAACAAATTTTTGTATGACAGCAATGGTATTCGTCGTGGAATGTGGACGGTAAGCTGGTATCGGGATTTGCTGGGAGAGGGATATCTTGAAACTGCAAAAAAATGTGGAATCAGTGCCGAAGAGCTTTTGACGGAAGAAGCGGAGAAGGTGCCGATCGGCAGCGATGGACTGATGACCGTACTCGATTGGCTTGCGCCTGTAGACGCAACATACAAAAAGGGCGTCATGATTGGATTTGACGGTAGGCACACAAGAGGGCATATCTATCGTTCCATACTGGAAGCAGTCGTGTTCACCATGAAAAGACATGTGGACGATATGATGGCGGAGCTCAAAATTCCACTCGAAAAAATCATCATCACAGGCGGTGGATCAAACAGTGATATGCTGCTGCACATGTTTGCGGATGTGTTCCAGGTTCCTGCGCTTCGCAACGTGGTCAATGGTGCGGCGGGGTTGGGGGCAGCCATATGCGTTGCGGTTGCGACCGGTGCATATCCTGACTTTGACACGGCTGTTCATAAAATGGTCAAGGTGGCAGATATATTTATGCCGGATCAAAAAAATGCGGCACTTTATGAAAAGATTTTGCCTGTTTATCATGAGATCACACAATACACCGACCCGATTTTGAAAAAGACATATGAAATTTTCAAATAGGAATGGATTCATTTGCACTCCGTAAGAGTGAAATGAATAAAATGACATTTAACGAAAAGCCGAGCCGGAACGACATTTCTGAGCTTGGCTTTTTTGTTGCGCATTGCATAACATCTCATTAAAATACAATATATAGATGTGTATTGTGAGTAGTAGTGCGGATATGATGTGTAGCTACTGTGGAGTTAGGTTATGCCAAGTGAAGAATGAGTGAGCGCGCATGGAGGCTTCGCCTTGCACTTGCATACCCCCACGCGGGTTCTCATCCGCTCTATCAAATAAAAAAGCCCACACCGTAGGCGTGAACTTTTTTATTTGGCGGAAGAGGTGGGATTCGAACCCACGTGGGCTTGCACCCAACACGATTTCGAGT